>NZ_JOGV01000013.1:0-140332 GCF_000721365.1 Streptomyces sp. NRRL F-5650 | reverse complement strand
GGTCCGGGAGGTGGGGGTGTGCCGTCCTGGGGCCGCTCGGGGCCGGGTGTCGCGGCGTGCGGCGTGGGCGCCTCGGGCGAGGCGGGCGTGCCGGGGGCCGGGGCCGGGGGGCCGGTGGGTCCGCGCCGTGCGGCGTCGGTGGGGTCGGCGGCCGGGGCCGTGGGATGTGCCTGGGGCTCGGCCGACTCCTCGTTGCCGGGCCGCGGCTGCCCGCTCCCGCCGCTCACGTCCACGATGTCCCCTCGTTCGATGCGTCTCCCGTCCTGCCGGTCGGGAGGGTCTGGTGTCGATGGTATGCGTCCGTCGCGGCCCGTTCAGCCCCGGCACCCCTGTGCTTGCCTTCTGTCACACGGGTCACGGCCTCGGGGCTGGGTCGCTGTCAGTGGCCGGCCGTATGGTCTGTGGTCATGGAGACGAGTACCGAGGATGTCGCCGTGGATGCCGGCGGACGGGCCCGGCCGGCGGCGGAGGCGGATCAGAGGGGTGCGCCGGGGGACGCGGCGACCGTGGCGCCGGACGCGACGGCCCCGGCCCTCTCGTCCGCGCCCGTGGCGGCACCGCCTGCCTCGCTCTCGCCCTCGCGGGCCGGTGATTTCATGCAGTGCCCGTTGCTGTACCGGTTCCGGGTGATCGACCGGCTGCCGGAGAAGCCCAGTGAGGCGGCGACCAGGGGCACGCTGGTGCACGCGGTGCTGGAGCGGCTCTTCGACGCTCCGGCGGCCGAGCGGACGGCGCCGCGGGCGAAGGCGCTGGTGCCGGGCCAGTGGGACCGGTTGCGGGAGAGCAGGCCGGAGGTCGGCGAGCTGTTCGCGGACGACCCGGAGGGCGAGCGGCTGGCGCGGTGGCTGTCCGAGGCGGAGCGGCTGGTGGAGCGCTGGTTCACGCTGGAGGACCCGAGCCGGCTGGAGCCGGCCGAGCGGGAGCTGTTCGTCGAGGCGGAGCTGGACTCGGGGCTGCGGCTGCGCGGCATCATCGACCGGGTCGACGTGGCCCCCACCGGCGAGGTGCGCATCGTCGACTACAAGACGGGCAAGGCGCCCCGGCCGCAGTACGCGGAGAGTGCCCTGTTCCAGATGAAGTTCTACGCGCTGGTGGTGTGGCGGCTGAAGAAGGTCGTTCCCCGGCGGCTGCAGTTGGTCTACCTCGGCAGTGGTGACGTGCTCACGTACGACCCGGTCCTGGCCGACCTGGAGCGGGTCGAGCGCAAGCTGCTGGCGCTGTGGGAGGCGATCCGGCTGGCGACCGAGACGGGTGACTGGCGGCCGAGGCCCACGAAGCTGTGCGGCTGGTGCGACCACCAGGCGCACTGTCCGGAGTTCGGCGGCACTCCCCCGCCCTATCCGCTGCCGGTGAGGGCGGCCGATCCGGCCGCTGCCGAGCAGGGCAGAATGGGGCCGGACTAGGGCCTGTCCCATCGAAGGAGACTTACGTGGCCATCCGCGTCCTACTGGTCGACGATCAGCCGCTGCTGCGCACGGGCTTCCGGATGATTCTGGAGGCGGAGCCGGATCTGGCGGTCGTCGGCGAGGCCGGAGACGGCCTCCAGGCCCTGGACCAGGTGCGGGCGCTGCAGCCCGACGTGGTGCTGATGGACATCCGCATGCCGCGGATGGACGGTGTGGAGGCGACCCGGCAGATCACCGGGCCCGAGCGGGACGGTCCGGCGAAGGTGCTGGTGCTGACCACGTTCGATCTGGACGAGTACGTGGTGGAGGCGCTGAAGGCGGGGGCCAGCGGTTTCCTGCTCAAGGACGCCCCGGCCAACGAGCTGGTGCAGGCGATCCGCGTGGTGGCCAACGGTGAGGCGATGCTCGCGCCGAGCATCACCCGGCGGCTGCTCGACAAGTACGCCACGCATCTGCCCTCCGGGGAGGAGCCGGTGCCGGACACCCTGCACACGCTGACGGACCGTGAGGTGGAGGTGCTGAAGCTGGTGGCGCGCGGGTTGTCCAACGCGGAGATCGCCGCGGACCTGTTCGTCAGCGAGACGACCGTCAAGACGCACGTGGGTCATGTGCTGACCAAGCTGGGCCTGCGGGACCGGGTTCAGGCGGCGGTGTACGCGTACGAGAGCGGTCTGGTCCGTCCGGGCGCGCAGTAGCCGCTCCCCGCACGCGGTCGTCGCCCCGCGTCCGCGCACCACGCGAAGGGCGCCCTCTTCCGGACGGGAAGAGGGCGCCCTTCGGGTCTGTGCGGTGCCGCGTCAGCCGCTCACGCCCCGGCCCAGCTCCCACAGCTGGAGCGAGGAGGAGGAGTTGAGGAGGTAGGCCGTGCCGGTGACGTCGTCGCGGGTGGCGACGTACTGCTTGCCCTGCCAGAGCGGGATCAGCGGGACGTCCTTGGCGGTGATGTCCTGGATCTCGGTGAGGCTGTCCACCGCGGAGAGCCGGTCGGCCTCGCCGCGGGAGGCGGGGATCAGGTCGTTGATGATCTCCGGGTTGGCGTACGGCATGTTCAGGGTGTTGCCCTTGTCGAGGAACGGCGCGATGAAGCTGTCGGCGTCCGGGAAGTCGGGGAACCAGCCCATGCCGAAGACGTCGTACTTGCGGTCCCGCTCCGCCTGGTGGAACTTCTCCCAGGGCGTGCCCTGGATGTCGACGTCGAACAGGCCGCTGTCGTTGAGCTGCTTCTGGAGCTGTTCGAACTCCTGCTTGGTCGCGGCGCCGTAGTGGTCCGTCGTGTAGTGCAGCGTCAGCTTGACCGGCGTGGTGATGCTCGCGTCCTCCAGCGTCGCCTTCGCCTTGGCGACGCTGGGGTCGCCGTACTTGTTGAAGAACGAGTTGGAGTGGCCGGTGATGCCGGCCGGGACCATCGAGTACAGCGGTTCGGCCTGGGACCCGTAGACCGCGGAGACGAGTTCGCTGCGGTTGATGAGCTGGGCCATGGCCTGGCGGACGGCCTTGTCCTTGACCGTGGAGGCGTCCGTGTTGAAGGCGAGGTAGCGGATCTCGAGACCGGACACCTCGACCAGGCCGACGTCGCCGTCCGTGGCCTTGGAGAGCTTCTGGACCTGTTCCGGCGTCATCGCGCGGGTCATCACGTCGATGTCGCCCTTGTCGATGGCGTTGCCCATGGCCTCGGCGTCGGCGAAGGACACGAGTTCGACCTTGTCGTTGTTCACCTTGAGACTCCCCTTGTATTCGGGGTTCTTGGTGAACACGGCCTTGGTCATCTCGTCGCCCTTGACCTCGGCCTTCATGGTGTACGGGCCGGAGCCGGTCAGCTCGAAGCCGTCACGCAGCTTGTCCTTCTCGTAGTCGTCCGGGTTGACGATGCCGGCGACCGGCGTCGACAGCTTGAACGGGAAGGTGGCGTCCGCGGTGTTGAGGTGGAAGACGACCTCGCGGTCGCCCTTCGTCTCGACGGTGTCCACGGTGGACAGCAGCGACGCCACCTCGGTGTCCGCGTGGATCTTCCGCACGCGCTCGATGGAGTACTTCACGTCCTCGGCGGTGACGGGGTCGCCGTTGGCGAACTTCAGGCCGTCGCGCAGGGTGCACGCGTAGCGCTCGTTGCCGGTGTCCGTGAACCCGCACTGCTGGGCGGCCTCGGGCACGGGCTGGCCGTCGCCGCGGGGCATCACCATCAGCGTCTGCGAGGTCTGGCGCATGATGTTCCAGGCGCCGACGTCGTAGGCGTAGGCGGGGTCGAAGGGCGCGGTCATCTCGTCCGAGACGCTGAACCGGTCCGTGGTGCCGACGACGATCGCGTCACCGTCGCCGCTGCCGCTGTCCGATCCTCCGCAGGCGGCGAGCACCGGCGCGAGCAGGCCGACGACGGCCGGCAGCACCAAAGTCTTGCGGTTCATGCTCGAGTTTCTCCAGAGCTGTCGGTCCGTGTATCCGGCATGCAGGGGTGTCGCGGCGGATCACGGGGGTAGTGGCCGATGTTCTCGCGACGAGATTAGTCCGCGCCCGCACGGGGGTTCGCAGCCACCGGAGTTGAGGGCTCATCACGGAGCGAAACCGGGTGTGGACACACCGAAAACCCGACAGTGGAAGGATTAGTGCAGGGTTTCACCAATCAGGACACAAAGGCCCCTCGACAACGTTGGCCGACCCGGGTGTGGCACACCCGCAGACCCCCTGTCGACCCCCGGACGCGTGTCGAACGTCACACTTGGTCTTCGGCCGTCGGTGCCGGAATTCGGCCATGCCGGGTGGCGGAAAAAGCCGTGGGAACAGCGGTGGGGCCGCGCGGGCCGGCCGTTCCCGGAATTGCCGCTTAACGCGGCTGCACGCTCGGTGAACGCCTAGCGCATTTGTGTCATCAGGCCGCGCAGAAATGTCAGGTCGACCTCTTCCAGGGAGGTGACTACCGTGCGCCGGGCGGCGGGGGTGATGGGGGCGACGGAGGGTACGGCCACGACGTGGCAGCCGGCGGCCTCGGCGGCGGCGACCCCGGTCGCGGTGTCCTCGACGACGGCGCAGCGGGCCGGGTCCGCGCCGAGTCCGGCCGCGGCGGCCAGGTACGGGTCGGGGTGGGGCTTGGTGCGCGGCACCTCGTCGCCGGCGACGGTGAGGGCGAAGTGCTCGGGGCCGAGCGACTTCAGGACGCGGTCGATGATGCGCCGGTGCGAGGCGGAGACCAGGGCCGTGGGGATGTCGTGGGCGGACAGTTCCGCGAGCAGCCGGGCGGCGCCGGGCATGAGCGGCAGGTCGCGGCCGATGCGCTCCTCGAAGCCGTCGTTGAGGAGCACGCTCAGCTCGGCGAGGGTGATGTCGGCGCCGGTGGCCTCGATGAGGAAGCCCGCGCTGCGGGTCATGGGGCCGCCGACCACGACGTGTCGCCAGGAGTCGTCCAGGGTGTGGCCGAGGGAGGCGAAGACCTCCGTCTCGACGTCCCACCAGAAGCCCTCGGTGTCCACCAGGGTGCCGTCCATGTCGAGGAGCACGGCTTGCAGGGCGGAGCCTTCGGCCGTACGGGTTCCGAGCGCGGGGACCGTACTGGTCATCCACGTACCTCCTTGAGGGACGATCAGGCCGGCTCCCACGAGGGAGCCGGCCTGCGGTGGACCGACCAGTGTACGTCGTGCGGGACGCGAACGCCCGGTGTGGCCGGTGGAGCGGGGGCGGGGCGCCTGGCTAGCGGGCGTTGAAGTACTTCGCCTCCGGGTGGTGGATGACGATGGCGTCGGTGGACTGCTCGGGGTGGAGCTGGAACTCCTCCGACAGGTGGACGCCGATGCGCTCCGGCTCCAGCAGGGCGGCGATCTTGGCGCGGTCCTCCAGGTCGGGGCAGGCGCCGTAGCCGAGGGAGAAGCGGGCGCCCCGGTACTTCAGGGCGAACATGTCCTCCATGTCGGCCGGGTCCTCCCCGGCGAAGCCGAGTTCGGAGCGCACGCGTGCGTGCCAGTACTCGGCGAGGGCCTCGGCGAGCTGGACGGACAGGCCGTGCAGTTCGAGGTAGTCGCGGTAGGCGTTGGCCTCGAACATGCGGGCCGTCTCCTCGCCGATGCGGGAGCCGACGGTGACGACCTGGAAGCCGACCACGTCGGTCTCGCCGGACTCCTCCGGGCGGAAGAAGTCCGCCAGGCACAGCCGCCGGCCGCGGCGCTGGCGCGGGAAGGTGAACCGGGTGCGCTCGTTGCCGTCGTCGTCGAGGACGATCAGGTCGTCGTCCTTGGAGACGCAGGGGAAGTAGCCGTACACCACGGCCGCCTCCAGCAGGTTCTCCGTCTGGAGCCGGTCGAGCAGCCCGCGCAGCCTGGGGCGGCCCTCGGACTCGACCAGTTCCTCGTACGAGGGTCCCTCGCCGGTGCGGGCCTGCTTGAGGCCCCACTGGCCCTTGAAGAGGGCGCCCTCGTCGAGCCAGGAGGCGTACTCCTTGAGCTGGATGCCCTTGACGACGCGGGTGCCGCGGAACGGCGGCTCGGGGACGGGGTTGTCGGTGGCCACGTCGGAGCGGACGCTGCCTTCCTCGGGCCGGTCCTCGATCTCGACGGTGGCGGCCCGTACCCGGCGCTGCTTGAGTTCGGGCAGCTTGGCGCCGGGCACGCCCCGCTTGATGCCGATGAGCGCGTCCATCAGGCGCAGCCCCTCGAAGGCGTCACGGGCGTAGCGGACTTCGCCGTCGTAGATCTCGTGGAGGTCCTGCTCGACGTAGGCGCGGGTGAGGGCGGCGCCGCCGAGGATGACGGGGTAGTCGGCGGCCAGCTTGCGCTGGTTGAGCTCCTCCAGGTTCTCCTTCATGATCACGGTGGACTTGACCAGGAGCCCGGACATGCCGATCACGTCGGCCTTGTGCTCGTCGGCGGCTTCCAGGATGGCCGAGACGGGCTGCTTGATGCCGAGGTTGACGACGGTGTAGCCGTTGTTGGACAGGATGATGTCGACGAGGTTCTTGCCGATGTCGTGGACGTCGCCGCGGACGGTGGCCAGCACGATCGTGCCCTTGCCGTCGTCGTCGGTCTTCTCCATGTGCGGTTCCAGGTGGGCGACCGCGGTCTTCATGACCTCGGCGGACTGCAGCACGAACGGCAACTGCATCTGCCCGGACCCGAAGAGTTCGCCGACGACCTTCATGCCGTCGAGCAGGGTGTCGTTGACGATGTCGAGGGCGGGTCGCTCGGTCAGGGCGTCGTCGAGGTCCTGTTCCAGGCCGTTCTTCTCGCCGTCGATGATGCGGCGCTTGAGGCGCTCCTCCAGCGGGAGGGCGGCCAGTTCCTCGGCCTTGGACGCCTTCAGCGACTTGGCGGTCGCGCCCTCGAACAACTGCATCAGCTTCTGCAGCGGGTCGTAGCCCTCGCGGCGGCGGTCGTAGATCAGGTCCAGGGCCGTGGTGACCTGCTCCTCGTCGAAGCGGGCGATCGGCAGGATCTTCGAGGCGTGGACGATCGCCGAGTCCAGGCCCGCCTTGACGCACTCGTCCAGGAAGACGGAGTTCAGCAGGATGCGGGCGGCCGGGTTGAGGCCGAAGGAGATGTTCGACAGGCCCAGCGTGGTCTGCACCTGCGGGTGGCGCTTCTTCAGCTCCCGGATTCCCTCGATGGTCGCCACACCGTCCTTGCGGGACTCCTCCTGCCCGGTGCAGATCGTGAACGTCAGACAGTCGACGAGGATGTCGGACTCGTGGATGCCCCAGTTCCCGGTCAGGTCGTCGATGAGCCGTTCGGCGATCTCGACCTTCTTCTCCGCCGTCCGGGCCTGCCCCTCCTCGTCGATCGTCAGGGCGATCAGCGCGGCGCCGTGCTCGCGGGCGAGCCTGGTGACCCGGGCGAAGCGGGACTCGGGGCCCGCACCGTCCTCGTAGTTCACCGAGTTGATCACCGCGCGCCCGCCGAGCTTCTCGAGGCCCGCCCGGATGACCTCCACCTCGGTGGAGTCCAGCACGATCGGCAGCGTCGAAGCCGTGGCGAACCGGCCGGCCAGCTCCTCCATGTCGGCCACGCCGTCGCGGCCCACGTAGTCCACGCACAGGTCGAGCATGTGCGCGCCCTCACGGATCTGGTCCCGCGCCATCTCCACGCAGTCGTCCCAGCGGCCGTCCAGCATGGCCTCGCGGAACTTCTTGGAACCGTTGGCGTTGGTGCGCTCGCCGATGGCCAGGTAGGAGGTGTCCTGCCGGAACGGCACGCTCTGGTAGAGCGAGGCGGCGCCGGGCTCCGGGCGGGGATCACGCGGCGTGGGCTCGGTGCCGCGGACCCGCTCGACCACCTCGCGCAGGTGCTCGGGGGTCGTGCCGCAGCAGCCGCCGACCAGCGACAGGCCGTACTCCCGCACGAACGTCTCGTGCGCGTCGGCGAGCTCGGGCGCGGTCAGCGGGTAGTGGGCGCCGTCCTTGCCGAGGACGGGCAGGCCGGCGTTGGGCATGCAGGTCAGCGGGATGCGGGCGTGGCGGGCGAGGTAGCGCAGGTGCTCGCTCATCTCGGCGGGGCCGGTGGCGCAGTTCATGCCGATCATGTCGATGCCGAGCGGCTCCAGCGCAGTCAGCGCGGCGCCGATCTCCGAGCCGAGCAGCATGGTGCCGGTCGTCTCGACGGTGACGGAGACGATGACGGGCAGGTCCAGGCCGAGGGCGTCCAGGGCGCGCCGGGCGCCGAGCACGGAGGCCTTGGTCTGCAGCAGGTCCTGCGTGGTCTCGACGAGCAGCGCGTCGGCGCCGCCGGCGACCAGGCCCTCGGCGTTGCGCTGGTAGGCGTCGCGCAGGACGGTGTACGGGGCGTGGCCGAGGGTGGGGAGCTTGGTGCCGGGGCCGATCGAGCCGAGGACCCAGCGCTGCCGCCCGTCCCCGGCGGTGAACGCGTCGGCGGTCTCGCGGGCGACGCGGGCACCGGCCTCGGACAGTTCGTGGACGCGTTCGGCGATGTCGTACTCGCCGAGGGCGGAGTGGTTGGCGCCGAAGGTGTTGGTGCCGACGCAGTCGACTCCGGCGGCGAAGTACTCCTCGTGCACCGAGCGGACGATGTCCGGGCGGGTGACGTTGAGGACCTCGTTGCACCCTTCGAGCTGCTGGAAGTCGTCCAGCGTGGGGTTCTGCGCCTGGAGCATGGTGCCCATCGCGCCGTCGGCGACCACCACGCGGGTGGCGAGGGCCTCTCGGAGGGCGGACACGCGGGTGCGGGTGTCGGCGGGCGGGGTGGATGGCGACGAGGCCATGAATGGGCTCCCTAGGATGCGACGGCTGTCGGCTTTGCCTCTGCCCCGGTGCCGTCCGTCGTCGACGTCCCGGGGAGAACGCACGCCGCCAGGGTAGCCGGGTCCGGGCGCCGATGGTCAGGGCGTCCACGAGACGGACGGGGCCGACGGGGTGAATACCGGCCGAACGGACGAGCGCGCCTGCCCGGACGGCCCCCGGCGGCGGGGGCCCGGGGGGCCGGTGCCCGCGCCTGGCGGAGGGCGGCCGCGGTCACGCGGAGGTGGCCGAAGTGCAACAGTTGCCCGCCGACCATTAGCGGGAGGTCGGCATGGACCGGTAGTGTTCGGCATTGCCGAACAGCGTCTGCGACGCCGAGGTCGGCACTCGAAGGGGACGGAGGCAGTACGTCGATGGCACGGAACATCCAGTCGCTCGAGCGGGCGGCCGCGATGCTGCGCCTGCTCGCGGGCGGCGAGCGGCGGCTCGGCCTGTCGGACATCGCCTCGTCACTGGGTCTGGCCAAGGGCACCGCGCACGGCATCCTGCGCACCCTCCAGCAGGAGGGCTTCGTCGAGCAGGACGACGCCTCGGGGCGCTACCAGCTCGGCGCCGAACTGCTGCGCCTGGGCACGACCTACCTGGACGTGCACGAGCTGCGGGCCCGCGCCCTGGTGTGGACGGACGACCTGGCCCGCTCCAGCGGCGAGAGCGTCCACCTCGGCGTCCTGCACCAGCAGGGCGTGCTGATCGTGCACCACGTCTTCCGGCCCGACGACAGCCGGCAGGTCCTGGAGATCGGGGCCATGCAGCCGCTGCACTCGACGGCGCTGGGCAAGGTGCTGTCGGCGTACGACCCGGTGGCGCACAGCGAGGCGCTGGAGGCGGACCGCAAGGCGTTCACGGACCGCACCGTCTGTGAGCCGGACGACTTCGAGCATGTCCTGGACATCACCCGCGCGCGCGGGTACGCGGCCGACGTCGAGGAGACCTGGGAGGGCATCGCCTCCGTCGCCGCCCCCATCCACGACCGCAGGCGGATGCCGGTGGGCGCGGTCGGCATCACGGGGGCCGTGGAGCGGCTGTGCCGCGAGGGCGAGCTGCGGCCCGAGCTGGTCGCGGCGGTACGGGACTGCGCCCGCGCGGTGTCGCGGGACCTGGGCGCGGGGCGGTTCTAGGCGCGAGGCGGTCACAGGGGCGCGGCGCGCGACGGACACGGGCCGGGACACCGAGGGTGTTCCGGCCCTCGGCGTTCCCGCGCCCGCTTTTCCCCCGGGGCGGGCCGGCCGGTGCCGGTCTCCGGTGCCGGCCGGAGACCGGCGTCTGAGGCCGGCACCGGAGACCGGCACCGGAGACCGGCACCGGAGACCGGCACGGCGCATCGATAACCCCTGGCGATCAATAACGATCGTGCTTTCGATAACAGAGCTCTTGACGCGCGCGTGACGTCGAACGAGACTCGCGTCCATCGGTCGGCATTGTCGAACACCTACCGGCAATACGCGTTAGAGTGTGCGCAGTGCCAAGGGCCGCCATCGCTCTCACACCGAGGGCGCCGGAACACCCGGAGGGACCCGGGGGTTCGGCTTCCCCTGGACGAAGGACAAAGGAGTCGCGGGTGTCCAGCTCCGACATCTTCATCGGCGAGACCATCGGTACCGCCCTGCTCATCCTGCTCGGCGGCGGCGTGTGTGCCGCCGTGACGCTCAAGGCCTCCAAGGCGCGCAACGCCGGCTGGGTCGCCATCGCCTTCGGGTGGGGCTTCGCGGTCATGACGGCGGCGTACATATCGGGTCCGCTCTCCGGCGCGCACCTCAACCCGGCCGTGACGGTCGGCATCGCGATCAAGGACGGTGACTGGAGCAACACCCCGACCTACTTCGCGGGTCAGCTCCTCGGCGCCATGATCGGCGCGGTCCTGGTCTGGGTCGCGTACTACGGCCAGTTCCAGGCCCACCTCACCGACCGGGAGATCGTCGGCGGTCCCGGTGCGCAGGACACGGCCAAGTCCGTCGAGGCGCAGGAGAAGGGCGCCGGCCCGGTCCTGGGCGTCTTCTCCACCGGCCCCGAGATCCGGCACACGGTCCAGAACCTCGCCACCGAGATCATCGGCACGTTCGTGCTGCTGCTCGCCATCCTCACCCAGGGCCTCAACGACGAGGGCAACGGCCTCGGCGTCCTGGGCGCGCTGATCACCGGGTTCGTGGTCGTCTCGATCGGTCTGTCGCTCGGTGGCCCGACGGGATACGCGATCAACCCGGTCCGCGACCTCGGCCCGCGCATCGTGCACGCCCTGCTGCCCCTGCCGAACAAGGGCGGCTCCGACTGGTCCTACGCCTGGATCCCGGTCGTCGGTCCGCTGATCGGCGGTGCGATCGCCGGAGGTGTCTACAACGTCGCGTTCGCCTGAACGGGCCCCCGCCCGGCGATCATCGAGCCGCAGACCACGCGCCGTACGCACCGGCCACCCACCACGGAACCCCAGGAGCACACAGTGACCGACGCCCACACCGCAGGCCCCTTCATCGCCGCGATCGACCAGGGCACCACCTCCTCGCGCTGCATCGTCTTCGACCGCGACGGCCGCATCGTCGCCGTCGACCAGAAGGAGCACGAGCAGATCTTCCCCAAGCCCGGCTGGGTCGAGCACGACGCCGCCGAGATCTGGACCAACGTCCAGGAGGTCGTCGCCGGTGCCGTCGAGAAGGCCGGCATCACCCGCGACGACATCAAGGCCATCGGCATCACCAACCAGCGCGAGACCACGCTCGTCTGGGACAAGAACACCGGTGAGCCCGTCCACAACGCGATCGTCTGGCAGGACACCCGCACCGACGCCCTGTGCAAGGAGCTCGGCCGCAACGTCGGCCAGGACCGCTTCCGCCGCGAGACCGGCCTTCCCCTGGCCTCCTACTTCGCCGGTCCCAAGGCCCGCTGGCTGCTCGACAACGTCGACGGCCTGCGCGAGCGCGCCGAGGCGGGCGACCTGCTCTTCGGCACGATGGACACCTGGGTCATCTGGAACCTGACCGGCGGGGTGAACGGCGGCAAGCACGTCACCGACGTCACCAACGCCTCGCGCACCCTGCTGATGAACCTGCACACCATGGCGTGGGACGAGCGGATCGCCGAGTCGATCGGCGTGCCGATGCAGATGCTCCCGGAGATCCGCTCCTCCGCCGAGGTGTACGGCGAGATCAAGGGCGGCCGGCTGGGCGACCTGCTCGGCGGCATCCCGGTCGCCTCGGCGCTGGGCGACCAGCAGGCGGCCCTGTTCGGCCAGACCTGCTTCTCCGAGGGCGAGACCAAGTCGACGTACGGCACCGGCACCTTCATGGTGATGAACACCGGTGACAAGCTGATCAACTCCTACTCGGGCCTGCTCACCACCGTCGGCTACAAGATCGGCGACCAGGACACGGTCTACGCCCTGGAGGGCTCGATCGCCGTCACCGGTTCGCTGGTGCAGTGGATGCGCGACCAGATGGGCCTGATCTCCACCGCCGCCGAGATCGAGACCCTCGCCCTGACGGTCGAGGACAACGGCGGCGCCTACTTCGTGCCGGCCTTCTCCGGCCTGTTCGCCCCGTACTGGCGCTCCGACGCCCGCGGTGTGATCGCCGGCCTCACCCGGTACGTCACCAAGGCGCACCTCGCGCGCGCCGTCCTGGAGGCCACCGCCTGGCAGACCCGTGAGATCGCGGACGCCATGACGAAGGACTCCGGGGTGGAGCTGACCGCCCTCAAGGTCGACGGCGGCATGACCTCCAACAACCTGCTGATGCAGACCCTCGCCGACTTCGTGGACGCCCCCGTGGTGCGCCCGATGGTCGCCGAGACCACCTGCCTCGGCGCCGCCTACGCCGCCGGCCTGGCCGTCGGCTTCTGGAACAGCACCGACGACCTGCGCGCCAACTGGCGGCGGGCCGCCGAGTGGACCCCCCGCATGGACGCGGACACCCGCGACCGTGAGTACAAGAGCTGGCTCAAGGCCGTGGAGCGGACCATGGGCTGGCTCGAGGACGAGGAGTAAGAACCGCAATGACCACTCAGTCCACCCTGCAGTCCGTGCCTGCCCTGGGTACGCACCCGGCCTCCGGCTCGAACCCGAGCCGGGCCGAGACCCGGGAGCAGCTTTCCAAGGCGTCGTACGACCTTCTCGTGATCGGCGGCGGCATCCTGGGCATCTCCACCGCCTGGCACGCCGCGCAGTCCGGCCTCAGGGTGGCCGTGGTCGACGCCGGCGACTTCGCCGGCGCCACCTCCTCCGCCTCCTCCAAGCTGCTCCACGGCGGACTGCGCTACCTGCAGACCGGCGCGGTGAAGCTGGTGGCGGAGAACCACTTCGAACGCCGTGCGGTCTCCCGCCAGGTGGCCCCCCACCTGGCGAACCCGCTCACCTTCTACCTCCCCGTGTACAAGGGCGGGCCGCACGGCGCGGCGAAGCTCGGGGCGGGTGTCTTCGCGTACTCGGCGCTGTCCGCGTTCGGCGACGGCGTAGGCCACCTGCTCTCCCCCGCGAAGGCCGCGCAGGACGTGCCGGAGCTGCGCACCGAGAACCTCAAGGCCGTGGCCGTGTACGGCGACGACCAGATGAACGACGCCCGCATGGCGCTGATGACCGTCCGCGCGGCGGTCGAGTCCGGCGCGGTCGTCCTCAACCACGCCGAGGTCACCGGGCTGCGCTTCACCAACGGCCGGGTGACCGGAGCCGAGCTGAAGGACCGGCTGTCCGGCGACGAGTTCGGGGTGAACGCCCGTCTGGTGCTCAACGCCACCGGCCCGTGGGTCGACCACCTGCGCCGCATGGAGGACCCGGCCGCGGCGCCGTCCATCCGCCTGTCCAAGGGCGCGCACCTGGTGCTCAAGCGCACGGCGCCCTGGAAGGCGGCGCTGGCCACCCCGATCGACAAGTACCGGATCACCTTCGCCCTCCCCTGGGAGGACATGCTGCTGCTCGGCACGACCGACGAGGAGTTCGAGGGCGACCCGGCGGACGTCGCGGTCAACGACAAGGACGTGGCCCAGATACTCGACGAGGCCGCGTTCTCCGTCCGCGACCAGCAGCTCGACCGGGACCTCGTCACGTACTCCTTCGCGGGCCTGCGGGTGCTGCCGGGCGGTCCCGGTGACACGGCGAAGGCCAAGCGCGAGACGGTCGTCACCGAGGGCCGCGGCGGGATGCTGTCCGTCGCGGGCGGCAAGTGGACCACCTTCCGCCACATCGGCCGTACGGTGATGAAGAAGCTGGAGTCGCTGCCGGGCCACCCCCTGGGCGACGATTTCGAGCCGATCGCGTCGCTGCCGAAGAAGCTGCCGCTGCCCGGCGTCGCCAACCCGCGCGCGGTGGCCCACCGGCTGCTGGTCGACGGTTCGGCGCCCGGTCCGCGCATGGCGGCGGACACCGCCAAGCACCTGGCCACGCACTACGGTTCGCTCGCCTTCGACATCGCCCGGCTCGCCAACGAGAGCCCGGAACTGGCGCAGCGGGTCCACCCGGACGCCCCGGAGATCTGGGCGCAGGTGGTGTGGGCCCGGGACAACGAGTGGGCCGAGACGGCGGACGACGTGCTGCGCCGCCGTACGACGCTGACGATCCGCGGCCTGGCCACGGACGACGTCCGCGCGCGGGTGCAGGACGTGCTCGACCGGAAGTAGGCCCCCGCGTTCCGACGGCGGCGGGTGTCCGGACACCGGGCACGGGGCAGTGATCCGTTCACTGCCCCGTGCAAAGGGGCTGCGGGCGGCCCCTCGGCACGCCGTAAGGTTGGGGGGTACGCGAGGGCACGTCGGAAGGAGGCGCTGGGTGATCGAGCTCGAGGGGGTTCCCGAGCTGGTCGACCCGGTCATGGTGGCCGCGTTCGAGGGCTGGAACGATGCCGGTGACGCCGCCTCCACCGCGGTCGCGCATCTCGACCGGGAGTGGAAGGGCGAGGTGTTCGCGGCACTGGACGCCGAGGACTACTACGACTTCCAGGTCAACCGTCCCACGGTCTTCATCGAGGACGGCGTCCGCAAGGTCACCTGGCCGACGACGCGGCTCTCGGTGGTCCGGGTGGGCGGTGAGAAACCGCGCGACCTGGTGCTCGTGCGGGGCATCGAACCGTCGATGCGCTGGCGCTCGTTCTGCAACGAGCTGCTCGGCTTCGCCCATGAGCTGGGCGTCGAGCTGGTGGTGGTCCTGGGCGCCCTGCTGGGCGACACGCCGCACACCCGGCCGGTCCCGATCAGCGGGACGACGTCGGACGCGGACCTGGCCCGGCGCATGGACCTGGAGGAGACCAAGTACGAGGGGCCCACGGGCATCGTCGGCATCCTCCAGGAGGCGTGCACGCACGCGGGCGTTCCGGCCGTGTCGCTGTGGGCCGCGGTGCCGCACTACGTCTCGCAGCCGCCGAACCCGAAGGCCACGCTGGCCCTGCTGAACCGGCTGGAGGACCTGATCGGCGTGCGGGTCCCGCTGGGCGAGCTGCCCGAGGACGCGCGTGCCTGGCAGGTCGGGGTCGACCAGTTGGCCGCCGAGGACACCGAGGTCGCGGAGTACGTGCAGTCGCTGGAGGAGGCCCGGGACACGGCGGAACTGCCGGAGGCGTCGGGCGAGGCGATCGCGCGGGAGTTCGAGCGGTACCTGCGGCGGCGGGACGGCGCCGGGCCGGGGCCCGGGGGTCCCGGCGGGCACGCCACGGCGGACGGGGGTGACGGGCCGTCCGGGGCGCCGTTCCTCCGGGAGAACCCGAGCGGGCGGACCCGGCCGCCCAAGCCGCCGAAGGCGGGCGGGGAGGACGAGGAGTCCTCCGAGGACTGAGGCTCACCGGGACCGAGGGGCGCTTCCCTGGTGGGAGCGCCCCTCGGTCGTTCGAAGCGGGTTACGGCGACAGCCCGCGGCCGGGGAACGCCTACAGCGCCACGCCGAGGAGGGCGTCCACCGCGCGGGAGACGACTCCCGGGGCTCCCGTGTCGGTGCCGCCGGAGGCCTCCTGGAGGGCGGCCCAGCGGTCGACCGCGGCGAGGGCGGCCGGGGAGTCCAGGTCGTTGGACAGTGCCTCGCGGATCTCCTCGACGAGTGCCTCGGCGGGCGGGCCGTCGGGGCGGGAGACGGCGGCACGCCAGCGGTCGAGACGGGCGACGGCGTCGTCCAGCACCTGGCCGGTCCACTCCCAGTCGGAGCGGTAGTGGTGGGCCAGCAGCGCGAGCCGGATGGCGGCCGGGTCCACGCCCTCGCGGCGCAACTGCGACACGAAGACCAGGTTGCCCTTGGACTTGGACATCTTCTCGCCGTCGAGACCGACCATGCCGGCGTGCACGTACGCCTTGGCCATCGGGAACTCGCCGGTCAGCGCCTGGGCGTGCGAGGCGCCCATCTCGTGGTGCGGGAAGGCGAGGTCGGAGCCGCCGCCCTGGACGTCGAAGCCCATGCCGAGGTGGTCGAGGGCGATGGCCACGCACTCGATGTGCCAGCCGGGGCGCCCGCGGCCGAGGGAGCCGCCGTCCCAGCTCGGTTCGCCCTCGCGGGCGGCCATCCACAGCATCGGGTCGAGCGGGTTCTTCTTGCCGGGCCGGTCGGGGTCGCCGCCGCGCTCGGCGGAGAGCAGCCGCATGGCGGACGCGTCGAGGTGGGAGACGCCGCCGAAGTGCGGGTCCGCCTCGACGGAGAAGTAGACGTCGCCCTCCAGCTCGTAGGCCGCGCCCGCGTCGCGCAGCCGCTCGACGAGCGGGACGATGCCGGGTATGGCCTCGACGGCGCCTATGTAGTGCCGCGGCGGCAGCATCCGCAGCGCCGTCATGTCCTCGCGGAAGAGGGCGGTCTCCTGCTCGGCGAGGGCGGTCCAGTCGACCCCGTCGCGCACGGCCCGCTCGAGGAGCGGATCGTCCACGTCGGTGACGTTCTGGACGTAGTGGACCTGCCGCTTGGTGTCGAGCCACACGCGCTGCACGAGGTCGAACGCGTTGTAGGTCGCCGCGTGCCCCATGTGGGTGGCGTCGTACGGCGTGATGCCGCAGACGTAGAGGCGGGCGACGGGACCGGGGGCGAGGGTGACCAGGCCGCCGGTCGCGGTGTCGTGGATCCTCAGGTCGCGGCCCTGACCAGGCAGGGCGGGGACCTCGGAAGCGGGCCAGGCATGCATGTCATGAGCCTAACCGGACGGATGTTCCGTACACGAACCGGACCGGGCCGGATGACCGGTAAGGCGCTCTTGCGCGGAACCGGCCGGTGTGCGAGGGGCGCCTACACGGGAGGCCAGGGAATCGCCGGCCACTCGCCGCCGGGTTCGGGGTGCTTGCCGGAGGTGAGGAGGGCGTCGACCCGCGCGCGCGTGGCGTCGAGTTCGGCGGGGGTGATGAGCGCGGCGAGCCGGGCGGCGAGGGTGCCGCCGTCCTTCAGTGCCTCCCTGAGGCCGTCCAGGACCGACAGGGCCTCCGCGGTGAGCGGATCGCCCGCCCAGCCCCACAGGAGGGTGCGGAGCTTGTTCTCGGCGTTGAAGGTGACGCCGTGGTCGATGCCGTACAGCCGCTCCCCCGCCGCGGGCAGGAGGTGGCCGCCCTTGCGGTCGGCGTTGTTGATGACCGCGTCGAGGACGGCCAGCCGGCGCAGCCGCGCGTCGTCGGCGTGGACGAGCAGGGCGGTGCGGCCCTCGCCGACCTCGGCGAGCGCGATCCCCTTCCAGCCCGGGCCCGGCTCCTCCTCGTCGACCAGGGCGAGCAGTTCCGTGTCCGGGACGGCCTCGATCCACAGCTGGACCATGCCCTCGCCGTACGGGCCGTCGCGCAGCACGGTGGGCGGGACGAGGCCCCAGCCGGTGGCCTCGGAGACCTCGTAGGCGGCGACCTCGCGCTGGGCGAGGGTGCCGTCGGGGAAGTCCCACAGCGGGCGCTCCCCGGCGACCGGCTTGTAGACGCAGGCCGCCTCGCGTCCCTCGTGCGTCACCGTGCAGTACAGCGCCGCGTTGGACGCGTCACGGATGCGTCCGCGGACGGTCAGTTCGCCCAGGGCGAGCAGCTCGGCGTCCGCCGCGTCGGTGGTCACGCTCCGCGGCGGTATCCGTTCTGGCGCGGACATACGTGTCCTTCCGGGTCGAGCGGGAGGCTGCACAGCGGGCACGGCGGCCGCCCGGCGTTGACGACGTCGAGGGCGCGCTTGGCGAAGGCCCTGGCCTGCGCGCCGGTGAGGCGGACCCGGAGCATGGGCGGTCCGTTCTCCTCGTCCTGGAGGAGCCGTTCCTCGGCCTCGGCCAGGTCCTCCTCGGACTCGGCGTCCAGCTCCACGAGGGCCTGCGCCTCGACGATCATGCGCTGGTCCTCGCCGTCCCAGGCCAGCGCCATGGTGCCGACGCGGAACTCCTCCTCGACGGGGGTGTCCAGCGGCGCCGTGTCGGCGGGCCCGGTGGGTGCGGTGGCGGGGACGGCCGTGCTGCCGCCGCTGCGCCGTACGACTTCGTCCAGAAGCTCGTCCATGCGCTCGGCGAGGGCGGCGACCTGTGTCTTCTCCAGGGCCACGCTGGTCACCCGGGAGCCGGCGGAGGCCTGGAGGAAGAACGTACGGCGCCCGGGCAGTCCGACCGTACCGGCCACGAAACGTTCCGGTTGGTCGTAGAGGAACACCTGACGGGACACGTCCTGTCTCCATGGAAGTCGGGGAAAGCGGAAGATCGGGATCGGGGACACTGCCGCGACCGGTTCACCCTACTGCGGCGGACGATCACGGTGCGCCCGCACCGCCCCCGACCGGGGCTTCGTCACCGGACGGCTCCTCGCGCGGCGCGAGCGAGGCGAAGTCCCCGGTGTCGCCCAGGCGGACGAGGAACGGACGCAGCCGGGTGTAGCGGATCGCGGTGACGGAGCAGGGTTCGACGGAGATCCGCTGGAAGAGGTCGAGGTGGAGACCGAGTGCCTCGGCGACGAGGGACTTGATGATGTCGCCGTGGGAGCACATGAGGTAGACGGCGTCGGCGCCGTGGTCGCGCTCCACGCGCGCGTTCCACTCGCGTACGGCCTCGGCGGCGCGGGTCTGCATGGCGCGCATCGACTCGCCGCCGGGGAAGGCCGCGGCGGAGGGGTGGGCCTGCACGACCTCCATCAGGGGCTCGTCCTTGAGCTCGGCGAGTTTGCGGCCGGACCAGTCGCCGTAGTGGCACTCCCCGATCCGTTCGTCGGTGTGGGGTCGTAGTCCGGGACGGGCGTCGAGCAGCGGCCGGACGGTCTCCTGGCAGCGCTGCAGGGGGCTGGTGACGATTTCGGAGAGCGGCAGGCCGGCGAGCCGCCCGGGGAGCGCGGCGGCCTGTGCGGCGCCGCGCTCGTCGAGGGCGACGCCGGGCGTCCAGCCGGCGAGGAGCCCCTCGGTGTTGGCGGTGGAGCGTCCGTGCCTAACCAGGATCAGCGTGGGCATGCGGCCAGGGTAGGCGTACGGCGGGGCGCGACGGCGCCGGGGCGAGGGGAGAATGGGTTCGGTGATCGTCGACTGTGCCATCTACCGGGACGGGCACCGCGCGGACGGGCCCGAGGACCTCTCCGACGCGCTCGGCGCGGCGCGGGGAGCGGGCGGCTTCGTGTGGATCGGTCTGCACGAGCCCACGGCGGAGGAGTTCGACCTGGTCAGCCAGGAGTTCGGGCTGCATCCGCTGGCGGTGGAGGACGCGCTCAAGGCGCACCAGCGGCCCAAGCTCGAGGTGTACGACGACTCGGTCTTCGCCGTCCTGAAGCCCGTGGTGTACGAGCCGGACAGCGACGCGGTCTCCACCGGTGAGCTGATGATCTTCCTGGGTGACGCGTTCGCGGTGGTGGTCCGGCACGGCGGGGGCTCTCCGCTGAAGGCCGTGCGGCGGCGGCTGGAGCACGAGCCGGAACTGCTCGGCAAGGGCCCCACCGCGGTGCTGTACGCGATAGCGGACGCCACCGTCGACCACTACCTGGACGTGGCGGTCGAGCTCCAGACGGACCTGGAGGAGCTGGAGGCGGAGGTCTTCTCGCCGGAGGGCGGCGGCTCGCGGCACACCGCGTCGCGGATCTACACCTTCAAGCGGCAGGTGCTGGAGTTCCGCCGGGCGACCGGTCCGCTGGCGCCCCCGCTGGCGCGGCTGGCCGGTACGGGCGGGTACGGGGGCACGGTGCCGTTCGTGAACGACAGGGCGCGGCCGTTCTTCCGGGACGTGAGCGACCACCTCACGCGCGTGAACGAGTCGGTGGAGAGCCTGGACCGGCTGGTGTCGGACATCCTGTCGGCGCATCTGGCGCAGACGAGCGTGCGGCAGAACGACGACATGCGGAAGATCTCCGCGTGGGCGGCGATGGCGGCGGTGCCCACGATGCTGGCGGGGATCTACGGCATGAACTTCGACCACATGCCGGAGCTGCACTGGGTGGGGGGCTATCCGGCGGTGATCGCGCTGATGGCCGTCCTTGAGGTGCTGCTGTACCGGCAGTTCAAGCGCCGGGGCTGGCTGTAGGAACGCGCGGGCCGGTCAGGCGACCTCGGGGGCCGGGGCGGCGGGTCCGCCGAGCGCGTCGCGCCGCGCGGGTGCCCGCAGCGTGACCATGCGCCGCCAGCCGGCCGCCCGCTCGGCGGCGTACACCGCGTGGATGCCGGCCGCGAGCAGCGCCGACCTGGCGCGCGACCAGCCGAGGATGCGCCCCATACGGGCCATGACGGCGAGACTGACGTCGCGGTGGACGCGGATCTCGGCGTGCGCGCACTCGCGCAGGGTGCGCCGGATGTACGGGCCGTGCCCGGCGGCGGCGTAGCGCAGCAGTTCCTCGTGGGAGTAGGCGAGGTGGTTGTCCTCGTCGGCCGAGATCATCCGGACCGCCCGGCCCAGCTCGGGGTGGTGGGCGAAGTGCTTGAGGAGCATCGCCATCTGTTCGGCGGCGCGCTGCTCGGTGACCCTGCTGTGGGCGAGGTAGGTGATGACGTCCCGTACGGTCAGCGGCTGGTCGGCCTTGAGCTTCTCGTGGGCGAGGCCGATGCCGTGCCGCTCCAGGAGCATCGTGTAGTCGGTCTCGGGCGGTACGTCGACCGGTTCGAGGCCGCGCTTCTTCAGCAGGGCGTTGAAGATCCGGCCGTGCTTGTCCTCGTCGGCGCCGTGCCGGGTGATCTTGGGAGCGAGGGCGCGTTCGCTCTCCGGCACCAGCGCGGCGATCCGCGCGTTCTCCCAGCCGCCCTGGGACTCGCCGCTGGCCGCGATGGAACAGAAGAGACGGAACGATTCGTCGTTGTCGAGGATCTCCTGGAAAAGGCTCTTGGCCGAAAGCATCGGGGGCCACCTCTCTGCCGCTGCGTGGTCCGCAGGCTCCGCACACTCCGCGATGCACGAGTCAAGTGCGGGAAGAGGAGCCCGGCAACAGGTGCGGCGGGCGACTGCGCCGAACGAAGGAAAACCGGGCGCACGAGGGGGCGTAACCCCGCGCGCGTGGGCGCGTTGTTCCCCGTGACGGCCGTGGCGGGGAAGACCCCCGAGCCCCCACCACGGCCGCAGAAACTTTCCCGCAGCGTCAGGCCAGTCCGGCGCGCTCCAGGGCCTCGGTGCCGGCGCGCAGGGCGGCGAGCCGCTCGTCCAGGGTGAATCCCGCGGGCGCGAGGGTCAGCGTGGTGACGCCGGCCGCGGCGTAGGCCTTCATCCGGTCCGCGATGCGGTCGACGGAGCCGAGCAGCGTCGTCCGGTCGATCAGTTCGTGCGGGACGGCCTCGGCGGCGCCCTGCTTGTCGCCGGAGAGGTACTTGTCCTGGATCTCGGCGGCCTCCCGCTCGTAGCCCATGCGCCGGGCGAGCTGGTTGTAGAAGTTCTGCTTGCGGCTGCCCATGCCGCCGACGTAGAGCGCCGTGTAGGGGCGGAAGGTGTCCGCGAGGGCGTCGACGTCCTTGTCGTCGCCGAGGGCGAGCGGGAGGGTCGGGCAGACGTCGAAGCCGTCGAGGGTCTTGCCGGCCTTCTCGCGCCCGGCGCGCAGGTGCCGGACGGCGGTCTCCTCCAGGTGGTCGGCGGAGGGGAAGATGAGCAGGGCGCCGTCGGCGATCTCGCCGGTCTGCTCCAGGTTCTTCGGGCCGATGGCCGCGATGTACAGCGGGATGTGCTCGCGCTGCGGGTGCACGGTCAGCTTGATCGGCTTGCCGGGGCCGTCGGGCAGCGGCAGCGTCCAGTGCCGTCCCTCGTAGGACAGCCGCTCCCGGGTCATCGCCTTGCGGACGATCTCGACGTACTCACGGGTGCGGGCGAGCGGCTTGTCGAACTTGACGCCGTACCAGCCCTCGGAGACCTGCGGTCCCGACACGCCGAGGCCGAGGCGGAACCGGCCCTTGGAGAGGGAGTCCAGGGTGGCGGCGGTCATCGCGGTCATGGCGGGCTGGCGGGCGGGGATCTGGAAGATGGCCGAGCCCACGTCGATGCGCTCGGTCTGGGCGGCGACCCAGGTCAGTACGGTGGCCGCGTCGGAGCCGTAGGCCTCGGCGGCCCAGCACACGGCGTATCCGAGCCGGTCGGCCTCCTGGGCGACGGCCAGGTTGTCCGCGTCCATTCCGGCACCCCAGTAGCCGAGGTTGATCCCGAGCTGCATGGCCGATTCCCCTTACCGATCAGTAACGTGGCTGGTGCCCCGACCTTAGCGCGCGGAAATCGGTTGTCCACAGGCCCCCACAGCGCCCGCCGTGGCCAGTAATGTCGGCGCTCATGGAGCAGAGGCATCTCGGCCGCACCGGCCTGCGCGTGTCCCGCATCGGTCTCGGCACCCTGACCTGGGGCCGGGACACGGACGAGCACGACGCCGCGGACCTCTTGAAGACCTTCTGGGAGGCCGGCGGGACGCTCGTCGACACGGCCGACGTGTACGGCGACGGGGAGTCCGAGTACCTGCTCGGGCGCCTGATGGAGGGCCTGGTGCCGCGCCGGGACCTGGTGATCTCGACCAAGGCGGGCAGCGTGCCGGACCCGGACCGCCGCTTCGACGGTTCGCGCGCCCACCTGCTCTCCGCGCTGGACGCCTCCCTGGCCCGCCTGGGCACCGACCACGTCGACGTGTGGCACCTGCACGCCTTCGACCCGCACACCCCGCTGGAGGAGACGCTGCACGCCCTGGACGTGGCGGTGAGCAGTGGCCGGGCGCGCTACGCGGGGGTCTCCAACTTCTGCGGCTGGCAGCTCGCCAAGGCCGCGACCTGGCAGCTCGCGGCGCCGGGGGTGCGCAACCGGGTGGCGAGCACCCAGATGGAGTACTCGCTGCTCCAGCGGGGCGTGGAGCGGGAGGTGCTGCCGGCCGCCCTGGACCTGGGCATCGGCCTGCTGCCGTCCTCCCCGCTGGGCCGGGGCGTTCTCACGGGCAAGTACCGCAAGGACGCGACGCCGCCCGACTCGCGGGGCGCCTCGGACCACATGGCCCGGTTCGTCGAGCCCTACCTCGACGACACGGCCGGGCACATCGTGGACGCGGTGGCGACGGCGGCGGACGGGCTCGCGGTGACCCCGCTCCAGGTGGCGCTGGCCTGGGTCCGCGACCGGCCCGGAGTGGTCGCCCCGATCATCGGGCCGCGTACGGCGCAGCAGCTCACGGCGGCGTTGTCAGTGGAGACCCTTAGTCTTCCTGACGAGATCTGCCGGGCGCTCGACGACGTGTCGGCGCCCGTGCACCGCTATCCCGATCACGACTGGAGCACGCTGTGAGCACGGAGCCCGAGCCCGCCTCGAAGGACACCACGGACGCCGTGGACACCGGGCCGGAGACCCCGGGCACGGCGGAGCCCCCGGCACCGGACGCCGAGGGCGGGGACGTGACGCCCGCACCGGACTCCGCGGAGGCGGGCGGGACAGCCGCACCGGACTCCGGGGACACAGGCGAGACTCCCGCACCGGACTCCACGGACACAGGCGAGACTCCCGCACCGGACTCCACGGACACGGACGGGACGGCCGCGCAGGTCTCCGAGGGCGAGGCCGAGCTGGCCGCGCAGCGCGTCGAGCGGGAGCGGATCGAGCGGCGGAAGGCGGAGAAGCAGGGGCCGATCGACGCCGGGGGCAAGCTCAGCGGCCCGGCGGCCGACCTGCTGGCCGCCGTACGCGCCGTGGAGAGCGGCGAGAAACCGGCGGCCACGGTGTTCGGCACCCCCGAGCCCGCGCGCCGCCCCGCCCCCGAGCCGGTACGGCGGCCCCGGCCGGAGGCGGCCGAGCCGGCCGCGGCGGCCGGCGGCGCTCCCGCGGGGCCGGCCCCGCAGACGGTGGAGTCGGTGCGGCGCGTGCTGGCCGAGGGCGGCGCCCCCGAGGCGCTGGCGCCGCAGACCGCCGCGCTGCTCGGCGAAGGCGCGGAGGACGCGCTGCGCGCCGACCCCTGGCAACTGCTCCGGGTCGGCACGGTGCGGCCGGAGCAGGCCGACGGGTTCGCCCGCGCGCTGCTCGGCGCGGAATGCGGCCCGGACGACGAGCGGCGCGGCCGGGCGGTCACCGTGTGGCTGCTGGAGCAGGCGGCCCTGGCCGGGCACACGGCGCTGGAGCTGCCGCGGCTCACCGCCACGCTGGCCCAGCGGGGTGTCCCGGACCCCGACGCGGCCGTGCAGGACACGCTGGCCGAGGGCGAGGCGCTCGCCTTCCAGGACGCCCTGGACGAGCCCGGTACCCGCCCCGGTCCCCCGGCGGCCGCCCCGGAGGGCACGGGCGGCGACGACGCCGGGGACGAGGAGGGCGAGGAGCGCCCCGTCCGGGTGCTGATCGGTCTGGAGCGGTACGCGCTCGCCGAGGAGAGTCTCGCCGACGGTCTGGCCCGGCTGGTCAACTCGGCGCCCAAGCAGGACGGCTCCGCCGCGGACTGGGAGGAGGCCGCCGCCTCCGCCGCCGCCTCCGCCGCGGGCTCCGCCGCCGACCTGATCCGCGCCGTCGCGGACCACGGGCTGGTCCTGCACACCGGCGGCGAGGCGTCCCTGGCCGAGCCCGTGGCCCTGCTGCGCGCGGCACACGCCCTGGGGCTGCGGGCCTGGGCCGCCGCGCCGGGCCCGCTCGGCCGCGACCGCTTCGCCGCCCTGCTGGGCACCCCGCCGTCCGACCCGGCCGCCCCGGGGCCCGACGCTTCCGCCGCCGTCACCGTGACGGGGCTGCTGACGGGCGCCGAGGGTCCGGGGCGGGACGCCGACGGGGCGCTGGACCTGGATCTGCTCGTCGTGGTCGACGCGCCGCAGCTCGACGTCGAGGCGGGCGCCCTGCTCGCGGAGTCGCTGCCGGACGGGGCCCGGCTGGTGCTGACCGGGGACCCGGCGGTGCTCTGGTCCGTGGGCCCCGGGCGGGTCTTCGCGGACCTGTTGGCGGCCCGGGTATGCCCCCAGATCGCCTCGCGGCGCCCCGACCCCGGCCCGCTCGGCGAACTGGTCTCGGGCATCGGCATCGGTGAGCTGGGCCAGGTGGAGGCTCCCGGCAAGGAGATCGTGATCGTGCCGGTGCGGGACGCGGGCGAGGCCGTGCACCGCACCGTCCAGCTCGTGGCGGACTCGGTGCCGCGCGCGATCGGCGTCCCGGCCGAGGAGACCCAGGTGATCACGCCGGGCCACGGCGGCGCCGCGGGCACGCGCGTGCTCAACGCCGCGTTGAAGGAACGCCTCAACCCCGGCCCCGGCCGCTTCGGCGGCTTCGATCCCGGCGACCGTGTCGTCCACACCCCGGCGCCGGGGCGGGTGCTGCCGGGCCGGGTGGTGAAGGCCGACGCCGAGGGGCTGCACCTGTCGTGCGCGGGCGGGACCGTGGTCGTCCCCAGGGACCGGGTGGAGGGGTCCGTGCGGCACGGCTGGGCGCTCACCGCCCACCAGGCGCTGGGAGGCCGCTGGCCCGCGGTGGTCGTGGTCCTGCCGGGCGACGCCGTGCAGGCCCTCAGCCGCCCCTGGATCTACACCGCGTTCGGGCGGGCCGCCCGGCACCTGTCCGTGGTGCACGGCGTGGAGCAGGCGCTCCCGCGCGCCGTGGCGGAGATCCCGGCCAAGCCCCGGACCACCCGGCTGCCGGTCCTGCTCGCACCACAGGTCCCGGTCATCGGCTGACCACGGCGACGGGGCCGGCCGGGCTCTCTCCGGCCGGCCCGGGGCTCAGCGGTCCGCGTCCAGCCGTGCCGCCTCCCCGTCCTCCCCGAGGTCGTCCAGGCCCTCGTCCAGGTCCGGGTCGAGATCGGCATCGAGGTCCTCGTCCAGATCGGCCAGACCGCCGTCGACACCCTCGCCGTCTTCGTAGTCCGCGTCTTCTGCGTCGTCGTCTTCGTCGTCTTCGTCGTCGAAGTCCTCGTCGAAGACCGCGCTGACGTCGAAACGGCAGACCACCCGCTGCGGGTCGACCTGCTCGAAGGGAGCGTCCAGCCATTCGCCGGGTTCGGCGCTCTCGTCCGCGGCCGTCACCCAGAGCGTGGAGTCGCCCTCCTCCAGACCGAACTCCTTGTGCCGGGAGGCGATCTCGTCCGGCTCGAACTCGCCGAAGAGGAGGCCGAGCGCCCCGTGCACCGTGTCCGAGGTCTCCGCGCCCGTCCCCGCCTCGTCCGCCGCCTCGACCCGCCGGGCCTGCGCCATCAGGCGCTGCGGCTCGGCGACGGCGTAGTCGCGGCGGATCAGGACGCTCAGCGCGCTGGGCTCCTCGGGGCCCGTGTACGGCGGGAGCGTGTCCTCGCCGGGGATCTCGAAGGGGGTGACCTCGTCGTACCGGTCGTAGAGCAGTTCGTCGTACGCCTCCGCGGCCGCGGCCAGCTCGTTGAACGCGTCGTAGACGGCCGGGTCCTCCTCTCCCGACCGGCGTTCGACCGCGGCCAGGTGGCGGTCGAGCGCGGTCTTGACCGCCTCGGCGGCGGCGCGTACCTCGGCAGCGGTGGGCTGCGCAGCATCAGACATGGTGCAGACGCTATCCGTACCGGGCCCCAGCCCGCACAATAGATTCGATGCCGGAATACGAATTTGTCGATGTGTACCTGCCGCGCGGGGTCACCCGCAAGGAGGCGGCACGTCAGCTCACGGACCATGCCGAGTACGGACACTGGGAGTTGTACCGCCTGACCCTGCTGCGTGACGGCAGCCGCAAGGTGCGGTTGCGGCGGCGGATCATCCGCCAGGTGCGCGCCACCTGGTGATCCGCCGCCGCCCGGTCGGGCGCGAGTGACGGAGGTGGACGCGGAGCGGGCCCCGCCGACGCGGAGCCCGCTGCGTGTGCCGGTGTGCCCGTCTCACGCCGAGGGGCGGGCCTTGCGGTAGAGCACCGTGCCCGCGAGCAGTGCGCCGGCGCCCACCGGCAGGGCGAGGCCCAGCGGCAGGCCGTTGCCGGTCTCGGCGAGCGACGCGTTGCCCTGCGGCCGGGTGCCCGGCTGGGAGTCGCCCGGAGTGTCGTCGCGCGGGCCGGGCGGGGTGTCCGGGGTGTCCGGCGTCCCGGGGGTGCCGGGGTTGTCCGGCTTCCCCGGCTTCTCCGGAGGCGTCTCGTGGTCGCCGGGGGGCGTCGTGCGGCCCCCGCCCCCGTTGTCGCAGTCGTTGCCGGTGGCCGGGTTGAGGAGGCCGACGACGTCGATGCTGTTGCCGCACACGTTGACCGGCACGTCGATCGGCACCTCGACGTGGTTGCCGGAGCCGACGCCCGGCGAGTCCGTGGCGTGACCGCCGGCCTGCGAGCCGCCGTGGCCCCCCGAGTGGCTCCCCGAGCCGCCGTGCGACCCGCCGTGGCCTCCCGAACCGCCGTGACCCGCGGAGGCACCGCCGCCCTTGTTGGCGCAGGAGTTGCCCATCGCCGGGTTGAGGACGCCGACCACGTCCACCGTGTTGCCGCAGACGTTCACCGGCACGTGCACCGGGGCCTGCACCGTGTTGCCGGAGAGTACGCCGGGCGAACCCGAACTCGCGCCGTGCGCGCCCGAGTCCGCGTGGGCGGCGCCGCCCGCGGCGGCGATCACGCCGGTGGCCGCCGCCATCGTCATCAGGCCCTTGCGGGTGACCTGTCGCATTTCCTGAATCCCCTGCCTTGTCTGGTCCCGTGGTACCGAGAATGCCGAGAGTGCCGGAATTCCGGCACTTCCGTCCTCCCCCCGCCTCGAATTCCCCCAAAAGGCGTCGGCCCCGGAGCGCATGGCGTGCACTCCGGGGCCGACGGAATCAGATCCTCACGGGGCGAGGCACAACGTCACTTGTTGACGCAGACGTTGCCGAAGGCGGGGTTCAGCAGGCCGATCACGGAGATCGTGTTGCCGCAGACGTTCACCGGCACGTGCACGGGAACCTGAACGACGTTGCCGGAAAGGACGCCGGGCGAGTGCACGGCGGCACCCTGGGCGCCGGAGTCGGCGACGGCCATGCCCGCGCCCGCGAGAACCAGACCACCGGTGGCAGCCGCAGCGGCGACGACCTTCTTGAGCATTGTTCCTCCTAGTTGGCAAACGCGATCCCAAAATTGCCGATCGCATCACCTGTAACGAGGAGGAAGTAATGAGGCTACGAGCTTATGAGCACATTCACTCGTCCCGGCCACCCCCCGTACACACGGGCGATTCAGGAGGCGTCGATGAAACGGTCGAGCACCCGCACACCGAACTTGAGTCCGTCCACCGGCACCCGCTCGTCGACGCCGTGGAACATGCCCGCGAAGTCCAGCTCGGGCGGCAGCTTGAGCGGCGCGAAGCCGAAGCCCCGGATGCCCAGGTCGTCGAAGGACTTGGCGTCCGTGCCGCCCGAGAGCATGTAGGGGATCGCCTTCGCGGCCGGGTCCTCGGCCACCAGCGCGGACTGCATCGCGTCGACCAGCGCACCGTCGAAGGTGGTCTCGACGGCCTTGTTGGCGTGCACGTCCTCGCGCCGCACGTGCGGTCCGAGGATGCGGTCGAGGTCGGCGAGGAACTCCTCCTCGTACCCGGGCAGGTAGCGCCCGTCGATGTGCGCGGTGGCCTCGCCGGGAATGACGTTGACCTTATAACCCGCGCCCAGCTGGGTCGGGTTGGCGGTGTTGCTCAGGGTCGCGCCGATGAGTTTGGCGATGCCGCCGAGCCTGGCGATCGTCCCCTCCATGTCCTCCGGGTCCAGCTCGGTGCCGAGGGCGTCGCCGAGTTCGTCGAGGAAGGCCCGGGTGGTCTTGGTGACGCGGACGGGGAACTTGTGCCGGCCCAGGCGCGCGACGGCCTCGGACAGCTCGGTGATGGCGTTGTCGCGGTGGATCATCGACCCGTGCCCCGCGGTGCCGGCCACCGTCAGCTTCATCCAGTGGATGCCCTTCTCGGCCGTCTGGATCAGGTACAGGCGGCGCTGCTCGTTCACGGTGAAGGAGAAGCCGCCCACCTCGCTGATCGCCTCGGTGACACCCTCGAAGAGGTCGGGGTGGTGGTCGACGAGGTGACGGGCGCCGTACGTGCCGCCGGCCTCCTCGTCGGCGAGGAACGCCAGCACGATGTCCCGCGGCGGCCGGCGCCCGCTGCGCAGCCGGTCGCGGACGACCGCGAGGGTCATCGCGTCCATGTCCTTCATGTCGACGGCGCCGCGCCCCCACACGCAGCCGTCGGCGACCTCGCCGGAGAAGGGGTGGTGGGTCCAGTCGTCCGCGTTGGCCGGGACGACGTCGGTGTGGCCGTGGATGAGCAGCGCGGGCCTGGACGGGTCCTCGCCCTCGATCCGGGCCACCGTGGAGGCGCGTCCGGGGTGGGACTCGAAGATCCTGGGCTCGAGTCCCACCTCGGCGAGCTTCTCGGCGACGTACTCGGCGGCCTTGCGCTCGCCGGGTCCCGAGTGGTCGCCGTAGTTGCTGGTGTCGATCCGGATCAGCTCGCGGCAGAGGTCGACGACCTCGTCCTCGCCGGTGACGCTCCTGGCCGTGCCCGAGTCGCTCACGTGGTTCCTCCCGCTGTCACTGCTGATGTCACTGCTGGTGGGTCCCCCTCATCCTCCCCCCGCGGCCGTCCGGGCCCAAGGAGGGGGTGATCGGCCACCCCGGAAAGCCTGGTAATGTTTACGTCGTCGCCAAGGGGAGCACCCCGCGCGACAGACACCTGGTCCGGGTGGCGGAATGGCAGACGCGCTAGCTTGAGGTGCTAGTGCCCTTTATCGGGCGTGGGGGTTCAAGTCCCCCCTCGGACACCAGCTAAGACCCCTGCTGAGCAGGGGTTTTCTGCTTTTTCCGACAGTCTCCACGACCACCTACAGTGATGGCCATGCCCACCCCTTCCTGCCCCTGCGGACGGTCCGAGCCGTACGAGAGCTGCTGCGGCCGCTTCCACGCCGGAGCCGCCGCCGCGCCCAGTGCCGAGGCCCTGATGCGCTCGCGCTACAGCGCCTTCGTGAAGGGTGACGCCGGTTACCTGCTGCGCACCTGGCACCCGCGCACGCGGCCGGCCCGGCTCGACCTCGATCCGGGCACGCGGTGGACCGGCCTGGAGATCCTGGAGACGGCCGACGGTTCCGCCTTCCACGCCACCGGGTCCGTGACGTTCCGGGCGTCCTACCGCGGTGGCTCGCTGCACGAGCGGAGCCGGTTCGAGCGCGTGGACGGGGCGTGGGTGTACGTGGACGGCGAGTTCCTCGCGTAGGCGCCCGGCCGGTTCCTCGCGCGAGGCGCCCGGCCGGCCCGGGGGTCCTCGCGCAGGGCGCCCGGCCGGTCCGGGGGCTACGGCGCCAGGATGTCCAGCTCCTGCAGCGCGCCCTCGGTGATCTCCCGGGTCAGCCGCTCGGCGCGCTCGGCGTCGCGGGCGCGGACCGCCTCGGCGACCTGGACGTGCAGCGTGACGGCGGCCGGGTCGGGGTCCTCGAACATCACGTCGTGGTGCGTGCGGCCGGCCAGGACCTCGGCGACGACGCCGCCGAGGCGGGCGAACATCTCGTTGCCCGAGGCGGTGAGGATGACGCGGTGGAAGGCCACGTCGTGGAAGAGGTACTCCTCCAGCCGGTGACCGCTCGAGTTGGCGACCATGCCGAGCGCGCACTCGGTCAGCTCGGCGCACTGCTCCGGGGTGGCCAGTCGCGCCGCCAGGCCCGCCGCCACCGGTTCGACGGCCGACCTGAGCACGGTCAGGGAGCGCAGTTGCCGGGGGCGTTCGGAGCCGGCCAGGCGCCAGCGGATGACCTGCGGGTCGTAGACGTTCCACTCGCACTCGGGCAGGACGGTGACGCCCACGCGGCGGCGCGACTCGACGAGGTGCATGGACTCCAGCACCCGGACCGCCTCCCGCATCACGGAGCGGGACACCTCGAAACGCTGGGCGAGTTCGTCCGTGCGCAGAACGCTGCCCGCGGGGTATGCGCCCGCTGTGATCGCGGGGCCGAGGGTGTCCAGTACGCGGCCGTGCAGCCCCCGGCCCGGTGTGCTCATGCACTCAGCGTACGGGGCACGTCACCGGAACAAAAAGTCAGACTTATATGTCACAGACTCTTGAATTCGTCGTACCTAATGGGTTTCAGTTGCCTCGACATCAGGTGTCGACGAAGACAGCAGACAGCGAGAGTGCGATGCAGCAACTGCACACCCCCCACGTGGTCGTGGTCATGGGCGTCGCGGGCACCGGGAAGACCACGATCGGTCCCCTGCTCGCGGCCCGGCTCGGCGTCCCCTACGCCGAGGGCGACGACTTCCACCCCCCGGCCAACATCGCCAAGATGACGGCCGGCACCCCGCTCACCGACGAGGACCGCTGGCCCTGGCTGGACGCCATCGGCGGCTGGGCCCACGGGCGGGCCGGGCTCGGCGGGGTGGTGAGCAGTTCCGCGCTCAAGCGGTCGTACCGCGACCGGCTGCGGGCCGCCGCTCCCGGTGTCGTCTTCGTCCACCTCACGGGCAGCCGTGAGCTGATCGAGGACCGGATGTCGCACCGGCAGGGCCACTTCATGCCGACGGCCCTGCTCGACTCCCAGTTCGCCACGCTCCAGCCGCTGGAGCCGGACGAGGCGGGAGTCGCGGTGGACGTCGCCGGCTCCCCCGAGGAGATCACCGAGCGGGCGGTCGACGCCCTGAGGGACCTCCCCGAGCCGGTGCGGTAGTCCGCCGCACCACCCCCCCACTTCCCCCGGGGCCGTGCCGCCTTCCGCGCGCACGGCCCCGTGCTCCCCCGAATCCCCATCACCGCAAGGGAACCACCGTGACCAGACTCAGCGTCGAGATGCTGGCAGCGGACCCCGTCGAGCCGATCACCTCGGCGGGCCACGCTCAACTGGGCATCGCCGTGCTCCTGGGCATCGCCGTCATCGTCCTGCTCATCACCAAGTTCAAGCTGCACGCCTTCCTGTCGCTGACCATCGGGTCACTGGCGCTCGGCGCGTTCGCCGGTGCGCCGCTGGACAAGGTCATCACCAGCTTCACCTCCGGGCTGGGCTCCACCGTCGCGGGCGTGGGCGTCCTGATCGCGCTCGGCGCGATCCTCGGCAAGATGCTCGCCGACTCCGGCGGCGCCGACCAGATCGTGGACACCATCCTCGCCCGGGCGACCCCGCGTTCCATGCCGTGGACGATGGTGCTGATCGCCTCGGTGATCGGACTGCCGCTGTTCTTCGAGGTCGGCATCGTCCTGCTGATCCCGGTCGTCCTGATGGTCGCCAAGCGCGGCAACTACTCGCTGATGCGGATCGGCATCCCGGCCCTGGCCGGTCTGTCCGTGATGCACGGCCTGGTCCCGCCGCACCCCGGCCCGCTGGTCGCCATCGACGCGGTGGACGCCAACCTCGGGGTGACCCTGGCGCTGGGCGTGCTGATCGCCGTCCCGACGGTGATCATCGCCGGTCCGGTGTTCTCGAAGTACGCGGCCCGCTGGGTGGACGTACCGGCTCCCGACCGCATGATCCCGCAGCGCGCCTCGGAGGATCTGGAGAAGCGTCCGGGCTTCGGCGCCACCCTGTCCACGATCCTGCTGCCCGTCGTGCTGATGCTGCTGAAGGCGCTCGTCGACATCATCGTCGACGACCCGGAGAACGTGGTGCAGCGCACCTTCGACGTGATCGGCAACCCGCTGATCGCCCTGCTGGTCTCCGTGATCGTCGGCATCTTCACGCTGCTGCGGCCCGCCGGGTTCGGCAAGGACCGTCTCTCCGGGCTGGTCGAGAAGGGCCTGGCCCCCATCGCGGGCATCCTCCTGATCGTCGGCGCGGGCGGCGGCTTCAAGCAGACGCTGATCGACTCCGGCGTGGGCCAGATGATCCTGGAGATCTCCAAGGACTGGTCGATCCCGGCGCTGCTGCTGGCCTGGCTGATCGCGGTGGCGATCCGGCTGGCGACCGGTTCGGCGACGGTCGCGACCGTCTCGGCGGCCGGCCTGGTGGCGCCGCTCGCGGCCGACATGTCGACCACGCACGCCGCCCTGCTGGTCCTGGCCATCGGTGCCGGTTCGCTGTTCTTCAGCCACGTCAACGACGCCGGGTTCTGGCTGGTGAAGGAGTACTTCGGCCTGAACGTCGGCCAGACCATCAAGACGTGGTCCGCCATGGAGACCATCATCTCGGTGGTCGCCGGTGCCCTGGTGCTGCTGTTGTCCCTGGTCATATAGCCGCCGTCCGGCGGTTCCCGGGCCCCGGTCTGCCGAGCAGCCGGGGCCCGGCCGCGTACGGGGCCGCCGTGTCGGCGTCCTTGGCCCCCGACCCGCTGACCGGTCCGCTGGGCACGTCAACTCATGTGGACCCGGGTGGCGTTGATCCGTGACGGCCGGTGCCCGCCCCGCCGGGCAGCCGTGGCCGGTCCGCGCCCCCGAATGCGCCGCCCGCCCGGCATCGGGCGGCCACCCGCACTAGAGTCGTCCCCGACGCCCCCGTGACCCGACTGACGATCGAGGTACGCAGCGTGTCGGTTCTGGTTCTGGTCCTCGCCGTGTGCGCCGCGTGCTGTCTGGGTTTCGGTTTCGTCCTCCAGCAGAACGCGGCCGAGCGCGCCCCGCTGGGCGACTTCCTCTCGCCCCGCCTCCTGCTCGACCTCGTGCGGGTGCCGCGCTGGCTGGCCGGCATGGGGCTGATGGTGGCCGGCCTGGTCCTCGGCGCCGTCGCGCTGGGCGGCGGTGAACTCACCCTCGTCGAACCGCTCCTGGCGACCAACCTCCTCTTCGCCCTCGCGCTCTCCCGTGTCCAGACCCGGCAGCCGCTGGGCCGGCAGGGCTGGGCGGGCCTCGCGCTGCTCGCGGGCGGGGTGACCGCGTTCATCCTGGCGGGCGAGCCGCGCGGCGGCACCGCGGTGACCGACCCGGTGCGGCACTGGGTGATCGTCGGCGTGATGCTGGGCCTGGCCGTCGTGCTCACGCTGTGCGCCGGGCGCCTGCGGCTGACCTGGGGCCCGGCGCTGCTGGCGCTGGCCGCCGGACTGGTCTACGGGGTGCAGGACGCGTTGACCCGGGTCAGCGGGCGGCGTTTGTCCGCGGGCGGCCTGGCGGACCTGCTGACCGGGTGGCAGCCGTACGCCGTGGTGGTGCTGGGGATCACCGGCCTGGTCCTGGTCCAGAGCGCCTTCGAGACGGCACCGCTGCGCCGGTCGCTGCCCGCGCTGACGGCGGCCCAGCCGCTCGCCGGCATCGCGTGCGGGGTCGGGTTCCTCGGGGACCGGCTGCACACCGACGCCGGGGCGCTGGCGTGGGAGGCGGGCGGCCTCGCGGCGGTCGTGGCGGGCATCGTCCTGCTGGGTCTGCACCCGGCGATGCCGCAGGGCACGGGGACGGGTGAGAGCGGGCGCGAACCGGCGCTGGAGCGGAGCTGACCGGCCTCGCGGTGCCGGTGGACACCGGTGGGACCGGGCCGGCTGCTTGGATGGGCGGATGAGTTCTGCTGACGAGATCCTCGACGTCGTCGACGAGAACGACCGCGTGGTCGGGCGGGCCCGGCGGGGCGACGTGTACGACCGGGGGCTGCGGCACCGGTGCGTGTTCGTGTGGGCGCGCGACCCCGAGGGACGGGTGTTCGTCCACCGCCGGACGGCTTCCAAGCTGGTGTTTCCCGCGCTGTACGACATGTTCGTCGGCGGGGTGGTGGGCGCGGGCGAGTCCTACGACGACGCGGCGCTGCGGGAGGCGGAGGAGGAGCTGGGGGTGAGCGGGCTGCCGCGGCCGCGGTTCCTGTTCAGGTTCCTGTACGACGACGGGGCGGGGCGGTCGTGGTGGTCGGCGGTGTACGAGGTGCGGGTGGCGGGGGCGGTGTCTCCTCAGGTGGAGGAGGTGGCGTGGTACGGGTTCCTCTCCGAGGGGGAGCTGGAGCAGCGGGTCGGGGAGGGAGTGTGGGAGTTCGTGCCGGACGGGCTCGCGGCGTACGCGCGGCTGCGGGCATGGCGGGGGTGAGTGGTCCGGCGCTTCCTCCCTGCCCTGCGGGGGCGGGGGGCGCGGGGCGGGGTACGCAAGCCGAAGCCGGCCGGGTGCCGCTACGCCCGTCCGTGCCGCCCTGGGGGTACCGCCCGGGCGGTTCAGGCACTGGGGGAGGCACGACTGCCGGGCACTGGGGGAGGCACGACTGCCCGCAGTTGTAGGGTCCCGGAGTGATCGGTTTCGTGCGGAGTGTTCGGTTGTGGTTTGCGCCGGAGGAGGTGCGGCGGGAAGGGGGGACCCCCGACTACCGGTTCTCGCTGGCCAACGAGCGTACGTTCCTGGCCTGGCTGCGTACCGCGCTCGCGCTGATCGGCGGCGGCTTCGCGGTGGACCAGTTCCTGCCCGACCTGCGCTGGGGCTGGCGGGTGGGGCTCGCGCTCGCGCTGCTCGCCGCCGGTGTGCTGTGCTCGCTGCGGGCCGTGAACCACTGGGGACGCTGCGAGCGCGCCATGCGCCGGGGCGAGGACCTTCCCGTCTCCCGCTTCCCCGCGCTGCTGAGCCTGGTCGTGGCCGTGGTCGCCGTCGTCATGGTCGTCGTGGTCCTCACCGGCTGGGAGGGCTGAGCGTGAGCGGCGCCGACGCGGCACCCGCCGGCCGCGACCCTGGTCTCCAGCCCGAGCGCACCCGGCTCGCCTGGCGCCGTACCACCCTGTCCGGCACGGTCGTCGCCGTACTCGCCGTGAAGGCCGCGCTGCACGGTGGCGCGACGCCCGTCTCGCTCGTGGCCGCTGCCCTGTGCTGCGCCCTCTGGCTGGCCTTCCTCCGGATCGCCCACGGCCGTATCGGCACCCTCGCCGCGGCGAACCGGCCCCGCGCGCTGACCCCGCCGCACGCCGTCGCCGCCGCCCTGTGCACGCTCGTCCTCGCCCTGTGCGGGGCGCTCCTCGTCCTCTGAGGCCCGTAACGCCGGTCACGTTCCGCCTGCCCACTGGACGGCATACCGACCGGTCGGCATCATGTGGGGGTACTGTCCGCCTGCCCCAGGAGAGCCGATGAGCCCCGACCACCCGCCCGGACTCGATCTCGACCGGTTGCGCGTCCTGCTCGACCGCGAGCGGCCCGGCCTGGTCACCGGCCCGTTGTCCGGCCGGCTGATCGAGGGCGGGCGGTCGAACCTCACCTACGCCGTCTCGGACGGCACCGCCCGCTGGGTGGTACGGCGGCCTCCGCTCGGCCACGTCCTGGCCACCGCGCACGACATGCGGCGCGAGCACCGCGTCATCAGCGCGCTGCACCCGACCGACGTGCCCGTGCCGCGCCCCGTGCTGCTGTGCGAGGACGAGGAGGTGCTGGGCGCGCCGTTCTACGTCATGGAGTTCGTGGAGGGCACCCCGTACCGCACCGCCGAGCAGCTCGCCCCGCTCGGGCCGGAGCGCACCCGCGCCGCCGTGCTGAACCTCGTCGACACGCTGGTCGGGCTGCACGCGGTGGACCCCGCCGAGGTGGGTCTCGCGGACTTCGGCCGCCCCGAGGGATTCCTGGACCGGCAGCTCCGCCGCTGGGCCAAGCAGCTCGACGCCTCCCGCGACCGCGACCTGGCCGGCATCGACGAACTGCACGCCACCCTCGGCCGGGAGCTGCCGCGCTCCCCCGCGCCGACGGTCGTGCACGGCGACTACCGCCTCGACAACGTCCTGATCGGCGGCGAGGACGACGAGATCCGGGCGATCCTCGACTGGGAGATGTCCACGCTCGGCGACCCGCTGACCGACCTCGGCCTGCTGGTGATGTACAGCAGCCCGCTCGGCATGCCCGACTCCCCCGTCTCCACCACCGCCCAGGCGCCCGGCCACCCCGCCCCCGGCGAGCTGGTCGAGCGGTACGCCGCCCGCTCGGGGCGGGACGTCTCCACGATCGCCTGGTACACGGCGTTCGCCTGGTTCAAGCTCGCCGTGATCCTGGAGGGCATCCACTACCGCTACACGCTGGGCCAGACGGTCGGCCGCGGCTTCGACCGCATCGGCGACCTCGTCCCCGTCTTCGTCGAGCACGGCCTGACCACCCTTCAGGAGGGCTGACCCGCCATGGACTTCGCCTACGACGCACGCACCGAGGAACTCCGCGGCAGGCTGCTCGCCTTCATGGACGAGTACGTCTACCCGGCCGAACAGGTGGCCCACGAGCAGCGCGCCCGACTGGCCTCCCCGTGGGACACCCCGCAGGTCGTCGAGGACCTCAAGGCCGAGGCCCGCCGGCAGGGCCTGTGGAACCTGTTCCTCCCCGACGCCGAGCACGGCGCCGGGCTCACCAACCTGCAGTACGCCCCGCTCGCCGAGATCACCGGCCGCAGCCCGCAACTGGCGCCGACCGCGACGAACTGCGCGGCGCCGGACACCGGGAACATGGAGGTGCTGGCCCAGTTCGCCGACGAGGCGCAGAAGAAGCAGTGGCTGGAGCCGCTGCTGGCCGGGGAGATCCGCTCCGCGTTCGCGATGACGGAGCCGGACGTGGCCTCCTCGGACGCCACGAACATCACCACGCACATCGAGCGCGAGGGCGACGAGTACGTCGTCACGGGCCGCAAGTGGTACATCTCCGGGGCGATGAACCCGGACTGCCGGATCTTCGTCGTGATGGGCAAGACCGACCCGGACGGCGAGGACATCCGCCGCCAGCAGTCCATGGTGCTGGTCCCGCGCGACACGCCCGGGGTGACGGTCGACCGGGCGATGCAGGTCTTCGGCTACGAGGACCACTACCACGGCGGCCACGCCGAGGTGACCTTCGACCACGCGCGCGTGCCGGTGACCAACCTGATCGGCGAGGAGGGCGGCGGCTTCGCCATCGCCCAGGCCCGGCTCGGTCCCGGCCGGATCCACCACTGCATGCGGCTGATCGGGATGGCGGAGCGGGCGATCGAGCTGATGTGCCGCCGCGCGGTGTCCCGCAACGCCTTCGGCAAGGCGCTGGCCCAGCAGGGCGTGGTCCACAACTGGATCGCGGACGCCCGGGTCACCGTGGAGCAGCTCCGGCTGCTGGTGCTGAAGACCGCCTGGCTGATGGACACCGTCGGCAACCGGGGCGCGCACACCGAGATCCAGGCCATCAAGATCGCCACGCCCCGCGCGGTGGTCGACATCATCGACCGGGCCATCCAGTTGCACGGCGCGGGCGGCGTGAGCCAGGACTTCCCGCTGGCGGAGCTGTACGCGGGCGCGCGGACCCTGATGATCGCCGACGGTCCGGACGAGGTCCACCAGCGCTCGCTGGCCCGCCGGGAGATCAAGAAGTACCTCTGATCACCCGGCCGGACGGAGTGCTAGTAGCCGCCCGAGTAGTGGTGGTCGGCGCGCGCGAGGGCGCGGAGGAAGGAGACGAGGCGGGTCCAGGGCGAGGGGCTGCGCGACATGGCTCCAGGCTGGCCCGCGGACCGGGCAGCGGTCCAACAGATGGTTTCGCTGCGTCCCATCTCCGGAACCGATCGGGGCTCTAGAGTGGCCCGATGGAGATCCGCCAGCTCCGCCACTTCATGGCCGTCGTCACCGAGGGCGGCTTCACCGCCGCCGCGCGCCGCGAGCTGATCGTGCAGTCGGCGCTCAGCTCCTCGGTCCGCAACCTGGAACGGGAGCTGGGCGCCGAACTGTTCGACCGCACCGGCCGCCGGGTCGTGCTCACCGAGGCGGGCCGGGCGCTGCTGCCGCGGGCCCGTGCGCTGCTGGCCGGCGCCGACGAGGCCCGGCAGGCGGTCGCGGCGGTGACGGGGCTGGCCACCGGACGGGTGGCCATCGGCACCATCCAGACGCTCACCTGCGTCGACCTGCCCGCCGAACTGGCCACCTTCCACCGCCGGTTCCCGGGCGTGCAGGTGTCGGTGCGCGACGCGCCGGTCGGTGAGCTGACCGACGCGCTGCGCGCGGGCGAGCTGGACCTCGCGTATCTCGTGCCGGACGCGGCGGCGCTGCCCGAGGGGCTGACCGCGTACGCGTCGTGGCAGGAGGAGCTGGTGCTCATCACCGCCGAGGGTCATCGGCTGGCCCGGGCGGGACGGACGCTCGTCCGGGACCTCGCCGAGGAACCGTTCGTCGACTTCCGCGCGGGCACCGGTCTGGAGACGGCCGTACGGCGCCTCGCGGCCCACTGCGGGCTGGAGCGCCGTATCACCTGTGACGTGACCCAGATCGGGCTGCTGGTCGATCTGGTGCGGGCGGGGATCGGCGTGGCGTTCGTGCCGCGCCGCATCGGTGAGCGCGCCGGGCTGCCGTGCGTGGAGATCCGGCAGCCGGAGCCGGGCCGGACCGTCGTGCTGGCCGGGCGCGGGCCGCGGCCGCGCAATCCCGCGGCGGCGGCCCTGGCCGGTCATCTCACGGGGCGGCTCACGGACGCAGCGCCCGCAGCAGCAGGTCGGCGAGGTGATCGGCCACTTCCTGCGGGCTGAGGGGACCGTCGGGGCGGTACCAGGTGGACAGGTGGTGGATGGAGCCGAAGTGGTAGTCGACCACCAGGTCGGCCGGGGTCTGCCTGGTGAAGACGCCGGTGCGCTGGCCTTCCTCGATGAGCGCGCGGAACCGCTCGTGGTAGCGCCGGCGCTCCGCGCGCACCTGCTTGTTCTTCTCCGGGCTGAGCTGGTGCATGGAGCGGAAGAAGATCGACGCGTCGTCGAGGTTCTCGATGGTGGTGACGACGACGTCGGCCGCCGCGTCCCGCACCCGCTTCTCGACCGGGTCACCGGCGTCGGCGAAGGCGTCCAGACGCTCCTGCTGGAGGCGCAGCAAGCGCGCGTACACCTCGTGCAGGAGGTCGTCCTTGGAGCCGAAGTAGTGGTACAGCGCCCCCTTGGTGACGCCTGCCGCCTCGACGATCTCCTGTACCGAGGTGCGGTCGTAGCCCTGCTCGGCGAAGAGCCGGGTGGCGGCGGCCAGGAGCCGCTGCGGCACCGGAGTGCCGTCCCCGTCCGTGGTCCTGGGCACTGCCGTCACCTGCCTTTCCGTTTCGCTGTCCGTTCGTGTCGGGTCCTGCCTGGTGCCAGAACGCCGTTCCCGACGGAGGATCTTCCCACTCTCCGGCTCCGGCGCGTCGGGCAGGGCGCTCCGGCGCGCTGCGGACACCGGCGGGCGGTCACCGGGCCGCCGTTTCCTCCCACTGCCGCTGGAGCCGGTTCATGCCGTGCAGCCAGCGGTCGGGGTCGGCGGCCCGCGCCCGGTAGTACTCGGCGGCCTCGGGGTGCGGCAGGACGAGGAAGCGGTCCTCCTCGATGCCCCGGAACAGGGCGTCGGCGACGTCCTGCGGTTCGATCGCGGTGGGCCGGAGCACCAGGTCGCCGGCGCTGCCGGTGGCGTCCAGCATGTCGGTGCGCACGCCCTGCGGGCAGATGGCGTGGACCTTGATCCCGCGGTGGCGGTACGTCAGGGACAGCCACTCGGCGAAGGCGTAGGCGCCGTGCTTCGTGACGCTGTAGGGGGCGGCGCCGATCATGGTGAGCAGTCCGGCGGCGGAGACGGTGGAGACGAAGCGGCCGCTGCCGCGCTCCAGCCAGTCGGGGAGCAGTTCGTGGGCCGCGCGGACGTGGGCCATGACGTTGACGTCCCAGGCGAGCGCCCAGGCGGACTCCCCGGCGGCCTCCGAACCGGCGCAGCCGACGCCCGCGTTGGCGCAGTACACGTCGACCGTGCCGCCCAGCGCGTCGCGGGCCTCGCCGACGATCGCCGAGGCGTCGCCGGGGACCGCGGTGCCGCCGATCTCGTCGGCGACGGCCTTCGCCCGTCCGGCGTCCAGGTCGTTGACGACGACCCGGGCGCCCTCGGCGGCGAACCGCCGGGCCAGCGCGGCGCCGATGCCGCCTCCCGCCCCGGTGACGACGACTCCGGCATCCTGCACGGCTTCCACCATCGGTCTCCTTCGACACGGCTCGGGCACGGCTCGCTCCCCGTTGCAGCGTCAGACTAACCAGTCGGTATGTTCGGCGGAAGAGGTGAACCGCGGTCTACGCCATTCCCTGGGGCCCCGGTGCGGGTTAGCGTGCGTGCGCATGACACCCGCCGCGATCACGGAGGTCACCGCATGACGCTGTCCAGACGGAATCTGCTCGCCACCACGGCCGCGGCGGCGGCCGGGGCCACCGCCGCCACCGCCGCGTCGGCGGGTACGGCACACGCGGCGTCCGCGGGGCACGGGGGCCGCCGGCTGCGCACGGGCTTCGAGCGCCTCGCCGACGACGGCTACGCCCCGCTCGACGGGCAGCGGGTCGGCATCGTCACCAACCCGACCGGCATCACCCGGGACGTGCGCCACATCGTCGACGTCATGCACGCCGACGGCCGCGTGAACCTGACCGCCGTCTTCGGGCCCGAGCACGGTTTCCGGGGCACGGCGCAGGCGGGCGGCTCCGAGGGGCGCCACGACGATCCCGCGACCGGGCTGCCGGTCTACGACACGTACCTGAAGAGCGGGCAGCCGCTCGCCGACGTGTTCACGGCCTCCGGCGTGGACACCGTCGTCTTCGACATCCAGGACGTGGGCGCGCGCTTCTACACGTACATCTGGACGCTGTTCGACTGCATGGAGGCGGCCTCGCTGGCGGGGAAGCGGTTCGTGGTCCTGGACCGGCCGAACCCGGTGACCGGGCGGGCGGCCCTCGGCCCGGTCCTGCACAAGGAGTTCGCGACCTTCGTCGGCCGGGAACCGGTCGCACAGGCGCACGGCATGACGGTCGCCGAACTGGCGCTGCTCTTCAACGGCGAGTTCCTGAAGTCGCCGGTGCCGCTGGAGACGGTGCCGATGACGGGCTGGAAGCGGTCGGAGTTCTACGACGCCTCCGGGCTGCCCTGGGTGCCGCCGAGCCCGAACATGCCGACGCCGGAGTCCGCGCTGGTGTACGCGGGGACATGTCTGTTCGAGGGCACGAACCTCTCCGAGGGGCGCGGCACGACCCGCCCGTTCGAACTGCTCGGCGCGGAGGGGATCGACGGGAGCTGGGCCGCCGCCGCGAACGACGTCGGTCTGCCGGGCGTGCGGTTCAGGGAGGCGTACTTCGCGCCCACCTTCTCCAAGTTCCAGGGCAAGACGGTCGGCGGCGTGCAGCTCCACGTGCACGACCGGGCCGCGTTCGACCCGGTGCGCACCGGAATCGCCCTCCTGGTGACCGCCAGGCGCACCTGGGACGGTTTCGCCTGGCGGCCGGACAACTGGATCGACAGGCTCACCGGGTCCGCACGGGTGCGCACGATGATCGACGCGGGCGCGGACACCGACGAGGTGGTGGCCGGATGGGAGCGGGAACTGGCGGCGTTCCGCAGGACGCGCCGCCAGTACCTGCTCTACAGGTGACCGTCGGGCCGGCCGGTCACCGGTGGGACGTGAACTCCACGACCTGCTGGTAGGTCGGCCGGTTCTGCCAGCCGATGCCGCCGTGCTTGACGCCGCCGAGGGTGCGGTGGATCACCGAGTCGGCGCACCACTGGTCTCCCGCCGAACAGTTCTCGTCGCCGGGGTAGACCTGGGCGGCCGTGCGGCCCGCCGCCTCCTTCAGGGTGGACACCAGGGTGTTCCGGCAGGCGGCGAGGTCGCCGTCGCCGCAGTAGGCGTGCGCGAGCGGGCCCTTGACGGACTCGCCGAGCACGGACCGGATGTCCTTGTCGACATAGCTCCACCAGCCGTACTGGAAGGCGCTGCCGGCGTGGGCGCCGGTCGGGCCGTGGGCGGCGGAGGGGGACTCGTCGACGGGCAGGTTGCGGGTGAAGGCGGTGTACAGGTCGCTGCCGAGGCCCGGTTCGAACTCGGCCTTCACCAGCAGCGGCCACCAGGCGTCCAGGGTGCGGATCGCGTCGGCGTGCGCGTACTTCTTCGAGCCCGCCGAGGTCTCCGTGCGCAGGCCGCCGCCCTGCGACAGCCATGCCTTCAGTCCGTCCACCGCCGTCCTCGCCGCCGGGTCGGTCACCGGCGCCGACTCGACCACCTTCAGCAGGCCGGGCAGGACGTCCTCGGCGCGCAGGTCGGCGAGGCCCGCCTCGGCCATGGCCTTGACCAGCGCGGTGCGGGTGACGCCGCCCTGGGCGACCAGCGCCTTCACGCGGTCGTCGAGGAGGTTGCCGCGGTGGACGGAGCCGTTGCCCCAGGAGGCGGCCGGGTAGTCCTTGGCCTGCTTGTTGTTCCAGGAGACGTAGTAGTCCTGGTCGACCGACTGCGGGTGGGCGGACGCGCCGGTGTACCGGGCGGTGTTGTCGGCCGGGTCCCAGCCCTGCCACTCGTACGCCTGCCGCGCCCAGACCGGGAACTCGGCGTCGACGCCGTCCGCGCGCACCGGGTTGTCGCCGCTGTTGTAGTACGCGGTGTGCTCGGAGTCGGCGTAGAACCAGTTGAAGGTGTAGTTGATGTGCTGGACGGCGCTCTGGAAGCGCTCCGGGCTGTTGAGGTAGTCGGGGTCGTTCAGCATCTGGAAGCCGATGATGGAGTCGGCCTCGTGGAGGTAGGAGGAGCGCAGGGTGGTGTAGGCGACCTTCTTGCCGCCGACCGTGGCGCGGGACTCGACGGGGCCGTACTTGGTGCGCCAGACGCGCATCGTGTAGGAGCCGGCCGCGGTGGAGTCGGCGACGGTCGGCTTCCAGGCGTTGCGCCGCTCGACCTTCTCCATGGGCGTGCAGGTGCCGCGGTAGAGGTAGTGGTAGTCGTCCTGGCACAGCTCGACGGCGTAGGTGTCGATGATGTCCTGGCCCGAGGTGGTCGCGCTCCAGGCGTAGTCCTGGCCGCGGCCGAGTTCGACGTACATGCTCAGGCCCGCGAAGGAGGCGCCGCGGGCGCTGATGCCGGGGCCCTGGATCTCCTGGAGCATGAGCAACTGCGGGGCGAAGTAGCCGGTCTGGGGCCCGAAGACGGCGACCGGGTGACCGCTCGCGGTGTGCTCGCCGCTGACGACGAGGGCGTTGGACATGCCGCGCCGTGCCGAGGTCACCGCCGCGTCCGCGGCCTTGGCGGAGGCACCGGTCGCGCCCGCCGCCCCGGCGCTGCCCGTACGGTCGTAAACCAGCGGTTCCGCCTGGACCGACCCGGCGTCGGGCAGGGCGCGGCCCTGCGGGTCGTCCGGGGTGGGCAGGTACGGGAAGCTGCCGTCCTGCTGGGTGAGGACGGCCTCGGGGTCGTTGCGCTGGCGGAAGGACTCCCAGACCTTGGTGCCCTCGGCGACGCCGTACTTCTCCTGGGCGGCGAGGAGGGAGAGCGCGTTGTTGACCTCGCCGCCGCCTCCGGCACCGAAGAGGGAACCGATGACGGAGGCCAGCGCGATGAGGTCGGAGCGCTTGAAGTGCTCGATGGTGCCGGCGTTGGTGATGGCGTCCTTGTGGCCGGTCAGGACGTACTCGCCGGGGAAGTAGCGGCCCTTGTCGGAGGCGTCGATGTAGGCGTTGACCCCGGCGACGTAGGCGTCCACGTCCGCGAGGGCGAGTTTGCCGCGCTCGCCGGACTTGGCGGCGGCGCTCTCGATCTGCGCCTCCAGGTCGGCCTCGGTGTAGGGGGCGCTGCGCCAGAACTGCTGCTCCAGGCCCTGGTTGGCGGGGGCGCCGCCCGCGAAGGGGGTCAACTGGCCGCGTCCGACGTGCCGGAAGAGGTCCATGAGCCACAGCCGGTCCTGGGCGGCGGCGTAACCGGCGCCGAACTCGGTGCCGTAGCGGGTGGTGCCGGTGATGTGCGGCACGCCGGTCTTCTTGTCGCGGACGATGGTCACGTCGTCGCGTCCGGCGGGGCGCACGGTGGAGGCGGCCTGGCCGTCCGGGACGCCGAAGGAGGCGTCGTTGAAGAAGGTGTTGATCTTGTCGTTGCTCAGGCCCTGGTACCCGGTGGCGAGCTTGGCGTAGGGGCCGAGCTGGTCCTCGGCGTGCGCGGGCTGGGTGCCGAACGCCTGGTTGAGGAGGATCTCGGCGAGGGTCGCGTTGCCGTTCTGACCGGGCGGCAGGATGTCGGAACACTGCCCGCCGCAGTGGTCGTTGGCGGCGGCTTCGACGGCCGCGACCTCGGCGGACCCGGTCCCGGCGGCCATGGCCGGGGAAAGCGGTGACAAAACTCCGGCAATGAGCGCGCATACGGATGCGGTCTTCAGGAACCCGTGGAGACCGCGGGGAGTTCTCAGTCTGTCGAGGGCGTTGCGTGGGGTGCGCCGTGACATGGCAGCTCCTCTCGACGGGGGTGGGGCGGGACGTTACCGCCGGTATCCCCGAGTTGGAAGATGAACATGCGTCACTTTTTCCAGCGGGCGGATCGGCTGATGGAAGGCATCGGAAATCGGATGGAGCCGAATCGGTTGTCGATACGTCTATTCGGCGACGTCCGTACGACGACGCCGAAGTGACCGGAGTGCAGGTGCAGGTGTGACGGAGGTGCAGGACGATGGCCGGTTTCCGAAGTCTGGCGAGACAGGTCCGCGATCCACGGTGCGATCTGGCGCTGCGGCGCTATTCGCTGCGCAAGTGCCTTGAGCGTTTTGCCCCTTATGGGCACAGGGCGACCTGGGACCATCTCTGCTCCCGGGCCGGGTTCGGTCCCGAGGACCGCTCCCCCGACCCAGCGCGGCTCGTGGCCGCACTGGAGGAGCTGGAGGAGGCGCGTTCGGTGTGGCTGGCCTACGAGGTCGCCTTCGCCGAGCGGCGCAGGAAGGAGAAGCACGACGGGCTGCGCAGGCCGGGCAGCGTGGACGACTGGCACCGGCTGACCTGGGGCGGGTTCGGCGTGGCCTGGTGCGACGACCCCCGGGTCCACCCCGACGGGCCGCTGGCCGAGGTGCTGCGCCGGCTCATCTCGGCGCTGGAGCGCGAGCCGGGGTCGGTGTGCCCGGTGTGCGACGGGGAGCGCCTCGCCTGGAAGTACGGCCTGGACCACGAGCCTTCGTCGGGCCCCGTCTGCACGGACTGCGGGATCCTCGTACCGCGTCCCGTCCTGACCCCGGAAGCGCGGGCGGACGCCCGGCGGGGCCGGCTGCTGATGTCGGCGTAGCCGGCCTCGGGAGTGCGCCGGGGTGCGTCAGGAGTGCGCCCGGGTTGCCGTGGGGGTGCCGCACTCCCGGTGGCCGGTACGGCACGGGTCCGCGGGGCGCTGTCGGTGGTGCCCGGCACCATGGGGGAATGGTGCAGGTGTGTGTGAACGGGGCGCGGGGACCCGCCGACGGCGCGGTGGTTCCGCTGTCGCCGGACGCGCTGGCGGACTCGGCGGCCGAAGCGGTCGCCGCCGGGGCCACGGACGTCCACGTCCACCCGAAGACGCCGTGCGGGCGGGACACGTTGTCGCCGCGCGTCCTCGCGGCGGTCCTGGAGGCGATGCGGGCACGGCTGCCCGCCGGGGTGCCGGTCGGAGTCACGACGGGCGCCTGGGCCGAACCCGGCGGCCCCGCGGCCCGGGTGGCGCGGATCCGGAGCTGGACGGTCCTGCCCGACCACGCGTCGGTCAACTGGCACGAGCCGGGCGCCGAGGAGACCGCCGCGGCGCTGCTCGAACGCGGGGTGGCGGTGGAGGCGGGGATCTGGTCCGGCACGGACGGGGCGGCCCGGTTCCTGCGCTCGCCCCTCGCGCCGAGGGTGCTGCGTGTCCTGGCGGAGGTCACGGACACCGACCCGGCGACCGCGCCCGGCTCGGCGCGCGTCCTGCTGGCCGGGCTCGGCGCGGCTCACGGGCGCCCCGTCCTGTTGCACGGTGAGGACGGCGGGGCCTGGCCGGTGCTGCGGCTGGCCGGCCGGCTGGGCCTGGCGACCCGGACCGGCCTGGAGGACAGCCTGTTCCTGCCCGACGGCAGCCGGGCCGCCTCGAACGCCGAACTGGTCACGGCGGCGGTGCGGGAGTGGACTGCGGCGGCCCGCGGCGGCGCCTGAACCCCGGACCGCGCTCCGGGCCACCGGAGCGTCAGCCCCTCCCACAGCCCGCCCCCGGACGGGGCCCGCCCTGAGCCGCTGTCAGCGCACTTCAGCCGCACCCGACGACACCGAGGACCCGGCCCCACCCCGGCACCACCGCAGCATCAGTCCCCGCAGCACCCAGCCCCCCGCCCCCGGGCAGGACCCGCCCCCGAACCACCGGCCGCGGCCGAGGCCCGGCGCTCCACGAGCAGCCGGGAGCCGGCCCGGCGTTCGCCGAAGACGTCGTCGGGGTTGGACAGGACGCAGGTCTCCAGGGAGAGGCAGCCGCAGCCGATGCAGTCGGTGAGGTGGTCGCGCAGCCGGTTGAGCTGCTTGATGCGCTCGTCCAGTTCGGAACACCAGGACGCGGAGAGCCGGGCCCAGTCGTCCGCGGTGGGCGTGCGCCCCTCCGGCAGTTCGGCGAGCGCCTCGCGGATCGTGGCCAGCGGGATGCCGACCCGCTGCGCCGCGCGGACGAAGGCGACCCGGCGCAGCGCGTCACGACTGAAGCGGCGCTGGTTGCCCGAGGTGCGGCGGCTGTGAATCAGGCCCTTGGACTCGTAGAAGTGCAGGGCGGAGACGGCGGCACCGCTGCGCGCGGCGAGCTGGCCGACCGTGAGCTCTTGGATCTTCTCGGGAATCTGAGGCACCCCTCGAACCCTACCGACCCGCTCACCCGTGCGGTCCGTTGACAGGGACTCCTCGGGCCACCATGCTAAGCAGTTGCTTAGTCAATCAGTGCGACTTGGGAGGCCGGGACATGGCAGAGCCGAGGATCTTCGCGTCCGCCGACGAGGTGAAGGCGGCGGTGGGCGAGCAGCTCGGGTACAGCGACTGGGTGGAGGTCGACCAGAAGCGGATCGATCTGTTCGCCGAGGCGACCGGGGACCACCAGTGGATCCACGTGGACCCGGAGCGGGCGGCCGCGGGCCCGTTCGGCGGCACGATCGCGCACGGCTACCTGACCCTGTCGCTGCTCCCGCTCTTCGGACCGCAGCTCATCCAGGTCGAGGGCGTGAAGATGGGCGTCAACTACGGCACCAACAAGGTCCGTTTCCCCTCCCCCGTGCCGGTCGGCTCGCGGCTGCGCGCCACGGCGACGATCACCGGCGTGGAGGACGTCAAGGGCGGGATCCAGGTGAGCGTCGCCTTCACGGTGGAACGCGAGGGCGGCGACAAGCCGGTGTGCGTCGCCGAGTCGGTCTCCCGCTACTACCTCTGAGCCGCCCCGGAGGGTCCGGCCTCCGGGGGTTCGGCCCCCACCATCCGCAGTACGAGGTCGGCGTAGAGCGCGCCGATCTCGTCGGGCGTGCGGGGGCCGTTGACGTTGAACCAGCGGGCCACGTCGATGCAGAGCGACAGCACGGCCAGCGTCGTGCCCTTGACGTCCGGAACGTCGAACTCGCCCGTCGCCACGCCGTCGTCGATGATGCCGCGCACCGCGGCGTCGCACTGCCGGCGGAGCGCGAGGATCTCCTCGCGGGCCTCGGGGCCGAGCGCGTCCAGTTCGTACTGCACGACCCGCGCCGTCGTGCGCCGCCCTGCGTGCCAGCGGACGAAGGAGCTCACGGCGTCGGCGAGCCGCTCGGTCGCGGCGCCCTCCCCCCGGGCCGCGGAGCGGAGGATGTCCACCGCCCGGGTGTGGCCGATGCGGCTGATGCGGTGGAGCAGCTCTTCCTTGGTCTTGTAGTGGATGTAGAGCGCGGCCGGGCTCATGCCGGCCCGCCCGGCGATGTCGCGGGTCGTGGTCGCGTGGTACCCGCGCTCGGCGAAGGCCTCCACTGCGGCGACCAGGAGCCGCCGGGCCGCGTCAGGCGTGACCTCTTCCCACGGCTCGATGTCGCCGCCCATCGTCTCGGCCGCCGTACTCATCGCTCGTTCGCCCCTCTCGGTGACAGGAGCACCACCATACCGCCGAAGGTGAGCGATCGCTTAGGGGCGCTGGCCCGCGGGGGTGCCGCCCGGCTTCTGGAAGGGGTCGTGCTCGACGAGGATCTTGTCGAGGCGGGCCTGGTCCACCCGGCTCACTATCTGGCCGACCTCCTGCCGGTCCCGGATGATCTTGGCCAGCGTGAAGGCCGAGGTGACGAGGTAGAGGACCGCGATGGCAAGGAACGCCCGCACCCAGGCGTCGGCCTGGAGCCGGTAGATGCCGATGGCGGTGGCGGCCATGGCGACCGAGAAGGAGGCGACGGCCTGTCCGTAGAAGGCGGCCGTGTTCTGCTGCTTGACCGGTGTGTCACTCATGGGGACAAGGGTCGGCGGATGTGGCGCCGGCCACATCCGCCGAGATACTCAGGTCGCGTACTCAGAACGCCGAAACTCCGGTCAGCGCACGCCCGATGACGAGCTTCTGGATCTGGCTGGTGCCCTCGTAGAGAGTCATCACGCGGGCGTCGCGCAGCAGTTTGCCGGCCGGGAACTCGTCGATGTAGCCGTAGCCCCCGAAGACCTGGAGGGCGTTGTTGGCGGCGCGGACGGCGGCCTCGGAGGCGAAGAGCTTGGCCTTGGAGGACTCGACGGCGAAGGGCTGCCCGCGGTCGATCAGGTCGGCGACCCGCCAGGTCAGCAGCCGGGCCGCGTCCACGTCGAGGGCGATGTCGCTGATCAGCTCCTGCACCAGTTGGTGGTGGGCGATCGTCTTCCCGAACTGCTCGCGCTCCCCCGCGTACGCGACGGCCGCGTCCAGGGCGGCCTGGGCTATGCCGACGCAGCCCGCCGCGACCGACATCCGCCCCTTGGCGAGAGCCGACATGGCGACCGAGAAGCCCTTGCCCTCGGGGGCGAGCATCGCGGAGGCGGGGACCCGGACGCCGTCCAGGACCAGTTCGGCGGTGGCCTGGCCGCGCAGCCCGAGCTTGCCGTGGATCGTGCGGCGGCTCAGGCCGGGCGTGTCGGTGGGCACGAGGAAGGCGGAGACGCCCTTGTGGCCGGGCGCGTCGGTGGAGCGGGCGAAGAGCAGGACGACGTCGGCCCAGGTGCCGTTGGTGATGAAGGTCTTGGTGCCGTTGATCACGTAGTCGTCGCCGTCGCGCACCGCGCGGGTGGACAGGCTGCCGGCGTCCGAGCCGGTGCCGGGCTCGGTGAGGCCGAAGCAGCCGACGTACGCGCCCGAGGTGAGGCCGGGCAGCCAGCGCCGCTTCTGCTCCTCGCTCCCCCAGGCCGCGACGGTCTTGGCGACCAGCCCGAGGGAGACGGACACGATGCCGCGCACGGAGCTGTCACCGCGCCCCAGTTCCTCGGTGACCAGGCAGTACGCGAGGTGGTCGCCGCCGCTGCCGCCGTACTCCTCGTCGATCGTGAGCCCGAGGAAGCCGACCTCGCCGAGCTTCTTCACGATGCCCCGGTCCACCTCCTCGGCACGGTCCCACGCGACGACGTGCGGGGCGATCTCCCGGGCCACGAAGTCCCGGGCGAGCCGCCGTACGGCGGTCTGCTCCTCGCTGAGCTCCAGGTTCATGCCGAGTCACCCCACAGGAAAGAGATTGCCGAAGCGGTAGCTTGAAAGCCGTACATTTAAATTAGCACTGCTAGTTTCTGCTCGCAGCCCTACTATGTGCGCCATGGCCCGACCGCGCAAGCCCCTGCTCAGCACCGACCGGATCGTCGAGACGGCCCGCGCGCTGGTGGACGCGGAGGGCCTCGCGGCCGTTTCCACGCGCCGGCTCGCCGCGGAACTGGGCGTCAGCGGGCCCTCGCTCTACAACCACTTCCGCACCAAGGACGAGATCCTGGAGGCCGTCGCCGACTCGGTGAGCGCGCAGGTCGACCTGTCGATGTTCGAGGACGGGCGGGAATGGCGGACCGCGCTGCACGACTGGGCCGTCTCCTACCGGGCGGCCCTGCGCGACCACCCGAACATCGTCCCGGTCCTCGCGCACGGCCCCGGCCGCCGCCCGGCCGCGCTGCACCTCGCGGACGCCGTCTACGGCGCGATGGTCCGCGCGGGCTGGCCCCCGGCGCAGGCGACGTCCATCGGCGCGCTGATGCGGTACTTCATCATGGGCTCGGCGCTCGGTTCCTTCGCCGGCGGCTTCGTGGACGACGCCGGTGCCTACGACCCCGCCGACTACCCGCACCTCCAGCAGGCCCATCTCCTGGCCGAGCAGCAGGAGAAGATCGACGAGCGGGCTTTCGAGACCGGCCTCACGGCGCTGCTGGACGGGCTGGCGCAGCAGTACGCGCAGGTCGCCGAGGGCGCCTGAGCATGCTTCGGCGCCCGCCGAAGTGTCCGTGCCGCATCCTGGACGCATGACCGAGAGGGACGCCGAGGCATCCGGCCTCGCCCGGCTGGCCGGGCTGATCGCCGACGAGACGCGCGCCGCCTGTCTGCTGGCCCTGCTGGACGGCCGGGCGTGGACCGCCGGTGAGCTGGCCCGGCACGCCGGGGTCGCCGCGTCGACGCTCAGCGAGCACCTGGGCAAGCTCGTCGCGGGCGGGCTGCTGGCCGAGGAACGGCAGGGGCGGCACCGGTACGTGCGGCTGGCCGACGACCGGGTCGCGCAGCTCGTGGAGGACCTGGCGGCCCAGGTCGCACCCGAGGCCGCCACCCGGCGTCCGCGCACCCTGCGGGCGTCGAGCGCCGGGTCCGCCATGGCCCGGGGGCGCACCTGTTACGACCATCTCGCCGGGCGGCTCGGCATCGCGGTGACCGACGCGCTGACCGGGCGCGGGCTGCTGCGCCAGGACACCGGCTTCGCGCTCACGGACGCGGGCCTCGGCTGGTTCGAGGCCACCGGGATCATGCTGCGGCCCACCGGTCGCCGGCCGCTGGCCCGGGCCTGCCTCGACTGGACGGAGCGCCGCCCGCACCTCGCGGGCGTGGCGGGCGCCGCCCTGTGCCGGCACGCCCTGGACACGGGCTGGTGCGTGCGCATCGGCTCGGAGCGGGCGGTGAAGGTGACGCCGGCGGGTGAGCGGGCGCTGTCCGAACTGCTGGGCATCCGCGCGGCGACGCTGCGCTGAGCGCCGCCCCCGCCCCGCCCCCGCACCGCACCGGCACCGCCGCCGCCACCGCCACCGGCACCGGCACGCGGTCCGAGAACCGCCGGCGCACGTCCGTCTCCGCCTTCGACCTACAGGAGCACGGTGGGCACCCCTCACCCTTCCCTCCCGCCGCCCCTGGACCAGGGGCCGCCGGAGCCGCCGGATGGCTAGAACACCACCAGGGCCCTTCCGCCCTTGCCCGCCAGCATGTTCTCGAAGGCCGCCGGGATGCCGTCCAGGGAGATGCGTTCCGTGACCAGGGCGCCGAGGTCGAGGCGGCCGGCGCGCACGTGTCCGGCGAGGGCCGGGAGGTCGCGGGCGGGGTCGGCGTTGCCGTAGACGCAGCCGGACAGGGTGCGGCCCCAGTGGAAGATCTCCAGGGCGTTGAAGGTGACCTGCTGGTCCTTGCCGCCGATGCCGACGACCGTGGTGCGGCCGCCCCGCCGGGTGGACTCCCAGGCCGTGCGGACGGTGGCCGCGCGGCCGACGCACTCGACGGCGACGTCGACGCCCTGCTTGCCGGTGAGGGCGCGGATCTCGCGGGCGGTGGTGTCGGAGGCGAGGAGGTAGTCGGTGGCGCCGGCGGCGCGGGCCAGTTGCTCCTTCTCGGGGGACACGTCGACCGCGACGATCTTCGACGCGCCCGCGATCCGGGCCGCCTGGAGGGTGGCGAGGCCCACTCCCCCGGCGCCGAAGACCGCGACCGTCTCGCCCTGGCGGACCTTCGCCGAGTGGTGGACGGCGCCGTAGCCGGTGAGGACGGCGCAGCCGAGCAGCGCGGCCTCGGTGAGGGGGATGCCCTCGGGGGCGGGCAGGAGGCAGGACGCGGACACGACCGTCTCCTCGGCGAACGCGGCGACGTTCAGGCCGGGGTGGAGGTCGGTGCCGTCGTCGGCGCGGCGGGCGTGCACGTCGGCGGCGCCGGCCAGGGCGTTCGCGCACAGCCAGACCTCGCCGAGCGAGCAGGCGTGACAGGCGCCGCAGGACGGGGCCCAGTTGAGGACGACCGCGTCGCCGGGCGCGACGTGAGTGACGCCCTCGCCGACGGCGACGACGGTGCCGGCGCCCTCGTGGCCGAGGACGGCGGGCAGCGGCACGCGCATGGTGCCGTTGGACAGGGACAGGTCGGAGTGGCAGACGCCGGCGGCGGCGAGCTTCACCCGGACCCGGCCGGGACCGGGTTCGGGCAGCTCGATGCCGGTGACCTCCAACGGGGCGCCGACGGCCGGTACGACGGCGGCGCGGACTGCGGTACGGACGCTCATGACGTGGACGGCTCCCCTACGGGCCAGAAGCGGGCGACGGTGCCTAGAACTGGAGGGACTTGGTCTGGAGGTACTCGGCGAGGCCGTGGGCGCCCAGTTCGCGGCCCACGCCCGACTGCTTGTAGCCCCCGAAGGGCGCCAGCGGGTTGAACCGGCCGCCGTTGATGTCGACCTGCCCGGTCTCCATGCGGCGGGCGAAGGCGACCGCTTCGGCCTCGTCCCCGGCCCAGACGGCGCCGGCGAGGCCGTAGACCGTGCCGTTGGCGATGCGCAGGGCGTCGTCCTCGTCCTCGTAGCGCAGGATGGACAGGACCGGCCCGAAGATCTCCTCCTGGGCGATCGTCATCTCCTCGGTCACGTCGGCGAAGACCGTCGGACTGACGAAATACCCCTGTTCACGCGGGGCTTCGGGTCCGCCCGCGACCAGACGCGCGCCCTCGGCGACGCCCTTGTCGATGTAACCGCGCACCCGGTCCCGCTGCTTGGCGTTGACGAGCGGGCCGATCCGGTCGCCGTACTTGGCGGCGGCCTCGGCGGCGAGCGAGACGGCCTCGTCGTACTGGTCGCGGTGGACGAGCATGCGGGTCCAGGCGCTGCATGTCTGGCCGGAGTTGGACATCACGTTGGCGACGCCGACGTTGACGGCCTTGGCGAGGTCGGCGCTCGGGAGGATCACGTTGGCGGACTTGCCGCCGAGTTCGAGGGCGACGCGCTTGACGGCGGCGCCCGCGGCGGCGCCGATGCGGCGGCCGACGGCGGTGGAGCCGGTGAAGGAGACCAGGTCGACGCCGGGGTGTTCGGCGAGCGCCTGGCCCGCGACCGGGCCGAGGCCGGTGACCAGGTTGAAGACACCGGCCGGGACGCCCGCCTCGTGCACCGCCTCGGCGAAGAGCTGGGCGGTGAGCGGGGTGTCCTCGGCGGGCTTGAGCACGATCGTGCAGCCCGCCGCGAGCGCCGGGGCGACCTTGGCGACGATCTGGTGCAGCGGGTAGTTCCAGGGGGTGATGGCGCCGACCACGCCGACCGGTTCGTGGTGGACGACGGACGTGCCGACCTTCTCCTCGAAGGCGTACGTCGCCGCCAGTTCGGCGTAGGAACCGGCGACCGCGACGGGGACGGCGGCGTGCACGGCCTGCGAGAGCTTCGGCGGGGAGCCCAGTTCCGCGGTGACCGTCTCGGCGATCTCGTCCTTGCGGGCCACCAGCACGTCCCGCAGGGCGGCCAGGCGTGCGGCGCGTTCGGCGGGCGGGGTGGCGGCCCAGCCGGGCAGGGCGGCACGAGCGGCCCGTACGGCGGAGTCGACGTCGAGGGCGCTGCCCGCGGGGACGCGGCCGATCACCTGCTCGTCGGCCGGGTTCACGACGTCGATCGTGTCCGGGCCGTGGGCGGGGCGCCAGGCTCCGTCGATGTACATGCCGTCGTGTGCCTTCATCGCGTTCCTTCCGGGCGGGCTCGTCGTCAGCCCCAAACTAGCGCCGATAGTTTTACGGCACCAGGGGCTCCCCCGATGGTGGCGCGGCTCACGCTCCCGGTGTGCGGGACCGGTGTGGGATCACTCCTCCAGATCACTCCTCCAGATCACTCCTCCAGGTCGGGCAGGCGGGCCGGGGCGGGGCAGATGCGGTCGCCGTGCTGGTCGAAGACGAACAGGTGGGCGAGGTCGACGAGCAGGGGCACCTGCATGCCGTGGCGGAGCTCGATGTCGGGGGTGGTCCGCACGATCAGGTCCCCGGGCAGGCGGCCGTCGGGGGCGGCGACCGCGGGCCCGGGCTCCGGAGGGTCGTCCATGACGACCACCGGTCCGGCGCGCAGGGCGCCCGCCCTCTCCCTCAGCCGGTCCAGGACCGTGCCGTCGCGGCGCCGGCGCCCTGCGGGACGGGTGACGGGGCGTGGGGCCTCCAGGTCGGGCACGAGGGCCGGCCGGGAACCGGTGTTGAAGTGCACCAGGACCTCGTGGCCCTGGAATTCGACGTGCTCCACGAGCCCGGTGAGCAGTACCTCGCCGGGGCGGGCGGACGAGGGCTTCGCGATCCGCACGGCCTCCGAGCGCAGGCCCACGATCACCTCGCGGCCCTGCTGGACGCGGAGCAACTGGTGGTCCAGGGAGAGCGGTTCGGGCAGGCGCAGGTACTGCTTGCCGAGGCCGATGGTCATCGCGCCGTCCAGCGGGGCGCGCACGACCCCGCGCAGCAGGTTGATGCGCGGGGTGCCGATGAAGGCGGCGACGAAGACGTTGCGGGGCAGGGCGTAGACGGCGCGCGGGGTGTCCACCTGCTGCAGGACCCCGCCGCGCAGGACGGCGACGCGGTCGCCCAGCGACATGGCCTCGGACTGGTCGTGGGTGACGTAGACCGTGGTGACGCCCAGTTCCCGGGTGAGCCGGGTGATCTCGGCGCGCAGGTGGTTGCGGAGCTTGGCGTCGAGGTTGGACAGCGGCTCGTCCATGAGGAAGGCGGTGGGGCGGCGGGAGATGGCCCGCCCCATGGCGACCCGCTGGCGTTCGCCGCCGGAGAGCTGGGCGGGCAGGCGGTCGAGCAGGTCCTCGATGCCCAGCATCCGGGCGGTGGCGTCCACGCGCGCGGTGTGGTCGGCCTGCGGGTCCTCGACGCGGAGCGGGAAGCCGATGTTCCCTCGGGTGGTCATGTTGGGGTACAGGGCGAAGTTCTGGAAGACCATCGCCATGCGCCGTTCGGCGGGGAGCAGGTCGTTGGCGTGGGCGCCGTCCAGCAGCAGCTCCCCCTCGGTGATCTCCTCCAGCCCGGCGATCATGCGCAGCACGGTCGACTTGCCGCAGCCGGAGGGTCCGAGCAGGACGAGGAACTCGCCCGGCGCGATGTCCAGCGACAGCCGGTCCACCACGCGGACGCCCCGCGCGTAGGTCTTGCTCACGTCGTGCAGGGAGATGGCGCGTGTCATGGAGGTGCCCCCGGGGACTCACTGAGCGCTGGTGCTCCGCGGTCGGACGCCCTCGTGCGGGTCGTACGGGGCGTATGAGTCACGGAAGTTAACGGACCGTGCCCGGGCGGGGGAAGACACCGGACGGCATCTCGGTGCGGTGTCCGACTGGTGAGAAAGCGGACGACCGAATTCAGGGCACGGGACGTCTCACGAGGCGACCACACCGGAGCAGCCGACGAGCCGGACGGGGCCACCGGGACAGCGGGGCCGGAGGGGACGCCGGGGACGCCGGGGACAGACGACCCGACGGGACAGACGGGACAGACGGCCCGCCGAGGCGGACGGGACAGACGGCCCGCCGAGGCGGACGGGACAGACGGCCCGCCGAGGCGGACGGGACAGACGGCCCGCCTGGGCAGACGGGACGGACCGGTCAGCCGTCCGAGTCGTCGCCCGAGCCGGTGCGGTTGCCGCGGGAGCGGCCGGACGCCCGCACCCCTTCGCCCGCCGCCAGGGTCGCCGGACCGGACAGAGCCACCGAGACGGGACAGACGGATCGCGGAGGGATCACCGGGAACAGACAGGCCGCCACCGGAGCAGACCCGACGGGACAGACGGGGCCGACGAGGCCGACCGGGCCGACGGGCCGCAGAGACAGACGCGGCAGACGGCCCGCCTGGGCAGACGGGACGGACCGGTCAGCCGTCCGAGTCGTCGCCCGAGCCGGTGCGGTTGCCGCGGGAACGGCCGGACGCCCGCACCAGTTCGCCCGCCGCCAGGGTCGCCGCGGCCACCGCGCGCGTCCAGGGCGGGCCGCCGCGGGCCGCCCACACGACGCAGCCGCAGCCGCCCACGGCGAGGAGCAGCACCACGGCCAGAAGGAGCAGCACCATGCTCATCCCTTCGTCTCCCGGCACCGTCGGCGGTCGTCGGTCCGGTCCGGGTCATCCTGCCCGACCGCCGGGCCCCGTTGGCCGGCCGTCCGGTCCGCAACGTCCGCCGAAGGGGCCCGCAGCGCTATGCCCGAGGAGAGCAGGAGGAGGCCGCCCAGCATCACGAAGGGGGCGGCCACGCCCGCGACGCCCGCGACGAGGCCCGCGGCGGCGGGTGCGGCGACCTGGCCGAGACGGTTGCCGGTCAGCCGCAGCGCGAGGGCCGTGGAACGCGCCTCGTCGGGGGCCGCCTGTACGACCGTCGTCATGGACAGCGGCTGGCCGACGCCCAGGCAGAAGCCGAGGACGACCAGCATCGCGGCCAGCGCCCACACCGGCACCGGCAGCGCGACCCCGGCGCACAGCAGGGCGGCCAGCAGACACGTGACGGTGAGCAGCGCCGTGCGGCCGAGCAACCGCAGCAGGGGCGTCAGCACGAGCCGGCAGGCGATCGTGGCGGCGGCCCGCAGGCTGAGCAGTACGCCGATCACGGCCGGGGAGATCCCGCGGTGCTCGCCGACCACCGGCAGGTAGGCGGTGAGGATGTCGGTCGCGGAGAGCACGGAGAGGCTGATCAGGATGCCCGCGGGCACGCCCCGGGCCCGCAGGATGCTCCCCACGGGCACGCGCGGGCCCGGCTCCTTGCGCGAGGCGCCCGCCGTCGGGTGCTCTATGCGCCACAGCGACGTGACGGCGACCGCCGCGCCCGCTCCCGCCACCACCAGGGCGAGCGCGCTGCTGCCGGCCATGTCGGGGCCCCCGATCAGCGCGCCCGCGGCGATGGGGCCGATGAGCTGGCCGAGCGAGGCGCCGATGGTGAAGTGGCCGAAGTTGCGGTCCTGTTCGTGCGGCGCGGACTGGCGGGCGACCAGGGACTGGGCGCCGATGACGAAGCAGAGGTGCCCGAGGCCCATGACGCCGCTCCACAGGGCCATCGCCCACAGCGACCCGGCGACGCCGCTCAGCGCGCAGCCCGCGGCGATGAGCACCACCCCGGCGGGCAGCAGCGGCGCACAGCGGCCGTGGTCGGTGCGCCGCCCCAGCGGAACGGCGGCGAACAGCGGCAACAGCGCGTACACACCGGCGATGACACCGACGGCCCGTTCGTCGGCGCCCAGCGCGAGGGCCCGGTAGGAGACGGCGGGCCGGGCCATCGACACCGCCCCCTGCGCGAAGCCGAAGGCGATGACGAGGCGGAGCAGCCAGCCGCGGTTCCCACCGGGCGCCATGAGGGTGTTCCTTCCTGAGGGTCCGTGACGGTCAGATGATGCCGAACAGGATGCCCGCGGCGAGAATCACCAGGCTCGTCAGGACGGCCCACTTCACCACGAACCGCGTGTGGTCGCCGAACTCGACCTTGGCCATGCCCACCAGGACGTACACGGCCGGGACGAGCGGGCTGGACATGTGCAGGGGCTGGCCGACGATCGAGGCGCGGGCGATCTCCAGGGTCGACACGCCGTGCGCCTGGCCGGCCTCGGCGAGCACCGGCAGGACGCCGAAGTAGAAGCCGTCGTTCGACATGAAGTACGTCAGCGGCAGGCTCAGCAGGCCGGTGACCAGGCCCATCTGCGGGCCCATGCCGTCGGGGATGATGTCCACGAGCCACTTGGCCATGTGGTCGACCATGCCGGTGCCGGTGAGGACGCCGGTGAAGACGGCGGCGGCGAAGACCATGCCGGAGACGTTGAGGACGTTGTCGGCGTGGGCCGCGATGCGGGCCTTCTGGTCGGGAATCCGCGGGAAGTTGACCGTGAGGGCGAGCGCGGCGCCGATCAGGAAGAGGACCGGGATCGGCAGCAGCTCCATGATCATGGCGGTGAGCAGCGCGACGGTGAGCAGCGCGTTGAACCAGTACAGCTTGGGGCGCAGGGTGGGCCGGTTCGGGTCCAGGCCCTGGAAGTCGTCGGACCCGGCGTCGGCCCCGGCGCCCCCGTCGGCCGCCTCGCCGGCACCGCCCGTCCCGGCCCCGCCGCGAGCAGCACCGGCACCTGCACCGGCACCGGCACCGGCACCGGCACCCGAACGCCCGCCGGACGCCCCGGCAGCCGCACCGGCGCCGACCAGCACCGTCTCGGACTCGGTCGCCGTCCCCGGCTCCCGCACCACCGCGTCGTCCAGCGACAGCGTGCCCACCCGCCTGCGCTCGCGCAGACCCAGCACGTAGGCCAGGACGACGACGGCGACGAGGCCCACGGCCAGGGCCGGGATCATCGGGACGAAGATGTCGGTGGCGTCGACCTTGAGCGCGGTGGCGGCGCGGGCGGTGGGACCGCCCCAGGGCAGCGTGTTCATCACGCCGTTGGCCATGGCGGCGATGCCGGTCATCACCACCAGGCTCATCTTGAGCCGCTTGTAGAGCGGATACATCGCCGAGACCGTGATCATGAAGGTCGTGGAGCCGTCGCCGTCCAGCGAGACGATCGCGGCGAGCAGCGCCGTGCCGACGACGACGCGCATCGGGTCGGCCTTGCAGAACTTCAGGATGGCCCGGACGATCGGGTCGAAGAGGCCGACATCGATCATCACACCGAAGTAGACGATCGCGAACATGAGCATCGCCGCGGTGGGGGCGAGGCTGGAGACGCCGTCGATGACGTAGTCGCCCAGATGGGCGCCCTTGCCGACGAACACGCAGAACAGCGCGGGGATCAGCACGAGCGCCGCGATCGGCGACATCTTCTTCATCATGATCAGGACCAGGAAGGTCGCGATCATGGCGAAGCCGAGGATGGTCAGCATGAAATGAGTACCTAACGTTCGCCCTTGAACATCCCACCGGGGCAGGCGGTGCGAGCGACGTTAGGTGGCGCGCCGGAGCGTTAACAAGACGTTGACATGCGAGCAATAAGCGCAGAACTCCAGGTCACAGCCGTGTGACGGCGTGGCGGCCGGCTGGGTGACGTCCAGGGGCGGCCGTCAGTCGAGGACGCGCCCCAGGTACGCCCGCAGCAGCTCGCGCGCCTCTTCGACGATCTTCTCGTCCCCGTCCGGTGCGACCCGGAAGGCGAGTTGCACGAGGGCGTCGGCGGTCTCCACGGCGACCAGGAAGACGCGGCGGACGTCGTCGTCGGGGCGGCGGCCGAGGTAGCCGGAGAGCAGTTCGGTGAGCCGTTCGGCGACGCGGTGGTTGGGGACGGCGTGGCGGTCGCCGACGGGGATCTGGTTGCCGAAGTCGATCAGGGAGAAGCCGGGCGCGGTCCGCTTCATCGCCAGGTACTCGTCGAGTACGGCGTCCAGGGCGCCGCGCCAGCCGCCGTCCGCCGTCCCGGCCAGCCGTTCGGTCACGCGCTCCGTGTAGCGCTCCAGGTTGCGCTGGGCCAGGGCGTCGGCCATCTGCCGCTTGTTGCCGAAGAAGCGGTACACCGAGCCGATGGGGACCTCCGCGCGTAGCGCCACGGCCCGGGTGCTGAGGGCGTCGTACCCGACCTCGTCGAGGAGGTCGGCGCAGGCGTCGAGGATCCGGGTCAGCCGTTCGGCGCTGCGCCGCTGCACGGGGGCGCGGCGGAGCGGGGTCGCGTGGGACACGGTGCTCATGATGCCCTGCGGGACCGGCCGGGGGAACCGCGGCCTCCGGTACGCCGGGGGGCGCCTGCCGGGACCGGGTACCCGGGGCACCCGGCGGTCGCGGCCGCCGCCCTCACCGGTCCGCCGCCAGTTCGGTGCCGTCCCGGCCCCCGGCCTGCTCCGGCTGCGTCGCACCGGTGGGCCCGGCGCCCGAGGCCGTGATGTCCGCCGTGCTCTCGACGGGTTCGCCGTCGGCGGCCCAGACGGTGTCGTCGTCGGCGTACAGCCGGACCGTGAGCTGGTGCGTGCCGCGCGGGACCAGGTCGGCGGCCAGGCGGTAGCGGGGGCCGCGCAGGCGGGCGACGTGGTCGCCGTCGAGGAAGAGGCGGGCCACGCCGCGGCCGGCCGCGGCCTCGCCCTCCGTGCCCTCCGGCGAGAACGTGAAGCCGCGGACGGTCAGGCGGACGTCCCAGCTCTCGTCGGCCTCGGGCTGCACCTCGATCCCGACCTCGGGAGCGTGCCCGGCGCCCACCTCGCGGTAGCGCCGGCCCTCCTCGTCGGTGGTGTCGAGCAGCTTCCCCACCGGCCCGGCCGAACTCCCGGCCTCCGGTCCGCCTCCGTCACCGGAGTCGCAGGCCGCCGGTCCCGTCAACAGCAGGACGCCGACCGCGAACACGGCGAGCGCTCCTCTCGTCCACGACATGACGCGAGACTAGAACACGGTTCCGACAGTCCGGATCCCCCGGTGGTCTGGTTCCGGTCATCCTCGCGGCGGACGACCTGGAACGAGCGGATCGGGGAAGTCCTCACGTGCCCTCTTGCGCACGGGAAACCGCAATCCTACGGTGTGCCATAGGAATCGGTTCGCGAGGATGCGGGTTGCGAGGGAGCGAGCGATGAGCGGGGACACCCGGAAGACCGCCGAGGGCCTGGCCTACCTGTCCGGTTTCGGCAACGAGCACAGCTCGGAGGCCGTGGCGGGCGCCCTGCCGGAGGGCCGTAACTCGCCGCAGCGGGCTCCCCTGGGCCTGTACGCGGAGCAACTCAGCGGCACCGCGTTCACCGAGCCGAGGGCGCACAACCGGCGCTCGTGGCTGTACCGGATCCGCCCTTCGGCCGCGCACCCCGCGTTCACCCGTACGGGTAACGGAGCGATCCGCACGGCCCCCTTCAACCAGGCCGTGCCGGACCCGAACCGGATGCGGTGGAACCCGCTGCCCGAGCCCGGGGCGGGCACGGACTTCGTCGCGGGGCTGTGGACGCTCGGCGGCAACGGCGACGCGGCCCAGCGCACCGGCATGGCCGTGCACCTGTACCACGCGACGGCCTCCATGGAGCGGGTCTTCAGCGACGCCGACGGCGAGCTGCTGATCGTCCCCGAGCGCGGCGGCCTGCTGCTGCGCACCGAGTTCGGACTGCTGCACGCCGAGCCGGGCCACGTGGCGCTGGTCCCGCGCGGGGTCCGCTTCCGCGTGGAGCTGCTGGACGCGGACGCCCGCGGCTACGTCTGCGAGAACTACGGCGCCCCCTTCCAGCTCCCCGACCTCGGCCCGATCGGCGCCAACGGCCTGGCCAACGCCCGCGACTTCCGGGCGCCGGTCGCCGCCTACGAGGAGGACGACGGCCCGGTGGAGGTGGTCAACAAGTTCTGCGGCAACCTCTGGACCGCCGAGTACGACCACTCCCCGCTCGACGTGGTCGCCTGGCACGGCAACCACGTGCCCTACGTGTACGACCTGCGCCGTTTCAACGTCATCGGCACCATCTCCTACGACCACCCGGACCCGTCGATCTTCACGGTGCTCACCTCCCCGTCGGACACTCCGGGTCTGGCGGGCGTGGACTTCGTGGTCTTCGCACCGCGCTGGCTGGTGGGCGAGGACACCTTCCGGCCGCCGTACTTCCACCGGAACGTGATGAGTGAGTACATGGGCCTGATCGAGGGCGCCTACGACGCCAAGGCGGAGGGCTTCGTGCCGGGCGGCGGCTCGCTGCACAACATGATGTCGGCGCACGGCCCGGACCGGGAGACCTTCGAGCGGGCGAGCGCGGCCGAGCTGAAGCCGCAGAGGATCGACGACGGACTGGCGTTCATGTTCGAGACGCGGTGGCCGGTGACCCTCACCCCCCAGGCGGCCCGCGCCGAGCACCTGCAGCAGGGCTACGACGACGTGTGGCGGGGCCTGGAGCGGCACTTCCGCCCCTTGCACTGAGGTTTCCCCTACCGGTACGGATGGCCCGTGACCTCCTTCGCCCCGGACTCCGTCGTCCTGAACCGCAAGCTGCCGCTCTGGTACCAGGTGTCGCAGTCGCTGCGCGCCTCGATACTCGGCCGCTCGCCCAGGGACCCGCTGCGCCTGCCCACCGAGGAGCAGTTGGCCGGGCACTACGGGGTGAGCGTGCTGACCATGCGGCAGGCGCTGAAGGAGCTGGAGGACGAGGGGCTGATCACCCGGCACCGCCGGCGGGGCACGTTCATCGAACCGCACGCCCGCCGGGGCGCCCCGGTGCGGCTGCTCGGCTCGGTGGACGCGATCGTGGCCCAGCAGTCCGGCATGACGGCCGAGCTGCTGGACCACGGCACCGCCTCCGTGCCCTCCGAACTCGCCGAGTTCTTCCCGGAACTGGCGGAGGTGGCGACGTACCACCGGCTGCGCTGCGACGAGAAGACGGGCGAGCCGACCAACCACGCCCGCAACTACGTCCGTCCCGAACTGGCCGCGCGCATCGACGTGGACGACCTCGCCCGGTGGCCGATGACGAAGGTGCTGCGGGACGTGGTGGGCGTGGACATCAGCCGGATCACGGACACCGTCGAGGCCCGGCTCGCCGACCCGGAGACCTCGCGGCTGCTCGAAGTCCCGCTGCTCAGCCCGATCCTGCACTACACGGGCATCACCTACGACGCCGACGGCCGGGTCCTCGACGTGGCCGTCATCCACTACCGCGGCGACCGCTTCTCCTTCACGGTCACCCTGGACGCCACGTGAGGCGCCGGCGCGCCGTCGTACGATGCCCGGCGTGACGCACGACGACGCTCCGCCGCTGGCGGACCTCATGCCGTGGTCCGTCGCACCGCCGCGGCTGGGCCGGGGGTGGCCGGCGGCTCCCGACGCGGGGTCCCTGAAGGCCCGCTGGGAGGCTCTGGTGAAGGCCGAGGGGCCCGACCGCGCGGCCCTGTTCGAACCGACCCGCGCGCGCACGCCGTACTCGGCGGTGGGACGGCTGCCGGGCGGCGCCGGGGGCACCGAGCGGCTGGCGCGCGCCTCGGGACCGTGCGCGGAGCCGGTCCGGGTGCTGCGGGCACCGTTCGACGAGCAGTGGCTGATCCCCGACCAGCGGCTGATCGACGCGGCCCGCCCCGAGCTGTGGCGGGTGGCGGACGCGCGGCAGGTCTTCGTCGTGGAGGCGCCCGACACGGCGGGACCCCCGCTGCTCCTGGCGACCTCGCTGCTGCCGCTGTCCGGCCCCGCCCGGATCCGCCCGCTCTACCGCCGCCCCGGCGGCGCGGAGCCCAACCTCGCCCCGGGCCTCCTGGACCACCTGGGCGCCCGCCTCGGCCTGCGTCCCGGCCCGCTGGACCTGCTCGCCTGGTCGGTGGCGGCCGTGCGGCCCGGTTCGCTGGTCCCGCTCCCCTCGGACCCGGAGCTGTGGGAGCATGGTGTCGGGCTGGGCCGGCGCGCCCTGTGGCTGATGCGCCGCGACGGAGAGCGCCCCAAGCTGCCCGGCGGCCGCCGCCCGTACGTCCGCGCCCCGCTGCCGCCGCGCCCGCTGACCCTGCGCTACGACCGGGACGAGGAGGCCCTCTTCCTGGACGAGGGCCGCATCTCCCCCGTGCCGCCGGGCGCCTGGGAGTTCGAGGCGGGCGGGGTCCGGGTGATCGAGCAGTGGTTCGCGGCCCGCACGGCCGGCGGCGAGCCGGGCACGCTGGCCGCGATCCGCCCGGCCGGCTGGCCGCAGACCTGGACGTCCGAACTGCTGGAGCTGATCACGGTCCTGGCCCTGCTCGCCGAAGTGCGGCAGCGGTGCCGGGAGTTGAGGGTCACGGACACGATCACCGCGACCGAACTGCGCGAGGCGGGAGTCCTGCCGGTGCCCGCGTGGGCACGCCGGCCGGCCTCCGTCCTGGACGACCGGGAGGAGGGCCCGGAGGGGCAGTTGGCGCTGCTGTGACCGCGCCGCCCACGGGAGGCGGCGGGCCGCCGAACGTGCCGGGGCGCGTCATCGCCGGTGGGGATACGGCGGGACGGGAGGCCGGGGACGCGTGGCGAACGCGTACGGAACGGGTCGTACGGTCGTACGGGGTCGGAGCTGCCGGGAACGGCCCGCGCTCGGGGAGCACACCGGGGCGCCGCTGCGTGCCGTGGGGATGACGGACGAGTGCCGCGGCGCCGCGCCGGGAGGTGTGACCACCGGCGCGCGGGCCTCAGTTGCCGCCGAACAGCGAGCGGCGCAGTCGACGCAACGGCGCGAACAGTGAGACCCGGCTCACCCGGGCGCCCCTGTTGCTGCGCTTGTGCGCGGGCTCACGCGCGGTCAGCTCACGCATCAGCGACGTCGCCTCCACGGTCTCCCGCGGCGGGAGGGCGGGCCCTCCGAGTACCGCGAGATGACGGTCGAGCCGCGAGCTGGTCGCGCTGCTGCCGCAGGTGATCGCAGGGACCCTTGCCCTGCTGCGCACTGTTATCTGTTCCATGTCACTCCCCACCCGTACGAGTCCACCCGGCCCGGGCAGGCTAACCCTATCGCCCCGGTACGGCATGCGTGTATCGCGGTCACAGGATTCACCTTCCCCGTAAGGGGGTTGACGATTACTCTCCGAATCCGGCAGATGCCGGGGCGATGCCGGACCAGCGGCGCACGCGCCCGCCCGGGGCCGGAAACGTGGGCGATGTCACGTGCGCCCTCCCGCGCCGGGCCGCGACGCGGCCGGAGGTCCCGCCGCGCGGCGGGACCTCCGGCCTTCCGTCTCCTTCCGGCCGCGGGTCAGGCGGCGCTGTTGAGGACCGGCAGGTAGCCGCCGGACTGACCGGCCGCGGTGGGGTGGTACGACTCACCGATGTTCAGCCAGTTGACGCTGTGCAGCCAGGGGCTGCCGGAGCACAGCTCGTGGCCGGTGAAGGTGGTGCGGACGTCGCCGAAGGTGAACCCGTGGGCGGCGACGCGCCGGGCGATGACGGTGTTGAGGTGGTCGGAGGCCTTGTTGATCGCCGCCCGCTTGGTCTCGGACAGTCCGAGGCAGCTCGCGCCGAGCTGGTAGAAGCGCGGGTAGCCGATGACGACGACGTGGGCGTTCGGGGCCTTGTTGCGGATCGCCGAGTAGACGCCGTCGAGGTTGCCCGGCAGCGTCGAGTCGACGTAGGCCTCCGCGGTGGCGATCCGCGACAGGCAGGAGCTGTCGGACTGGAGCACACACGTCGTCATGACGTCGGCGAAGCCCGCGTCGTTGCCGCCGATGCTGAGGGAGACGAGGCCGGTGCCGGCGCCGAGCGGGCCGAGCTGACCGGCGAGAACATCACCCGTACGGGCGCCGGAGCAGGCGGCGAAGTCGAAGGAGGAGGGTGAGTGGGCGGCCGCCCACAGGTACGGGTGGGACTTCGTACTGCGCTTGCAGTCGCCGCTGGAGCTGATGTAGCTGCCCGCTCCGACCCCGGAGGAGTAGGAGTCGCCGAGGGCCACATAGCCGTCGGCTGCGGCGGGTTGGGCCGCCTGGGCGCTCGCGGCCCCGGTGAGGGCGGCGCCGGCGGCGAGGAGGACTGAACTCAGGAAACCGAGAATCCGGGAACGTCTCATGGAACCTCCCTTAGCAGGATTGCTGCCACGACCGTGGTAGCAGCTACGCGCGTTGACTGGAAGTGTTCATGCCAAAGATTGGCTGACACTCGTTCAAGTCCGGACGAAAACGGGGGATGTGGAGGCCCGCCGGGAACGCGACGCCGCACGCGCCCCACGGCGCGGCTGCCCGCGAAAGCGGGTGCACGCGGCGGCCGGGTGACCGATCATGGCGGCATGTCCGTGAACCCGCACGAAGTCCTGCCGATCCGGCTCAACGTGGACGACAGCGACTCCCCGTCCGACGTCGTCGACGCGCTGTTCCTCGGCCGTTTCGCCACGGGTGAGCAGCCGTACTCCCACGCGGCGAACATCGACCGCGTACGGTCCGGCGCCACACTGCTGCCGCCCGGCGCGCGCGTGCTGCGGGTCGCCCGCGACGACGACCGCAGCGCGACGCTGGCCGAGGGCGACGGCTGGACCCTGCTGGTCTCGCGCTGGAGCCGGGGCGCCGACGTCACGGTGACGGCGACCACTGCCGACCTGGCCGAGAGGGTGCTCGGCGAGGCGACGGACGGCGCGGCGGACGAGCCCGCACCGCAGCCGGAGAACGTGACGATGGGCTTCTGGTACGTCTCCCCGCGGCGCGGCCCGCACCGCACCACCCGTCAGATCGCCGCGGGTACCTGGGACGAGGTCCGGGCCAACTACACGGCACCGGTCGCGGAGGCGATGGACGGCCTGATGAAGACGACGCCCGAGGACATCGCGGGCCGGCTGCTGCTCCTGCACGGCCCGCCGGGCACCGGCAAGACCTCCGCGCTGCGGACGCTGGCCCGCTCCTGGCGGGACTGGTGCCAGGTGGACTGCGTCCTGGACCCGGAGCGGCTCTTCTCCGACGTCGGCTACCTGATGGACATCGCCATCGGCGAGGAGGACGCGGCGGGCAAGGGCCGGTGGCGGCTGCTGCTCCTGGAGGACTGCGACGAACTGATCCGCGGCGAGGCCAAGCACACGGCGGGCCAGGCGCTGTCCAGGCTGCTCAACCTCACCGACGGCCTCCTCGGCCAGGGCCGCAACGTCCTGGTGGGCGTCACGACCAACGAGGACCTGGAACGCCTGCACCCCGCCGTCGTCCGCCCCGGCCGCTGCCTGGCCCGCATCGAGGTCGGTCCGCTCACCCGCCGGGAGGCGGTGGACTGGCTCGGCAGCGAGGAGGGGGTCGGGCGCGAGGGGGCGACGCTGGCGGAGCTGTTCGCGCTGCGCCGGGGCACCTCGCCGACGGCGCTGCCGGAGCCGCGGGCGGGGGCGGACGCCGGGCTGTATCTGTAGCCCGGTGCTTCGATGGGGGTATGCCCCTTTTCGTCGGCACGTCGGGCTGGCAGTACCGGGACTGGCGGGACTCCTTCTATCCGCCCGGTCTGCCGGTCCGGCTCTGGCTGGAGCACTACGCGGCCGCCTTCGCGACGGTCGAGATCAACAACGCCTTCTACCGCCTGCCCGCCCGGGAGACCTTCGCGGCGTGGCGCGAGCGGCTGCCGCCGGACTTCACGGTCGCGGTCAAGGCGAGCCGCTACCTGACGCACATCAAGCGCCTGCGCGACCCGGCGGAACCGGTCGACCGGCTGATGGGCCACGCGGCCGGCCTGGGCGACCGTCTCGGCCCCGTCCTGCTGCAACTGCCGCCGACCCTGCGCGCCGACCCGGCCCTCCTGGACACCTGCCTCGCCTGCTTCCCGCCCGGAACCCGGGTCGCGGTGGAACCCCGGCACGCGTCGTGGTGGACGCCCGAGACCCGCGAGGTCCTCGAGTCCCGGCAAGCGGCCCTGTGCTGGGCGGACGTCCGCGCCCGCCCCGTCACACCCCTGTGGCGCACCGCCGGCTGGGGCTACGTCCGCTTCCACGAGGGCCGGGCCTCGGCGTGGCCGCACTACGGCCGCCGCGCCCTGGCCACCTGGATCGACCGCATCACGACGGCCTGGCCGGACACGAGCGACGTCTACACCTACTTCAACAACGACCCGCACGCGGCGGCGGTGACGGACGCGGTGCTCTTCGCCCGACTGGCCCGCGCGTCGAACCTGACGGTCGCCGGAACGCCCTCAGGGGCGCGGGGAACGGCACGACCCGCCACGACGCACCCGCAGCCGGGCACCAGCCCCGACCCGGGCGACACTCACCCGTGAGCCGCCCACAGGACACCACCCGGCGCCGCTCACCCGTAGGCCGCCCGCAGGGCGTTCCGCACCGCGTCCAGCGCCTCCCCCTGCGACACCCCGAGCCGCCGAGCCCGCTCGGCGTACCCCTGAGCCGCCGAAGCGACCTCCCGTTCCGCCGCGGAGCCCGCGGCGGCGACGAACGTTCCGTTGCGTCCCCGCGTCTCGATCACCCCGTCCGCCTCCAGCGCCCGGTACGCCTTGGCGACCGTGTTCGCGGCGAGCCCGAGGGACTCGGCCAGCCCGCGCACGGTGGGCAGCCGGTGGCCGACCGGCAGGGCGCCCGACCGCGCCTGTTCGGAGATCTGTGCGCGCACCTGCTCGTAGGGCGGCGTGCCGTCGTCGATACGGATCTTCAGGGTCACCCGGTGATTGTCCCGTACCCCCGGGAAAATCGGAGGCACCGGACCGCCCGGCCGCCGTAGCGTGCGCCCCCATGACCGTTCTCGTACGCGACCTGCGTCCCGACGACCCGGCCGACGTCGCCGCCTTCGCCCGGGTCCGCCATCGCGCCCTGCCGTTCATCCTGTGGACGCCCGAAGCCGTCGTGCACCGGCTCGTCCACACCCACCCGGACGCCCGGAGCCGGTCCCTGGTGGCGGAGGAGGACGGGGAGGTGATCGGCACGGCCCAGATCGGGCTGGTGCACGACAGCCCGGAGCCCGGCCAGGCCTTCCTGAACGTCTACGTCCACCCGGAGCGGCTGCGGCACGGCGCGGGCGGGCTGCTGGTGCGGACGGCCGAGGAGTACCTGGCCCGCGAGGGCGCGACCAAGCTGTACGCCTGGGTGCTGGACGGGCCCGCCCACCTGGCCTTCGCCGAGCGGCACGGCTACGAACGGCGGCGTGCCGCGTACTTCCTCCGGCTGGACCTGGCGAACGCCGCGCTGCCGCCCCTGTGGTCCCCTCCCCCCGGTGTCGAGCTGCGCACCGCGGCCGACTTCGCGGACGACCCCCGGCCCGTGTTCGCACTGGACGCGGAGACGGTCGCGGACGAACCGGGGGACGTCGACATCGAGTTCACGGACTACGAGACCTGGCTGGCGGAGTCCTGGCGGCACCCGCTGCTCGACCGGGAACTGACCACCGTCGCGGTCGTCGACGGCCGTCCGGCCGCCTTCAGCGTCGCCTACACCGACGGCACGCGGTACGCGACGGCGATGACGGGCACGGTCCGGCACCAGCGCGGCCGGGGCCTGGCGAAACTCGTCAAGGCCGCCTCCCTGCACCGGGCCCGCGCGGCCGGGTACACGGAGGCGCTCACCGGCAACGACACCGACAACGGGCCGATGCTCGCCGTCAACAAGTGGCTCGGCTACGAGATCTGCGCCACGGAGGTGCGCCATGTCCGCGAACTCGGCTGAGGTGAGCGTCGTGCTCGTCAAGGCGGGGCGTACGAAGATCCGGTACGCGGCCACGCTGCTGCACGACGACGGCACCCGCCTCGCCGTCCGAGCCCCGTGGGCCGGTGACGGCGTGCGCGACTTCGGCTTCGTGCGCTTCGAGGCCGGGGACGTGTTCACCGAGTACTACTGGCGCGACCGGTGGTACGCGGTGAAGGAGGTCCGCACGGCGGCCGGTGCGTTGAAGGGCTGGTACTGCGACATCACCCGTCCCGCCGTCCTGACCGGCACCGAGCTGGTCGTCGAGGACCTCGACCTGGACCTGTGGCGCTCCGCCGACGGCACGGACGTACGAAGGCTCGACGAGGACGAGTTCGCCGAGAGCGGCCTGGCGGCGCGGGACCCCGGGGCCGCTGCCGCCGCCGTGGCCGCCCTGACCGAACTGGAACGCCGCGCCCACGGCCCCGACTTCACCACCCTCCTCACCTGACGCACCGCCCGGCTCACCCGTACGCCGCCACCACCGCGTACCGCTCGTCCGTCACCTCCCGGCCCCACAGCGAGGAGTCGTCCGACAGCCGCTCCACGCGTACCTTCCCGCCGAGCGGGGCGAGCAGGGCGGTGAGCCGGCCGGCGGGTATGCCGACCGGGGTGACGCTCCCCCACACGCCCTCGACCAGGACCAGCCGCCCGCCGGGACGCAGCAACTGCCGCCAGCGCCGCAGCACTCGACCGGGGTCGGGCAGCGTCCACAGGACGTGCCGCACCAGTACGGCGTCGAAGCGCTGCTCGCCCACGGGGGGTGCCGCCGCGTCACCGCGGAGGAACACGGCGTCGCGTCCGGCGAGTTTGGTCCTGGCCAGCTCCACCATGGCAGGGGAGAGGTCGACGCCGGTGACGCGGTGCGCCTGCTCGGCCGCGAGGAGCGACAGGCTGCCGGTGCCGCAGCCCAGGTCGAGGACGCCGCCGGGCCGCGCGGGCAGCCAGGAGGCCAGCCTGGCCGCCCAGGCCCGGCGCACCTCCGCGTCGCGCAGACCGTGGTCCGGCTCGTCGTCGAAGGAGGCCGCGAGGGCGTCCCAGTCGACACCCGGTGCGGTCGCTTCGTCACTGTTCTCGCTCATGCACCCAGGGTGACAGCCGCCACTGACAACGGAGTCGGGGCGCGGGGACGTGACAACCGCCACTGACAGGGATGCATCGATGAGTGAGTCTCGGGGAAAGGGTCTACCTCCGTGAGAACGCGGAACCCGGTGGATCCGTAAGGAGGCAGCCATGCGCCGTCTGACCGTGCAGAAGCCCCTGAAGAAGACCGACGCCCGCCGAGTCCGCGAGGAGATCGACGAGCGCCCCTCGGGGCGTCCGGAGGTCCGCAAGGACATCGCGCGCACCTGGTGGCCCGAGAGCTGACGGGGCGGGTCCGGCCATGAGACGCCTCAGGACAGCCGCTTGCGGTAGTGGACGCGGTCGTAGGGTCCGTCCACCCGGCGTTCCACGACGTCGTACCCGTATTTCGGGTAGATCTGCCGGTTCTCCCACATCATCGCGTTCGTGCAGAGCCTGACCTCGGGCAGGCCCAGCGCACGCGCGTGCGCGTCCACGAACCGCAGCAGCCGCCGTCCCACTCCCCTGCCGTGCGCGTCGGGGTGGACGGCGATGCTGTCGAGGAAGAGGTGATCCGCGCGCACCTCCAGGACGACGAGGCCCACGGGTCCCGCCCGGCCGGTGCCGGGCTCGTCGGTGACGAACACCTTCCCCGCCGCCACGTTCGCCGCGTGGTCCGCCTCCATGGGCTGCGGCACCACCCCGATGCGCGCGACGTAGGGACGGTACGCGGCGTCGGTCACGGCCCTCACCGCCGGTACGTCCGAGGCGACGGCCGGCCGTACGGACTGTCGTTCCATACCGCGAACGGTAGCTGCCTCAGCCCAGCCTGAGCACTCCCTTAACGCGACCATAAGGATCTCCGTCACGCGCCTCCAGCAGGCGTTCCCGCGGTCTTCTGGGGCTAGCTTGCTGCTCAACCCCACGGGTTCCGGCCCGAGTTCCCCCAGTCCCACGTGACCGTTCCGAGGAGTTCCGCATGCCCGCACCGTCCGCGTCCCGCAAGGCCGTCGCCGTCGCCGTCGCCGGTCTCGCCCCGCTCGCACTGACCACGTTGGCCGCCGCCCCCGCGTCGGCACACGGTTCGATGGGCGACCCGGTCAGCCGGGTCTCGCAGTGCCACGCCGAAGGGCCCGAGAACCCCACGTCGGCCGCGTGCAAGGCGGCGGTCGCGGCGGGCGGCACGCAGGCGCTCTACGACTGGAACGGCATCCGCATCGGCAACGCCGCCGGCAAGCACCAGGAGCTGATTCCGGACGGCAAGCTGTGCAGCGCGGGCGACCCGGCGTTCAAGGGCCTGGACCTGGCCCGCGCCGACTGGCCCACGACCAGCGTCAGCAGCGGTCCGTACACCTTCAAGTACCGCGTGACGGCCCCGCACAAGGGGACCTTCAAGGTGTACATCACCAAGCCCGGCTACGACCCGTCGCAGCCGCTCGGCTGGGGCGACCTGGACCTGTCCGCCCCGGTGGCCACCTCCACCGACCCGGTCGCCTCGGGCGGCTTCTACACGTTCTCCGGCACCCTGCCCGAGCGCTCCGGCAAGCACCTGCTGTACGCGGTGTGGCAGCGTTCGGACAGCCCCGAGGCGTTCTACTCCTGCTCGGACGTCACCTTCGGCGGCGCAGGTGCCGGTGCCGGTGCGGGAAGCGACACCGGCGGCGACCCGGCCGGCGGCGCCGCCCCGGCGCCCGAGGCCTCCGCGCCGTCCGAGGAGCAGATCGCGGCGGCGGCCGACAAGTCGACGATCGAGCACCACGGTCACGGCGACCAGGACGCGGAGACCACCACGGACCCGACTGACCCGGCGGCCGCCCCCGGCACCCCTGAGGAGACCCCCGGCGCCGCCCGGCCCAACCAGGTCAAGGCCGCCGGCGGGGGCACCGAGAACCTCGCCGAGACCGGCGGGGACGGCACCACGCCGTACATCGCGGTGGGCGGCGCCGCCGCCCTGGCGCTCGGCGCGGCCACCCTGTTCGCGTCGGTACGCCGGCGCGCGGCGAGCGGCGGCCGGCACGGGCGCTGACCGGCGGCACGGGGGACGGGGGACGGGGGAACGCGGGGTCCGTCCGGCGTGGCGCCGGGCGGAACCGGAGTCACCAGGTGGGCCGGACCGGCCCACCCGGCGCCACGCGCAGCAGACCGTCACGCACCGCACGCACCCCGTCCTCGCCGAGCACCTCGGCCCACTCCCCCACGGCCTCCGCCGCGGCCTCCTCCGCGGCCCGCGTGCAGGCCCACCCCGTCTCGGTCAGCACGACCAGCCGGGCCCGGGCGTCGGCGGGGTGCGGCCGGCGTTCGACGTAGCCCTTGCGGACCAGTTCCTCGACGAGCTGACTGGCCGCCTGCTTGGTCGTCCCGAGGTGCACGGCGAGGTCGGTGACGGTCGCGCCGTCCGGGGCGAGCCGGGCGAAGGCGAAACCGTGCGCGGGCCGCATCCCGTCGAAGCCGCGGGCGACGACCCCCTCGTGGATGCGCCGCGTGAGTCCGCCGGCCGCGGCGAGCAGTGCGGCGGTGAGGGCCATGGCGTCGGAGTTCTGCACGGGGGCATTGAAACACTCTTGACACATTGGTCAAGCGGCTTGACCATAAGGTCGACAGTAATGGTCAAGCTGCTTGACCAGCAGATCGGGAGGAGCCCGCCATGCCCGTAGTCCGCTCGTCCGAAGGCGTCGTCCACGAGATCCACGGCGCGCGTTTCGTGTCGTACGCCGGCCCCCGCACCGGCAGTGAGGAGCTGTGCGCCTGGCGGGGCGAGATTCCGGCGGGCACGAAGGCGCCCGCGCACACCGTGGACCGGGAGGAGGTCTTCCACCTGCTCACCGGCGAGCTGCTGATCACCCTCGACGGCCGCACCGAGCGCGTCGCCGCGGGCGACACGGTGATCATCAACCGCGGGGCGACCCTCGCCGTCGAGAATCCCACCGACCGGACCGCGACCTCCTGGGTCACCACGTCCGTCGGCCTGACGGCGGAGCTGGCCGACGGCACCCGCCTCGCTCCCCCGTGGGCCAACTGACCGGCGGGACCGGGGCTCACGCCGCCAGGGAGCCCGGTATCACCGCCCGCGGGCCGAACTTCGCCCGGGCGCGGTCCGCCACCTCCTCGATCCGGCGGACCTTCTCGTCCACGGGGTCGAAGGTGAGCTGGTGGGATGCCTGTTCGGCGGGGGTGAGGCCCTCGGCGCGCAGGGCGATCACGCGGACCCGGGCGCGCTGGAGGCCGAGCGCCTCGTACAGGTCGTACGCGGTCCGGGTCAGCGCCGCCGAGTGCGCGGTCGGCTCCTTCAGGGTGCGGCTGCGGGTGGTGGCCGACCGGTCGGCGTAGCGGACGGTGAGGGTGAGGGTGCGGCAGACCTTGCCCACGGCGCGCAGCCGGACGCCCAGTTCCCCGGCGGCCGAGAGCAGGGCGCGGCGGTGGCGGTCGGGGTCGAGTTCGTCGTGGTCGAAGGGCCGGTCGGCGGCCAGGGACCGGGAGACGCCGTTGGGGACGACCCGGCCGCGGTCGACGCCCCGGGCCTTCTCGTGCAGTTCGCGGCCGGCCCTCGCGCCGACCAGTCGCTGGAGCGTGGGCAACGGCGCGGCGGCGACCCGGCCGAGGGTGTCCAGGCCGTACTCGCACAGCGTGCGGGCGGTCGCGGTGCCGACGCCGGGGAGCGCGGCGACCGGCTTGCCGGCGAGGAACGCGCGCTCCTCGCCGCCGGGTACCGCGCGGGTCAGCCCCGGCCGGGCGTCGCGCAGGGCCATGCGGGCCAGCATCGGGCCGGGTCCGGCGCCGATCACGCAGTCCACGCCGTACAGCGCGAGGGCGCGGACCCGGATCACCGCGGCCAGTTCCACGGCGTCGCGCCCGAAGTACCGTTCGGCGCCGCGCAGTTCGGCCAGCGCGCCGTCGGGCGGCAGCGCCTCGACGACCGGCGTGAACTCCTCGAGCAGTCCGAGCAGTTCGGGCAGGGCCGCCTCACGCGTCGGCGGTAGCTGGAAACGTACGCAGAGAATCGTCATCCCGCACTCCCCGGACTCTGGTGCCACAACTTCCTTCCGACCGCGGGCCCTTCGCCCGCGGGGCGCAGATCGGCCCAGGGGTGCATCTCGTACCCCGTGGACATGCGGATCTTCCGCTGCTCCATCGGGTCCCGGGCCGCGGAGCCGGCCGGCGCGGGCCGCCCGTCCGAACCGGCGAGGCGGCGGCGCTCCGGACCGCCCCCGGGATCGTCGCCCTCCCGGCTTCCGCCCGCCGCGGCCAGCCGGTCGGCGACGCCCTCCAGGCCCTCCTCCCGGCGCACCTCCAGCAGGTCGGCGAGGTTCCAGGCGGCGGAGCCGACGACGCTGAGGCTGCGCGGGCCGCGCCGCTGCACCACCCCGCGCACCAGCAGCAGCCAGGAGTGGAAGACGGTGTGCGCGCAGGCGTCGTGGGAGTCGTCGAAGAAGGCGAGGTCGACCAGGCCGCTGCCGTCGTCGAGGGTGGAGAAGATGACGCGGCGGCCGGAGCGGACCGGCGGGGTCTGGGTGGCGGCCTTGGCCCCCGCGACCAGCACCGTCTCCCCGTGCCGCGCCTCGCGCAGCCGCTTGGCCGACACCACGCCCAGCTCGCGCAGGAAGGTGCGGTGGTCGTCCATCAGGTTGCGCGAGGCGTCCATGGACAGCACGCCGAGTTCGGCGCTGAGCTTCTCCGCCGAGGTGAGGTCGGGCAGCCCGGCGGAGGCGGTCCTCCGTCCGCCGGACAGGGGGAGCTGGTCGCCGCGTCCGCCCCGGGCGCCGCGGTGCAGTTCGGTCAGGTGCAGTTGCAGGTCGCGGCGGTTGGCGCCGAACGCGTCCAGCGCGCCGACCTGGGCGAGCCGTCCGGCCAGCGGTCTGCTGGGGCGGGCCCGTTCCCAGAAGTCGAGCAGGGAGGCGTAGGGCTGCCCGGCGGCGATGCGTTCCGCCTCGGCCTCGCTGATGCCGTGCACGTCCGAGAGGGCGAGGCGCAGGCCCCACGCGGCGGGCTTCCGTGAACGCGCCCGCCGCGAATCAGACACCAGTTCGATCCTGTGTGCGACCCCCGACTTGTTCACGTCCAGCGGCAGGATCGGCACCCCGCGCCGCCGCGCGTCCGCCAGCAGCAGCCGCTTGGGGTACATGCCGGGGTCGTGGGTGAGCAATCCGGCGTAGAAGGCGGCCGGGTGATGGGCCTTCAGCCACGCCGACTGGTACGTCGGCACCGCGAAGGCGACGGCGTGCGCCTTGCAGAAGCCGTAGCTGCCAAAGGCCTCGACGATCTCCCAGGTCCGCTGGATCGTTTCCGCGTCGTACCCGTTCGCCGTCGCGTGCTGGGCGAACCACACCTTGATCCGCCCCTGCGACTCCGGGTCGGACAGCCCGCGCCGCACCCGGTCCGCCTCGCCGCGTCCGCAGCCGGTCATGATGTCGACGATGTCGATGACCTGCTCGTGGAAGACGACGACCCCGTACGTCCCCGCCAGCGGCTCCGCCAGGTCCTCGTGCGGGTAGCGCACCGGCGCCCGTCCGTGCCGGGCCTCGATGAACGGCCGCACCATGTCGGCGGCGACCGGGCCGGGCCGGAAGAGCGAGATGTCGACGACGAGGTCGTGGAAGGTGGACGGCTGCAGCCGCCCCACCAGGTCCCGCTGGCCCGGCGACTCGATCTGGAAGCAGCCCAGCGTCTCGGCGGACCGGATCATCCGGTACGTCGCCGGGTCGCCCTCGGGCACGGCGTCCAGGTCGACCCGCTCCCCCGTCGCCCGCTCCACCTCGGCGACCGCGTGCGCCATCGCCGACTGCATCCGCACGCCGAGCACGTCCAGCTTGAGCAGCCCGAGGTCCTCCACGTCGTCCTTGTCGAACTGGGCCATCGGGAAGCCCTCCCCGCTGGTCGGCATCACCGGCGTACGGGAGAGCAGGGAGGCGTCGGACAGGAGGACGCCGCAGGGGTGCATGGCGACGCCGCGCGGGAGGGCGTCCAGGCCCTCGACCAGTTCCCAGAGCCTGCCGTACCGTTCCTGCTCCCCCGCCAGTTCCTTCAGCTCGGGCAGTTCCGCCAGCGCCGCGCGGGCGTCGCGGGCGCGGATGTGCGGGAAGGACTTGGCGATCCGGTCGATCTCGGCCGGGTCCATGGACAGGGCGGCGCCCACGTCGCGGACGGCGTGGCGCACCCGGTACGTCTCCGGCATGGCGACGGCGGCGACCCGCTCGGCGCCGAAGCGGCCGATGATCGCGCGGTAGACCTCCAGGCGCCGCGCGGACTCCACGTCGATGTCGATGTCGGGCAGCACGACCCGCTCCCTGGACAGGAACCGCTCCATCAGCAGCCCGTGCTCGACCGGGTCGGCGTGCGCGATGCCGAGCAGGTGGTTGACGAGCGAGCCCGCGCCGGAACCGCGCGCGGCGACCCGGATGCCCATGTGCCGTACGTCGTCCACGACCTGGGCGACGGTGAGGAAGTACGAGGCGAATCCGTGGTGGGCGATGATGTCCAGCTCGTGGTGCATCCGCTCCCAGTACTCCCGGTGACCCGGGCGCCGGTCGTAGCCGCGCCGCACCATGCCCGCCGCCGCCCGGGAGGCGAGCGCCCGCTGGGCGGTGCGCCGGCCGGCGCCGACGAGGTGCGGTTCGGGGAAGTGGACGGCGCCCATGCCGAGGTCGTCCTCGGGATCGACCAGGCACCCGGCGGCCGTGGCCTGCGTCTGCTCCAGCAGGCGGTGGGCGGCCTCGCGCCGGAAGCCCGCGGACTCGACGATCCGCTCGGCGGCGTCCCGCATGGCACCGGCGTCCTTGAGCCAGGCCTCGCCGGAGTCCCGTTCCCCGGTGGCGCCGATCGGGACCAGGCGGCGGGCGGCGTCCAGGACGTCGGCGACCTCGCCCTGACCGGGGTCGGCGTAGCGGACGGCGTTGGAGAGCACCGGCCGGACGCCCTGCTCCGCGGCGAAGCCGACGGTCCGGGAGGCCAGGCGCAGGGAGCCGGGGCCGGTGCCGGTGCGGCCGTGCCAGACGGCCTCCAGGCGCAGGGCGTCGCCGTAGACCTCCCGCCAGGGGGCGAGGAGCCTGGCCGCGCGGTCGGGGCGGCCGGCGGCGAGGGCGCGGCCGACGTCGGAGCCGGGGCCGAGCAGGACGGTCAGGCCGTCGGCGTGGTTGTCGGGCCAGGACAGCAGCGGGGAGCCCTCCGCCGTGTGGGCGGCGGAGACCAGGCGGCACAGGTCGGCCCAGCCGCGGGCGCCGTCGCGGGCGAGGAAGGTCACCCGCGGGGCCGACTCGTCGACGAAGGCGCCGCCGCGCACGGGGGTGCGGCGGCGGTCCCGGCGCACGGAGGTGGCGGTGCGTTCCGCCCCGGGCTCGGGGGCGGCGACCGCCAGCTCCGCGCCGAACAGCGGACGGAGGCCCGCCCTCGCGCAGGCCTTGGCGAAGCGGACCGTGCCCGCGAGGGTGTCGCGGTCGGTGAGGGCGAGGGCGTCCATGCCCCGTTCGACGGCGCGCTCGGCCAGGCGCTCCGGGTGGGAGGCGCCGTAGCGGGCGGAGAACCCGGAGACGGTGTGCAGGTGCGTGAAACCCGGCATCACGCACCTCCCGACTCATGAACAGACGCATGACCACGTATGCCCGAACGCCATTATCGAACGCCTGTTCCCAGCTACTCCACCCACCATACCTCCATCCTCGAATGTGTGTACGACATCCATTCGGCCCCGCCCCACCTGCGCGAACGCGCCCCGACCCGGACTGTGGGGACATGTCACACACACCGGGCCCCCGCACCCGCAGCGGCTCCTTCCTCGGTGAGGTGAAGGACGCCGTCACCCCACGGGCCACCCTGCTCGTGCTCGGCGTGATCGCGCTCCAGCTCCTGTTCATCGCCTCCTACGTGGGGGCGCTGCACCACCCGAAACCGACGGACGTGCCCTTCGGGGTGGCCGCACCCGGCGCGGCCGCCGGACAGACGGCCGGCCAACTGGAGCGGCTGCCCGGCTCCCCGCTGGACCCGCGCACGGTGGCCGACGAGGCGGACGCCCGGGAGCAGATCATGAACCGGGAGATCGACGGCGCCCTGATCGTGAACCCCGAGGGCACGCAGGACACCCTGCTGGTCGCCTCCGGCGGCGGCACCGCCCTCGCCACCAGCCTGGAGCGCCTGGTCGGCCAGGTCGAGCAGTCCGAGGGCCGTACGGTGCGGACCGTCGACGTGGCCCCGGCCTCGCCCCACGACTTCAACGGGCTGTCGTCCTTCTACCTCGTCGTGGGCTGGTGCGTGGGCGGCTACCTGTGCGCCTCGATCCTGGCGATCAGCACCGGCGCCCGGCCGTCCAACCCGCGCCGGGCGGCGATCCGGCTGATCGCGATGGCGCTGGTCGCGATCGTCGGCGGGCTCGGCGGCGCGGTGATCATCGGACCGATCCTGGGCGCGCTGCCCGGCGGCGTGCTGGACCTGTGGGGGCTCGGCGCGCTGATCACCTTCGCGGTGGGCGCCGCGACACTCGCCCTCCAGGGCGTCTTCGGGATCGTCGGCATCGGGCTGGCGATCCTGCTGGTGGTGATCGCCGGCAATCCGAGCGCGGGCGGCGCCTTCCCGCTGCCGCTGCTGCCGCCGTTCTGGAAGGCGATCGGCCCGGCGCTGCCACCGGGGGCCGGCACCTGGGCGGCCCGCTCGATCGCCTACTTCAAGGGGAACGACACGACCGCCGCCCTGCTGGTGCTGTGGGCGTGGGCGGTCCTGGGGTCGGCGATCACGATGCTGGCGGCCGTGCTGCCGCGCCGCGGACGGCGGGAGGCGGAGCCGCCGCCCGCGACGACCGGCTGACCACCGGGGACGCGGACACCCCGCCGGGCCCGGACACACGCGGAACGCCGCGGGACGCAAGCGGGACGCCGCGGGACACACCCGGGACGCACGCGGAAGTCCCGCCCCTCGCGCGCGGGACGGGACTTCACGGTGTGCGGGTGAGGCCGGTCAGCCGATCTGCGTACCGGTGGCCGACAGGGCCTCCGTCACCGGCTGGAAGAAGGTCTCGCCGCCCGAGGTGCAGTCGCCGCTGCCGCCGGAGGTGAGGCCGACGGCCTGGTCGCCCGAGAAGAGCGAGCCGCCGCTGTCGCCGGGCTCGGCGCAGACGTCGGTCTGGATCAGGCCGTTGACGATGTCGCCGTTGCCGTAGTTCACGGTGGCGTCCAGGCCGGTGACCGTGCCGTCGTGCACCTGGGTGGTGGAGCCGCTGCGGGTCACCTGCATGCCGACGGTGGCCTCGGTGGCGCCCGAGATGGCCTGCGAGGAACCGTCGTAGAGGTTCACCTCGCTCGGGTGGTCCACGTCGGCGGTGTACTTGACCAGGCCGTAGTCGTTGTCCGGGAAACTGGACGCCGCGTTCTCGCCGATGACGTTCCCGGAGGAGTCCGACCAGGTCGAGATGGCCTCGGTGCAGTGGCCGGCGGTGATGAAGTACGGCTCGCCGCCCTTGGTCACGTTGAAGCCGAGCGAGCAGCGCCCGCCGCTTCCGGTGATGGCGTCGCCGCCCGCGACGAAGGGCCTGTACTCGCCCTTGGTCCGCTTGAGCTCGGCCTTGGCGCCCAGCCCGTCGACCACCTTGGTCAGCTTGGCCAGTTCGGCCTTGGAGACCGTGCGGTCGGCGGTGACGACGACCTTGTTGGTGGTCGGGTCGGTCGCCCAGGACGTGCCCGGGATGGTCGCGTCCTCGGCGAGGGTGGTGCGCGCGCTCTTGAGGTCGGCGAGCGAGTTCTCGACGATTCTCGCCTTGGCGCCGGCCTCCTCGACGGTCCGCGCGGCCCTCTCGTCGAGCACGTTGACGACCAGGCTCTTGGCCTGCGCGTCGTAGTAGGTGCCCGCCGCGTCGGTGCCGAGGTCGCCGATCAGCGTCGAGGCGAGCTTTCCGGCCGCCGTGACCGACAGGGTCTCGGGCGCGGCCGTCGTGGCCTCGCTCGCGTTGGCGGTCTGGAAGGTGACTCCGGCCGCGACCAGTGCGGTGATGCCCGCACCCACTACGGCGATCCGTCGCCGGGGTATGCGTCGGTGCTTCAACTCACGTCCTCCTGTGGGGGGTCGGTCCACGAGGTTGTGGGGACCCCGTGAACCGGAAGGCTGGTTGACGATCGTTAACTCTTCCGATTCCACAGGCCGCGCACAAGGTCGACTTCAGGACGTGCGCACGACAACTCCAGTGTGGTCACACGGCCTTCACCGTTCCGTGGCCGTCTCCCCCGGTTCCGGACACGGCCGAGCCCCCGCACACCGCTTCGGTGTACGGGGGCTCGTCGAACGGTGAGCGACCGAACGGGCCGACGGCCTAGTAGACGCTGACCCCGTAGGCGCTCAGGGCCTCCGTCACCGGCTGGAAGAAGGTCGTGCCGCCGGAGGAGCAGTCGCCGCTGCCGCCGGAGGTCAGACCGTACGCGGTGCCGTTGCTGCCGTAGAGCGGGCCGCCGGAGTCGCCGGGCTCGGCGCAGACCGTGGTCTGGATCAGCCCGGAGACGATGTCGCCGCCGCCGTAGTTGACGGTGGCGTTCAGGGCGGTGACCCGGCCGCTGTGGGTGCCGGTGGTGGAGCCGTCGCGGATGACGGTGGTGCCCACGCTCGGGGTGGCCGCACGGGTGATGTCCACGCCGCCCGCGGTGCCGGGCTTGCTCACCGACGTGTTGGTGTACCGGACGATGCCGTAGTCGTTGCCCGGGAAGCTGGATCCGGCCGTGGTGCCCAGCACGGTGGAGTGCCCGGAGTTGGACCACCAGGTGCCGGCGCCGTCGGTGCAGTGACCGGCGGTCAGGAAGTACTCGGCGCCGCTGCTGTTGCGGACGTTGAAGCCGAGGGAGCAGCGCCAACTGCTCGCGTAGATGGCGTCGCCGCCCTCGATGAGCTTGTTGAACGTGCCGGGGGTGCGCTTGATCGTGAGCGCGCCGGCCTTGTCGCCGGCCTGCTCCTTGATCTTCGCGATCTCGGCCTGGGAGACGGTGCTGTCGACGGTGAGCAGCACCCGGCCGGACTTGCTGTCGACGGCCCAGGCGGTGCCCGGGACGTCGGCCTTGAGCACCGCGTTGCCGGCGCTGCTCAGCTCGGCGGCACTGAAGGTGGCCGGGGTGGGTGCCGCGCTGGCGCTGGGGATCGCGACGGCTGCGGCGGCCACGAGGCCGGTGGATACGGCGATCAGCCGAGTCCGTCTCGTGATGCCGCTGCGGGGGGTGGTGCGCTTGATCCTCACTTTTCGTTCCTCCACAGGGGAAGTCGGGGGCCCCTCTCGTGGGGTTGGGGGCCCGTGAGGCGCAGCCAGGAACGGACCTCCGGGGTTCCCGATGGTCGTGCCCCTGACAAGCGCTGAGGTTGGAGTATTCGGCCGAACGACCGGTCGGCGCAAGGGTGCCTTTCGGCCGTCAAGCTTTGAACGACCTTTACCCGACCCCGCTCAACACCCGTGGGCTCTCAGCGCAGTTCGCGCTCCCCCGCCTCGATGCGGGCCGTCAGGGTGTTCCCCGGCGGCGGAAAGGGGCAGACGAAGTGGCCGGCGAACGCGCACGGCGGCAGCAGCGCGCGGTTGAGGTCGACCGTCGTACGCCCCTCGGCGTCCGGCGCGGCCGGGCGCAGGAAACGGAAGCGGTAACTGGTGCTGCCGCTGGTGGCGTCGGCGAAGACCGCCCACAGCGAGCCGTCGTCCTCGACGCTCACCTGGAGCGTGTGCTCCCGCCCGTCCAGTTCGAAGGCCAACTCCCCGTCGAGCGTCAGCCCGCGCTCCCGGCCGTCCGCGTTCGCCACCCGCACCCGGCGCCGCCCGGCGCCGTACGGGGTGAAGCGCCCCGGCACCGACCAGCGCGGGTCGTACGGCGTGGCCGCGATGCCGCTGAACGCCCTCCGCGCGGGGGCGGCGGGGTCGAAGTCGCGCACGCCCCACAGGCCCTCGCGGACCAGGACGACCAGCCGCCGCTCGCCGCGGGCCACCCGGGCCGCGCCCGCCGGTCCCGGGTCGGCCGTGAGCCGCGCCCGGCCGTCCAGGGGCCGCCCGTCCACGGTGAGCCCGTCCGCCGCGGCGGCCGTCAGCAGCACCGCGTCGCCGTCCGCCGTCCACCGCCCGGGGATGTCCGGAAGTCGCCCGTCCGGATGGTCCTCCAGCCAGTGCGTGCCGGTGAGCGCGAGCGGCCCGTGGGGCGCCGCGACCGTGGCGACGCGCTGCTCGTGCCACCGCCGCCACGCGCCGGACTCGTCGTCGTATGCGCCGCCGGGTGCGCCGGGTGCCGTCCTCGTCATGGCTCAAGCCTGCCGTACCGGCTCGGCCAGTCCGAGGTGGGAGCGCAGGGTGCCGCCCTCGTAGGCGGTGCGGAACGCGCCCCGTTCCTGGAGCAGCGGGACCACCCGGTCCACGAACTCGTCCAGCCCGCCCGGGGTCAGGTGCGGTACGAGGATGAAGCCGTCGGCGGCGTCCCGTGCCACGAACTCCGTCAGCTCCGCGGCCACCTCCTCGGGCGTGCCCACGAAGGACTGCCGGGCGCTCGCCTCGATCACCGTCTGCCGGATGGACAGTCCCCGCTCCTGCGCCAGGGCCCGCCACTTCTCGGCGGTCGCGAGGCTGTCGCCGTGCCGGGTCCGCCCCTGGCTGAGCTGCGGGTCGGCCACCGGGTCCACGTCGGGCAGCGGTCCGTCGGGGTCGTACCCGGACAGGTCGACGCCCCAGACCTGCTCCAGCGTGAGCAGCGCGGTCTGCGGCGAGACCTGCTGCCACCGGATCTCCTCGGCCCGCTCCCGCGCCTCGGCGGAGGTGTCCCCGAGGACGACGGTGACCCCGGGCATGATCTTGAGGTCGCCGGGGCTGCGGCCGTACGCCGCCAGGCGGCGTTTCACGTCGGCGTAGAAGGCGCGTCCCGCCTCGAGGGTGCCGTGCCGGGTGAAGATCACGTCCGCCGAGGAGGCGGCGAACTCCCGGCCCTCGTCGGAGTCGCCCGCCTGGATCACCACCGGGTGCCCCTGCGGGGAGCGGGGCAGGGTGAACTCGCCCGCGATGTCGAAGTGCCGGCCGTGGTGGGCGAAGGGGCGGGGAGTGCCGTCGGGGGCCCAGGAGTCCCACAGCGTCCGCGCCGCGGCCACGAACTCGGCGGCGCGGGTGTACCGCTCGGACCGGTCCAGGTAGCCGCCGCGCCGGAAGTTCTCGCCGGTGAAGGCGTCGGAGGAGGTCACCACGTTCCAGGCGGCCCGGCCGCCGCTGAGGTGGTCCAGGGTGGCGAACCGGCGGGCGAGTTCGTAGGGCTCGTTGAAGGTGGCGTTGACCGTGGCGGCCAGTCCGAGGCGCCCGGTGACGGCGGCGAGCGCGTTCAGGACGGTCAGGGACTCGGGGCGGCCGACCACGTCCAGGTCGTGGATGCGGCCCTTGTGCTCGCGCAGGCGCAGCCCCTCGGCGAGGAAGAAGAAGTCGAACAGGCCGCGTTCGGCGGTGCGCGCGAGGTGCTCGAAGGAGGCGAAGTCGATCTGCGAGCCCGAGCGCGGATCGGCCCAGACGGTGGTGTTGTTGACGCCGGGGAAGTGCGCGGCGAGGTGCATCCGTTTCGGCTGCCCCGGCTTCCGCTGTGCCGGTGTGGGGTGCGGCGGTGCGGGCTGCGGCGGTTTCGGTCCGGTCATGACGCTCCCTGTGTGACGGCGTACTGGTTGGCGGGCCGGGTCAGGCCCAGGTGGTCCCGGAGCGTGCTGCCCGGGTAGAAGGTGCGGAACAGTCCCCGGTGCTGGAGCAGGGACACGGTGCCGTTGACGAGGCGTTCCAGGTCCCGGTGCGGGTCGACCGGCGTCAGGTGGAAGCCGTCGACGGTGCCGTCCCGGTGCCAGGAGACGATCAGTTCGGCCAGGTCGACGGGGCCGCCGCGGTACAGCGGGCCGTGCGGGGTGACGCGGGGGCCGCCTCCGCCGTGGCCGGGGTCGGCCGCGTACTCGCCGTCGCCGAGGTCGACGTCCAGGGCGGCGAGGACCCGCAGGTCGTCCGGGTCGCGGCCGTGCGCCGCGGCGGCCGCCCGCAGCTCGGCCCGCGCGGCGGCGGCCCGGGCGGGCAGCGCGGTGCGCACCAGGGCGACGTCGGCGTACCGGGCCGCCACCGCCCGTGCGGCCCGGCCGGTCGCCTCGACCACGCGCACGGGGTGCCCCTGCGGGGGCCGCGGCACGATCGAGGGGCCCTTGACGGAGAAGGCGGAACCGGTGAAGTCGACGTGGTGGAGCTTGTCCCGGTCGATGAAGCGGCCGGTGGCCGCGTCCCGGATCTCGGCGTCGTCCTCCCAGCTGTCCCACAGCCGTGCTGCCACGTCGGCGACCTCGCCGGCCTCCTGCCAGAGCACGTCGGCGGGCGCGGCGTCGCGGCGGCCGAAGAGGCGTGCCTCGCCCTCGGTGGTGGACACGTCGATCCGCCAGCCCGCCCGGCCGCGGCTGACCCAGTCGAGGGTCGCCACCGCCGCCTGGACGTGGAAGGGCTCGGTGTGGGTGGTGGTGACGGTGGGGACCAGGCCGACGCGGCGCGTGAGGGGCGCCAGCCGGGACAGGACGGCGAGCGCGTCGGGGCCGGGGCGGGCGAAGCCGTCGTGCAGGGTCACGAAGTCGAGCGCGCCGCGTTCGGCGAGCCGGGCGGCGGCCGCGTACGCCTCGGCGTCGTGGCCCGAGCGCCGGTCCAGTGCGGCGGCCAGGTGCAGCCGCCCGCTGCCGTGCGAGGAGGTCATGCGGAATCGTCCCTTTCTGTCTGCTCGGTGCGCTCAGTGCGCTCGGTTCGCTCTGTGCGCTCGGTGCGCTCGGTGCGCTCGGTGCGCGTCAACAGCCCTGCCGTCACAGGACCTTGGAGAGGAAGGCCCGGGTGCGCTCGTGCCGCGGGCGGTCCAGCACGTCGCCGGGCGGCCCCTGTTCGACGATGCGTCCGTCGTCCATGAAGACCACCGTGTCGGCGACCTCGCGGGCGAAGCCGATCTCGTGCGTGACGACGATCATGGTGGTGCCCTGGCGGGCCAGGTCCCCGATGACGTCGAGCACCTCGCCGACCAGCTCGGGGTCGAGCGCGGACGTCGGCTCGTCGAACAGGAGCAGCCGCGGCTCCAGGGCGAGCGCCCGCGCGATGGCCACCCGCTGCTGCTGCCCGCCGGAGAGCTGCCGGGGAAAGGCACCGGCCCGGTCCGCGAGCCCCACCCGCTCCAGCAGCCGCCGGGCCGTGTCGACGGCCTCGCGGCGCGGGCGTTTCAGCGCGGAGACCGGGGCCTCGGTGATGTTCTCCAGCACGGTCAGGTGCGGGAAGAGATGGAAGTCCTGGAAGACGAAGCCGATCCTCGTGCGCTGTCTCAGCACCTCGCGCTCGGGCAGTTCGCGCAGCCGGTCGCCGCTGCGCCGGTAGCCGATGAGGTCACCGTCCACGCTGATCAGGCCGCGGTCCACCTTCTCCAGGTGGTTGACGGTGCGCAGCAGCGTCGACTTGCCGGAACCGGAGGGGCCGAGGACCACGGTCACCTCACCGGCGCGCACGGTGAGGTCGATGCCCTTGAGCACCTGGAGCGGGCCGAAGCTCTTGTGCACGTCCCTGATGTCGACCATGACGTCCGTGTCGCTGCCGGTGCTCATCGCGGGGACTCCTCGAGCAGGGGGTGGGGGTGGCCGGACGCCCCGGGCTGTCCGGGGGTCCGCAGGAAGGTCAGTACGGCCCGCGCGGTGGCGTCGTTCTGCCGGAAGGCGACGCCACCGGTACGGGGCCGGGTGAACGCGCCCGAACCGCGCGCGTCGGTGTGCGGGCCGAGCGCGAACCGCCGCGGGTGCGGCCGTCCGGCCCGGTCCAGCACCCGCCCGTCGGTGCGGTCCACGGCCAGCAGTCCGTCCGGCGTCGCGGCGGCGCCGTCGGCGTGCAGCGCGCGCAGCAGCGGATCGCGGGCGCGTTCCACCGTGGGGTGCGGCAGCCGGGCCTCGACCAGTGCCCGGGCCTCCACGGCGGCGCCCGGCACGGTGGTGCTCGTCGCCCGGAAGACCCCGTCCCGGGCGGTGACCGTCGTCCCGGCGCCCAGGAAGCGGACGACGCCGGCCCGGGACAGGGCGAGCAGTTGCCGCAGCCGGGGGCCGGGCGGACCGGAGGCCAGGAGGCTGAAGAAGCCGTGCCACCAGCCGCCGACGTCGCCGAGCCGGACGAGCTGTCCGTACACGGAGAGCAGGGCGAGGAAGACCGCCAGGTCGGGGCTGTGCGCCGGGTCGTGCCGACGCCGCAGGTCGGCCTCGACGTACCGGCGCAGCCCGTCCTGGAGCTGTGCGTGCGAGCCGTACCGCACGGCGTCCAGGGGCCGGTCGAGGGCGGCCAGGTCGAGCCGGTCGGCCGGGTCGGGCACGGCGGCGGCGACGAGGGCCGCCCGCTCGTCCGGGCCGGCCGCGGCATACCGCGCCTCGAAGCCGGCCCGGTCGGTGCACACCCGTTCCGGGTGGGCGGTGAACAGGCGGTGGTAGTGGGCGAAGCCCAGTTCCTTCTCCACCAGCGGCCACACGTCGCGCCGGAAGTCGAAGCCGTCCGGCCGGGCGAGCAGCGCCTCGGTCTCCGCCGGCCCGAAGAACCTCGGCAGCGGCGGCCGTTCTCCGGTCCAGTCGTAGCCGATCTTCGCGTGGTACGGCACTCCGCGCCGCGAGCCGGCCCAGAGCACCGGCTCCCGTCCGGAGGGTATGTAGGTGTCCCCGGCGTACCGCCCTCCCCTGCCCTCGGTCAGCAGCACCATCAGGTCCACGAAGGCCAGCCCGAGTCCGCGCACGAGGACCGGTTCCCCGGGGCGCAGCACGGACAGGTCGCTGTCGGCGGTGAAGTCCGGCGGTAGGTGGACGAGGCCGTGCGCCCGGGCGTACGCCGACAACTCCCGCTGCTCGTCGTCGGGTTCGGCGTCGAGGTGGCCGAGGGTGAGGACGACCAGGTCGGCGGCGAGCGGGGTGTCCCGGCCCTCCAGCCACACCCGCTGGCGCTCCTCGCCCGAACCCTCCACCCGCAGCGCGCGGCGCGCGTGGTGGTACACGACGGCGTTCGGGGGCAGCCCCGCCACGGCGCGCTGGTACACCCAGCGCAGGTAGGTGCCCTGGGTCCGCCGGTCGGCGAAGGTGCGGCCGTCCAGGGCCGCCCACTCGTGCAGGGTGGGCCCGGGCCGTACCGGGCCGGCCATGTCGACCGTGTCGTCGGTGAACATGGTGACGTCCTCGGCGTGCGAGTTCATCCACAGCAGCGGGGACTGCCGGTCGCGCCAGACCCGTCCGGCGCCCGGCGGATGCGGGTCCACGAGGTGGATGTCGAGGCCGCGGCCGTCGTACAGCTCGGGGGCGTTGGCGGCGACGCGCTCGAGCAGTCCGGTGCCGCGCGGTCCGGCGCCGACGACGACCAGGGAGGCCCGGGTGTCCTGCGCGGGGCGGGTCACCGGGTCCGCTCCGTGCCGCGGGCGTAGTGCTTCTCGACGTAGTACTGGCCGATGCCGAGCAGCGAGGTGACCGCGGTGTACCAGAGGGTGGCCACCATCAGCATCGGGATGACCTGGTAGGTGCGGTGGTAGACGAGCTGCACCGAGTAGAGCAGGTCCTGCACGGCGATGACGCTGACGATGGAGGTGCCCTTGAGGGTGCCGATCAGCATGTTCCCGGCCGGCGGCACGATGGCGCGCATGGCCTGCGGCAGGACGATCCGCCGCCACCGGCGCCACCGGCTCAGGCCGAGCGCCTGCGCGGCCTCGACCTGGCCGCGGTCGACGGACAGGATGCCGCCGCGCACCACCTCGGCGGCGTACGCGGCCTCGTGCAGGGTCAGGCCGATGACCGCGACGGTGACCGGGCCGAGCAGGTCGACCGTCTTCACGCCGAGGACCCGCGGGTACAGGGCGCCGATGTTGAACCAGAGCAGTAGCTGGACCAGGATCGGTATCGACCGGAACAGCCACACGTAGCCCCAGCTCACGGCGCGCAGCACGGGGTTGGCGGAGAGCCGGAACGCGGCGAGCAGGGTGCCCAGCGCGAAGCCGAGCACCATGACGACGGCGGTGAGCCAGAGGGTGAGCCACAGTCCGCGCAGGACGGAGTCGGAGGTGAACCAGTCGGCGACGACGTCCCACTGGAAGGCGTCGTTGCGCAGCACGGAGTTGACGGCGAGGGCGAGCAGGACGAGCACGGCCGCGGCGGCCGTCCACTGGCCGAGGTGGCGTTGCGGGACGATCCGCGGGAGGTCGGGCCGGTCCGGGCTCTGCGGCACGGCGGCGGACTTGGCGAGGGTGTCGGAGGTCATGCGAAGGCTCCGTGACATCGAGTCAGTCGGACACGGTGGGTGGTGCCTTCACACGGCCGAGCCCCTCAGCATGGCCGTGCGCCGAGAGTACGGGGGTGTTTCCGTCCGCTGTCAAGGCTGTCCACACTGTGAGCCGCACATCTCAACGCGTTGACGCGGAACCCGATGCCTGTTCCACTTGGCCCATGCATCCGCAGCAGTGGCTGGTCACGCGCTCCCACATCGACTTCGGTCGAGTGTGGTCCTGTTCCTGTTGAGCCGACGCCCTGCCTGCCCCGGTCGCGTGATCGCCTGATCGCCTGATCCCGTCGGGGTTTTCTCGGGTCCGCCCGCCGCCGGCCCGCCTTCACACGCGCACGCACCCCTCCCCTCGCGCCGCCGTCCCACGCCTTCGCTCTCAGGAGACCACTGACGATGCGTACGCCCTCGCGCGCCCGAAAACGCCTGCTGCTCCCCTCCGCCCTGGTGGCCTGCGCCGCCCTGCTGCTCACCGCGTGCGGATCCGGTGACCCCGCCACGGACGTCGCGGGTGCGGCGGCGGGTTCCGGCGCGGTCCCCACCACGGACGTCGTCTCCGGCGTCCGGCGCAACGCGGACGCCGTGCGCCTGCTGCCGCCGGGCACCGGGGAACTCACCCTCGCCGTCAGCGTCGGCGGCACCCCGCCGGGCACCACCTATCTGTCCGACGGCAAGACGCTGACCGGCCAGGACGTCGACTTCGCACACGCCGTCGCCAAGGCGCTGGGCCTCACCCTCAAAACCGAGCAGGCATCCTTCGAGGCGATCCTGCCGGCCCTGGACAGCGGCAAGTACGACGTCGGTGCCAGCAACTTCGGGGTGACCGAGGAGCGGCGCAGGACCATCGACTTCGTCACCTACATCAACGACGGCCAGGGCTTCGCCGCCCGGGAGGACAGCGACCTGTCCGAGGTGACCGACCTCCGGCGACTGTGCGGCCTGAAGGTGGCGACCGGCGCCGGCACCACCTTCGAGGCCACGCTGGAGGAGAGCCGTCACCTGTGCACGGACGCGGGCGACGAGGCGTACACGGTGCAGACGTACAGCGAGCCCGGTGCGCTGTGGTCCTCGCTCCAGCAGGGGCGCAGCGACGTCGTGATGTCGACCATCAACGGCCTGCGCTACGCGGTCGCCCACCAGCAGGGCCTGAAGTTCCTGAACGAGTTCCACCGCCTGGACGTCGGCTTCGCCCTCAAGAAGGGCTCCGCGCTGGCGCCCGCCCTGCGGGCCGCGGTGAACGGGCTGATCGCCGACGGGACGTACGCCCGCATCCTGAAGAAGTGGGGCACGACGGAGTCGGCGATAGCGAAGTCGGAGATCTCACCGCCGGAGCTGAAGGACTGACGGGCCGGCAGGGGCCGAACCGACGGGGCCGGGCCGACGGCGCCTCAGCAACTGCAGCCGCAGTCGCAGCCGTCGCAGCCGCAGTCGCACCCGTCGCCGCCGCAGCAGTTGTTGCAGCAGTCACAGCACTCGCAGCAGTCACCGCAGTTGCCGCAGTCGCACTGGGAGCAGAGCCCGTCCCTGCGCTGCCTGCTCCAGGGGTCCTCGAACGTGCCGCAGCACATCTGGCAGGTGCAGGCGAGCCCGAGCCACACCGCGCAGCCCGCGAGCAGCCCGCGCCGGTCGCGCCGCGGCGGCTCGGGGGGCGTCGGCCCGCCGGGGCCGCCGGGCGCGCCCGGGGTGCTGCCGGGAGGGGCGTACGGATGGCTCCCGTGGGCGCACGAGAGGGTGCCGAACGCGCGGTCCACGGAGGCGCCCAGCTCGTGCACGAGCAGCCGGTGCACGAGCCGCCCGTCGGTGAACTCGGCCTCCCGCAGGGCCAGCCGCACCCCGCGCACGGCGTCGTCGGCCAGCCGCCGGGCCTCGGTGAGCGGTGTGCCGGTGGCGGTGAGCGGGTTCCAGGCGCCGCAGGCGGCGTCGGCCTCCCGGTCCTCCACGGCGTCCAGGAGGTGGGCGAGCCGGCCGAAGAGCCGCCCGGCCTCGGCGAGCGGAGCGGCGTTGGCCGGCCGCCCGGCGAGGTACGCGGTGTGCGCGAACGCGGCGGCGGTCGCGGTCTCGGTCGGCTCGGTGACCGTGAGCAGCGGCGTGCCGGGCCCCGCGAGCGCCTCGATGCCGCCCTGCCGGTCCACGGCGTCCACCAGGACGGCGGTGTCGAATCCGACGGCGCTGCCACCGCGTGCGCCCGCCGCGTCCCAGCCGCCGGCGATCCGGCGGGCGGCGAGCGCCACCGGCCGTCGGGCCAGCAGTCCGTCCCCGTCGGCGACGTGGTCGCGCACCTTGGCCGAGGCCAGCACCAGGGAGACGGCCGCGGCGAGCCGGGCGCCCTCGCCGTGCGCGACGGACGCGGTCCGCATCCCGCGCAGCGGGCAGGGGCCCGCGGTGCGACGTCCGGCGCCGGAGCCGCCCGGCGCGGCCTGAGCCTCCGTCAAAACCGATATGAGCAGTCCGTCATAGTTCGTCACGATCCGTGCGAACTGTCCGTGGTCCTTGCGCAGCGCGAGGCACAACCCGCACAAATGAGCCATCCACTGGCTCGCGAGGCTCTCTCCGAGCCGGTGCCTGCACGGCCTGACGATTCCGAACACGACGCTCCCCCGTGGTTGGTACGACGCTGAGCTGCGGCATCGTACCGACCACCGCCTTCACCCGTACGCGCCCGTCCTCACCCGTGTGCCGTGAAGAATCATATTTCACTCACGGTCAGCACCCGTTTGGGAAACGACCCTTGGGACACAAGGACTCTCGACGGATCGGCTGTGCACCAGTACCGTCACAAACCCCCCGCGCGGCGTCTATCCACTTGGCGCGACGTCCGCATCATGGATGACCATAGGGATGCGGAAGCACGAAAGACCGCTGTGAGAGGAGGCGTCCATGGGATCGGTACGCAAGGCGAGTGCGTGGCTCGGCCTCGTCGACGACAACGATGACGAGCGCTACTACGACGACGACTACTCCGAGGGCAACGAGACCGGCGACGCCTGGGTCACGGACCCGCGGGTGAAGGTGGCCTCGGACGTGGCCGAGGAGAGGGGCCGCCGCATCGCGACGGTCACCCCGGACAGTTTCCGGGACGCGCGGGCCATCGGTGAGCTGTTCCGGGACGGGGTCCCGGTCATCGTGAACCTGACGGCCATGGAGGGCACCGACGCCAAGCGCGTCGTCGACTTCGCGGCCGGGCTCATCTTCGGCCTGCGCGGTTCGATCGAGCGGGTGTCCACCCGGGTGTTCCTGCTGAGCCCGGCCGACACGCAGGTCATCAGCGGCGAGCCCGCCGCGCACCGTTCCGACGGTTTCTTCAACCAGAGCTGAGGCGGGGCCGCGCACCACGGCCCCCCCCCACCCCCGGCCTCTCACCGGAAGGCGTCGAGTCCGGTGAGCGCCTTGCCCAGCACCAACTGGTGCATCTCGACGGTGCCCTCGTAGGTGAGCACCGATTCCAGGTTCGTCGCGTGCCGCATCACGGGGTATTCGAGGGAGATCCCGTTGGCCCCGAGGATCGTGCGGGCCGTACGGCAGATCTCGATGGCCTCGCGCACGTTGTTGAGCTTGCCGAAGCTGACCTGCTCGGGACGCAGGCGGCCGGCGTCCATGCGCCGCCCGAGGTGATGGGCGAGCAGGATCCCCTTGTGCAGTTCCACCGCCATGTCGGCGAGTTTGGCCTGGGTGAGCTGGAAGCCGCCGATGGCCCGCCCGAACTGCTCCCGCGACTTCGCGTACTCCAGGGCCGCCTCGAAGGAACTGCGGGCCGCGCCCATCGAACCCCAGACGATTCCGTAACGGGCGTGCGACAGACAGCTCAGCGGCCCGCGCAGCCCCGTGACCTCCGGCAGCACGGCGTCGGCGGGCAGCCGTACGTCGTCGAGGACGAGTTCGCTGGTGACGCTGGCCCGCAGGGACCACTTGTGCTTGATCTCGGGGGCGGAGAACCCGGGGCTGCCGGCCGGCACGACGAACCCGCGGACGCCCCCCTCCGTCCGCGCCCAGACGACGGCGACACCCGCCACCGATCCGTTGGTGATCCACATCTTGCGCCCGTTGAGCACCCAGTCGCCGCCGGCGTCCCGCTTGGCGTGGGTGCGCATCCCGGCCGGGTCGGACCCGTGGTCGGGCTCGGTCAGCCCGAAGCACCCGATGACCTCGCCCGCGGCCATGCGGGGCAGCCACTCCCGCTTCTGCTCCTCGCTGCCGAAGCGGTGGATGGCGTACATGGCGAGGGAGCCCTGCACGGAGACCAGCGAGCGGATGCCCGAGTCGGCCGCCTCCAGCTCCAGGCAGGCCAGCCCGTACTGCACGGCACTCGCCCCGGCGCAGCCGTATCCCTCCAGGGACATGCCGAGCGCGCCGACGGCCCCCAGCTCGCGCGCGAGTTCCCGGATCCCGGGCAGCTCGCCCCTCTCGTACCAGTCCGCCACGTACGGCAGTACGCGGTCCGCGGCCCAGCCCCGCACGGTGTCCCGGACCGCCAGGTCCTCCGGTTCGAGCAGGTCGTCGATGCCGAGGGGATCGGCGGGGTCGAACGCGGGCAACTTGGGGGACGCGGCCATGGGACACCCTCCGGGACGGTTAAAACTAGCGCCGCTAGTCACGGCTGTCGCTGCCGACGTTACGATGCGGCGCCCCGCACGTCCACCATGCTCGCCCCGCGTCCCGCGTCCCCGCGTCCCCGCGTCCCCCCGTCCCGCGTCCCCGCGCGGCCCGGTCGCCTTCGGTGCCAAGGTGCACGTCGTCGCCGGGGGTGCCCCACCCTCGGCGGCTTGCGGTGCGGACGGCCCACGGCAGTCCGTGCGACGCCACGCACAAGGGGCGTCGCGCAGGTCGTGGCGCACCGCGCGCTCCCGCGATGTCGCGACTCCGCAGCAGGGCCGTGACGAGACCGTGGGGTCACGCCGAGACGCGGGACTCCACCGCTTCCCGGGGCGCGGGCACGGATACCTCCTCGCACTGCATCACCCGCGGCAGCCGCAACGCCATCACCGCCCCCAGCAGCAGCAACCCGGCACTCACCACCAAGGTCACGTGCAGTCCGTGCACGAACGCGTCCCCCGCGGCCCGCCGCAGCGCGGCCCCGGCAGGCCCCCCGAGCTGCGCGGCGACCTCGTACGCCTCCCCCAGCGAATGCCCCGCCGCCGACGACGCCGACGACGGCACCCCCGCCACGCCGCCCGTCAGTCCGGGCGCGTACGCCGCATTCATCACGCTGCCCAGCAGGGCGATGCCGATCCCGGCGCCCAGTTGGTACGAGGTCTCGCCGATCGCCGCCGCACCCCCCGACTGCTCCTGCGGCGCCTCGCTCAGCATGGACTCGTACGCCCCGAACAGCGTCGTCTCCAGGCCGAAGCCGAGCAGGACGAACCCGGCGAGCAGCAGCGCGCCGTTGTCGGCCCGGCCCATCGCCGTGAGCAGCAGCACCGCGAAGGCCGTCAGGCAGAACCCCGCGCACACCATCCGCCGCGGCCCGAACCGCCGCAGCATCCGCGCCCCCGCGAGCCCCGCCGCCATCGCCGCGAAGGTCAGCGGCAGCAGCCGCAGCCCGGTCTCCAGCGGGGACAGCCCCAGCACCAGTTGCAGGTACTGCGCCGCGATCAGCTCCAGACCCACCAGCGCCAGCATCGCCAGCACGATGCACCCCACCGACGTGCTGAACGCCGGCCGCCGGAACATCGCGAGGTCCACCAGCGGGTACGCGCGCCGCCGCTGCCGCCGCACGAAGCCGGTCAGCAGCGCCGCGCCCAGCACCAGCGGGAGCAGGGTGAGCAGGCTCGCCACCGGCTCCCCGCCGCCCAGGCGCTTCACGCCCAGGACGACGCCGAACAGCCCGGCCGCCGCCATCAGCGCGCCGACCACGTCCCAGGGCCCGCGGCCGTCGCCCTTGGACTCGGGCAGCAGCAGCCGCCCCACCGGCAGGCTGACCAGCATCAGCGGGATGTTGACCAGGAAGACCGAGCCCCACCAGAAGTGCTCCAGCAGGAAGCCGCCGAGCAGGGGCCCGACCGCCGCGCCCACCGCGGCCACAGCGCTCCAGATGCCGATGGCCAGCGCCCGCTCCCGCCGGTCGGGGAAGACCTGCCGCAGGATCGACAGCGTCGCCGGCATGATCATGGCGCCGCCCACGCCGAGCAGCGCGCGGGCCGCGATCAGCACCTGGGCGTTGTCCGCGAGGGCCGCGAACGCGGAGGCGACGCCGAAGAGGGCGTAGCCGAGCAGCAGGATCCGTCTGCGGCCCACCCGGTCGCCCAGCGTGCCGAAGAGGATCAGCAGCGAGGCGCAGACGAGCGGGTAGACGTCGACGATCCAGAGCAGCTCGATGGCGCCGGGCCTGAGGTCCTCGGTGACGGCGGGGACCGCCACGTGCAGCACGGTCGCGTCGAGGGCGACGAGCAGCAGGCTGACGCAGAGGACGACCAGGACCACCCAGCGGTTGGCACCGGCCCCGGCCGCCCGACGGCGCGGCGCGGCGGCGGCCGTGGTCGTCCCGGACATGTACGTACCTCCAAGATGTTCCCTCGCGTCCGGCGGGCAGCGGGGTGGGGACTCCCCCTGCGGCTCGGCCGGAGCGGAGCGGGGGGCTCCGGCCGTGCAACGGAACGCGAGTGACTCGTCAGGTTACGCGAGACCGCGCAGCACACACGTGGCGGGCCTCACACATCCCACGCCGCCCGTGTGGCGTGCGCCACTGCCGCCGCGGTCGCACCCGCCCCGGCGGTTCGGCGGCCCCCGCGCCCGGCAGATAATCGAGTCCGTGACGGATCTTGAAACGCGCACCGCGGGCCGCTCCGGCGCCACGGGTCCGCCCGGTGCCCTGCGCCGGGCCGCCCCGGCGCTCCTCGGCTACACGGCCGTACGCGCCCTGGGCCTGCTCGCCCTGGCCCTGTGGAGCGCCGCGCGCGACAAGAGCGCCTACACGCTACTGACGGCCCGCTGGGACTCCCTCTGGTACACCAGGGTCGCCGAGCTCGGGTACGGCTACGAGGTGCGGCTGCCCAACGGGGACGTCCACTCCAACCTGGCCTTCTTCCCGCTGCTGCCCTGGCTGGAGCGGCTCGGCGCGGCCGTTGCCCCGCTGTCGTACGCGGACGCGGGTTTCGCCGTGAGCCTGCTCGCCTCGCTCGCCGCGGCCTGGGGGATCTTCGCGGTGGCGGACCACGTGTACGGCCGCCGTGCGGGCGTGTGCGCGGTGCTGCTGTGGGCCGTGCTGCCGGTCGGGATCGTCCAGTCGATGGCGTACAGCGAGTCCCTGTTCACGGCGCTGGCCGCCTGGTCGCTGTACGCGGTCCTGACCGGGCGCTGGGTGACGGCGGGGGCGCTGGCCGCGCTGGCCGGGCTGACCCGCCCGGTGGGGCTCGCGGTGACGGCGGCGGTGTGGGCGGCCGCGGCCGTCGCGTTCGCGCGGGACGGTGACCGCCGCGACGGCCGGGAGAGGGCGCGGCGCGTGCTCGGCATGCTGCTCGCGCCCCTGGGTGCCGCCGGTTACGTCCTGTGGGTGGGCCACCGCACCGGCAAGGGCCCGCTCGGCTACCTCGACGTCCAGGCGGGCTGGCGCAACGGCTTCGACGGGGGCGCGGCCTTCGCCCGGTTCGTCGCCGGGAAGTTCACGTCGTTGCCGGGGGCGCTGGCGGGCGTCGGGCTGATCGTCGCGGTGGCGCTGCTGGTCTGGCTCCACGTGGTGTGCGTGAGGCGGCGCCAGCCGCTCCCGCTGCTGGTGTACACGGGGATCGTCGCCCTGCTCGCCCTGTGCGCGTCGAGTTACTTCGGGTCGAAGCCCCGGCTGCTGCTGCCCGCCTTCCCGCTGCTGTTCCCCCTGGCCCAGGGCCTGGCCCGGCTGCGTACCGCCGGGTCGGCGGCGGTCGTGTGCGGCGTCGCGGCGGCGTCCGCGGTGTACGGGGCGTTCTGGCTGAACGGCTCCGGGCCGCCCTGACCCGCGCCCTGCCCGCGGGGAGCGCCCGATGACCGGCGGAACAATTCCGCACCAGCATTCGGTGAACGAATTCATAAGCACGATAAAACCGCCGACCGGGCAGATCAAAAGAATTGAAGCCCACGACCTGCACGCATTGCGGATTACCCGGAAATAAGGCACCGCTTGAGAGGAATCCCACATCACATCGTCATCACAAATCCGTTGATTCGTCAGGGATCACTCCTCACTCGCTGTAACGTCGATTGGGTGCGTACCGAACGGAAGCCCACCCGTCTGGACCGGGTGTTCGCGAGACTGGACCGGGAGCCGGAACGTCCGGAGCTCCTGGACGCGCCGGAGATGTCCCGGCACAGGTTCGCGCTGTTCGCCGGAACCCTCGCGTTCTACCTCGCGATCGTGTGGGCCGTGGTGATCACCTCGTGGCTGGTCCGGCTCGACTGGCAGGTCATGTTCTTCCGGCCCTACCAGCAGTGGCCGCAGATCCACGCGTTCGTCGACTACTACGTGGTGCTCGGCCAGCGCGGCCCCACCGCGGTGATGGTCGCGGCCTGGCTCGGCTGGCGCTCCTGGCGGCAGCACACCCTGCGCCCGTTGCTGGCGCTCGGCGTCTCGCTGCTCCTGCTGAACATCACGGTCGGCGCCGCCAAGTACGGCATGGGCCGGCTCGGCCCCCACTACGCGACCACGATCGGCGCCAACGAGATGTGGCTCGGCGGCGATATATTTCCGAGCGGTCACACCGCGAACGCCGTCGTGACCTGGGGCATCCTCGCCTACCTGGCCTCGACGCACCGCGCCCGGCGCTGGCTGTCCGCGCTGTCGGCGGTCACCTCGCTCGGCGTGGGCATGTCCACCGTGTACCTCGGCACGCACTGGCTCAGCGACGTGCTCCTCGGCTGGGCCGCGGGACTGCTGATCCTGCTGGCACTCCCCTGGTTCGAGCCGCTGATCAGCCGCGCGGAGGCGTGGATCCTGGGCCTGCGCGACCGCTGGTTCGCCCGCCGCGGCCGCAGGAGGACGGCCCGGCGACCGCTCGGCCCGCCCGTGGCCGTCAGGCCGCCCGCGGCCGGCCGGCCGGAGGCACCGGTCCGCGAGCCGGTCGCCGCGCCCCGCACCGCCCGGCCCCCCGCGCACCTGGCCCCGGGCCCGCACACGGCCCGCTCGGACCGGGCACCGGGGGCCCCGGCCGGCAGCCGCCGGCCGCCGCACGCCGACCGCCACCCGCGCAGCTCGGCCCCGGCCGCACGCCCCCTGTCGGGCGGCTGACCGCTCCCCCGGAGGCCCGGCTAGCCCTTCCAGGCCCGGGCGACCCTGCCGTCCTTCACCTCGAAGTTGAGGCGGCCCACGCGGTACTCCATGGTGATGACCGTGCCCGGGGCCAGGGACCGCACCGTCGACCAGCCCCGCTCCCGCGCCAGCCGTTCGGCGGCGCCGGATTCGAGGCCGACGTAGGTGTCCGGACTGTCCTGGGGCTCGGCCGGTGGTGTCGGAATCGGTGCCATGCCGCCACGCTATGCCCTGCCCCGGGAGCGGGGAAGCCCAAGCCGGTAACACGGGCCACAGGTGCACCTACGGTCACATTTCTGTCACAGGATCATGAGGCGCGTTTTGGTGGAACGCGTTCACACGAACGGACGGTTCTGCCCGTGTTGCGCAGGCGGCCGAGGTGAATTCCCGTATGTTCCGGCGAACTCTCGAATAGACGCACGGAATACACGCCCCGGGTACCGGGCGCCGCCCCGCATTTCGCCCCCGCACACGTCCGAACGGACTTCCGCGCGCCCCCCCGTACAAGCATGGGCACAGCGCTTACGCGAATCGAACATCGGACGGAAGCGGTCAGGTGTCCAGCGGTGCGACGGCGAGCGACAGGTCGTTGTCCCGGGTGTAGTACGGCCCGGCCTCCACGGGGCCGTGCGGCGTCCGTACGCGCGTGCGCGGGAACGTGAAGACGGGGCTCTTGTCGGCGACGTCGTCCAGCAGCCGCGCGAGGCGCACCGCGGGGCCGGAGGGACCGGCGGGCCGCAGCCACAGGTCCCAGAGGCCGGGCACCAGATCGTCGTAGGGCACGGTGAAGGCGAACTCCGTCCGGTCGGCGGCGACCTCCACCCGGCGCACACCGCCCTCGCCGGCGCCGCCCGCGCCGTCACCGGGCCGGGCGCGCAGCTCCGCGTCGGCCCCGGGCAGGAGCTGGGTGCCGTAGACCCGCCCGCGCACGGTCAGGCCGCCCCGTGCGGGGCTCAGGTCCACCGCCTCGGCGTGCGGGGCGCGCAGCCAGCTCCGGACGGTGAGGTTGCCCTGCCGGGTGGCGTACGGGATGCGGACGGCGACGTGGCCGCGCAGGCCGCTGGGGGTGCGCTCGGCGAGGGAGCGCAGGTCGGTGACGCCGGGCACCAGACGCCGCGGCTCGCCGTCGGACAGACGGGCGTACGCGTCCCATCGGCCCTCGGGCAGGGAGACGCTGCTGGGCAGCGCGGCCCGCAGCCGGCCCTCCGCCGCCGGGGCCAGCGGGAGGCTGACCGTTTCTCCGTCGGCGTCGGCACAGTCGTCGCCCGCGCGGCGGCGCAGGATGAGCAGGGCCGCTCCGGTGTTACCGCGTGCGGCGACGTCGAAGGTCAGGCCGCCCGCGGAGTCGCCGATGCAGTCGGCGCGCAGCGGGGCGGCCGGCGGGGCCGGCGGCGTCATGCGGTGCGGTACCTCCCGTGGGCTGCGTGTCGTCCGGTTAGACCCGGAACCCCGCCATCTGGTTGTCCGTGTCCGATTGCGATGTGGTCACGACCGGGGAGACCGCCCGGTAACGGCTCTTTCCGGTCACCCTGTTCATTCGCTGATTTCATGATTTGTCGACTCACGGACTCGTCGGCGAGATCCGCTTCGTCCGCTCAACCTCCGCTCTCAGCAGCCGACTTGGGACCGCGGCACCGTCCGTCGTCCCGGAGGGCCCCCTGCGTCGCACGGTTCGATTCCGTCGGCCGGGGGGCGTGACTCCCGCCACGGATCGCCCGTTGTCCTTGCATGAGCCGGGACCCGCCCGGATCACGGCCCGGGAGCCACCCGGTCCGGCCACGCACCGCATCCGAGGGAGCCACCCGTGCCGCGCATGCTCGACGTCAGCGACGACGTACGCGCCGAGATCGGCGACGAAGAAGCCGACCGCCTGCTGGCCGGGGAGTCCGCCCCGGGCAGCTACGACTGCACGTCCTGCCGCACTCCCGGCGACTGTGAGCAGGAGCGCACCAGCACCGTCCTGTTCATCGGGGACGAGACCGCCGTGCTCGCCTTCGCCCACGCCGGCTGCCTGCCCTCGCAGGTCGTCAAGGTCACCGAGGAGCAGCTCCAGGGGGCCGTGCGGTCCATCAGTGCCGACCAGGCCCGCTCCGAGCCCGCTCCCGCCGCCCCGCAGAAGGCCTCGCCCGAGCAGGCCGTGCTCGGCGTGACCAGCGGACTGATCCTGATCGCCGGAGAACTGCACCCGGCCCTCGTGGTGGAGCCGACCTCTCCCATCGCCCGCCCCGGCACCACCGGCGCCGGCGACGACTTCCTGCCGCTGCTGATCGAGCAGGGCTTCATGCCGGTCACCGAGCTGGCGTCCGCCCCGGCCGTGCTGCACGGCTGGTCGGTCCTGCTCGCGATGGGCCAGCTCCACGCGGTGCTCCAGCCCGGGACGAACGGCGGCCGTCCGGTGGCCTGGTGGCAGGCGCACCAGCCGCTCCAGGTCACCGAGGGCTGGCGCACGGCGGCCAACAAGCACCAGCAGGTGCTGATGTTCGCCGCGCCCGTCGGGTCGATCGGCCGGCAGCCGCGCGAGGACCTGCTGCGGGACGCGCTGGACAAGGCGGCGGCCAACGGACAGCTCGTCGCGGCGGCCCTGCCGCTGGCCGGAACCTGAGCCCGTTCACGCGGCTGCCGGACGGCCGTCACCTGGGCCGCATCCCTTCCCGCGCGAGGTCGTTTGGACATACGTGTACGCATACGACGCCTTCCACCGCCACGGCGGCCCCTCGGCCACGCCGATCTACGACGCGCTCTACGCCGAGTACGTCCGGTCCTTCCGATCGCTGCCCGGCGATCGCAGCGGCGAGGAGGAGCTGGCCTTCACGGCCTTCCGGAGCATCCCGCGCGGCAGAAGCGGCTACGGCGCCTACAGCGCGGGGGCCCAGAGCGCCCGCGTCGGCCAGCAGTCGGTGTGGCAGCGCGTCAGCGGCACGCACCACGTCCCGGCCGCGCTGCCACCGGCCCCGCGGTCCGGAACCTGACCGCCGGGCCACCGACGCGAGAGGGGCGCCCCCGGCCGGGGGCGCCCCTCTCGCATGCCGTACGTCCCTACTTCTTCTTCGCGCCGCGCTTCTCGCGCACCCGCACGGAGATGTGGATCGGCGTCCCCTCGAAGCCGAACTCCTCGCGCAGCCGGCGCTCGATGAAGCGCCGGTAGCCCGCCTCGATGAAGCCGGAGGCGAAGAGCACGAACCGCGGGGGCTTGGTGCCCGCCTGGGTGCCGAAGAGGATGCGCGGCTGCTTGCCGCCCCGCACCGGGTGCGGGTGGGCGGCGACCAGCTCGCCGAGGAAGGCGTTGAGCCGGCCCGTCGGGACGCGGGTCTCCCAGCCGGCCAGGGCGGTCTCGATCGCGGGGACCAGCTTCTCCATGTGCCGGCCGGTCTGCGCCGAGACGTTGACCCGCGGCGCCCACGCCACCTGGCCCAGCTCGGTCTCGATCTCCCGCTCCAGGTAGTAGCGGCGCTCCTCGTCGAGGGTGTCCCACTTGTTGTAGGCGACGACGATCGCGCGGCCCGCCTCGACGGCCATGGTGACGATCCGCTGGTCCTGGACGGAGATCGACTCGGAGGCGTCGATGAGGACGACGGCCACCTCCGCCTTCTCGACGGCGGCGGCGGTGCGCAGGGAGGCGTAGTAGTCCGCGCCCTGCTGGAGGTGGACGCGCTTGCGGATGCCCGCCGTGTCGACGAACTTCCAGGTGACCCCGCCCAGCTCGATCAGCTCGTCGACCGGGTCGCGGGTGGTCCCGGCCAGTTCGTTGACGACGACGCGCTCCTCGCCGGCGACCTTGTTCAGCAGCGAGGACTTGCCGACGTTGGGGCGGCCGATCAGGGCGATGCGGCGCGGGCCGCCGAGGGCGGCGCCGAAGGTCTGCGCCGGGGCCTCGGGCAGGGCCTCCAGGACCCGGTCCAGCATGTCGCCGGTGCCGCGGCCGTGCAGGGCGGAGACGGGGTGCGGCTCGCCCAGGCCCAGCGACCAGAGGTAGGCGGCGTCCGCCTCGCCGCTCGGGCCGTCGACCTTGTTGGCGCACAGCACGACGGGCTTGCCGGCCTTGCGCAGCAGCCGGACCACGGCCTCGTCGGTGTCGGTGGCGCCGACCTTGGCGTCCACGACGAAGACGACGGCGTCGGCGGCCTCGATGGCGTACTCGGCCTGCGCGGCCACGGAGGCGTCGATGCCGAGGACGTCCTGCTCCCAGCCGCCGGTGTCGACGACCTTGAAGCGGCGGCCGGCCCACTCGGCCTCGTAGGTGACGCGGTCGCGGGTGACGCCGGGCTTGTCCTCGACGACGGCCTCACGGCGGCCGATGATGCGGTTCACGAGGGTCGACTTGCCGACATTGGGGCGGCCGACGACGGCGAGGACCGGCAGCGGGCCGTGCCCGGCCTCCTCGATCGCGCCCTCGACCTCCTCGACGTCGAAGCCCTCTTCGGCGGCCAGCTCCATGAACTGCGCGTACTCGGCGTCGCCGAGCGCCCCGTGGTCGTGCTCCTCGCCCGAGCCCTCGGGGTGGATGTGGTCGTTCATGAAGTCCGTACCTCGTTCATCGTGGTGATCGGTGGAACACCCGGTACCGGGTGATCCACTACTCAAGTGTCACTCAGCGCCCGGTGAGGCGCCTGGCGTTTTCCAGGTGCGCGGTGAGCTGCTTCTGGATGCGTTCGGTGGCCTCGTCCAGCGCCTTGCGGGTACGCCGCCCGCTGCCGTCGCCCGCGTCGAAGGGGTCGCCGAAGACGACGTCCACGCGGGAGCGCAGCGGGGGCAGCGCCTTTATCAACCGTCCGGGGCGGTCCGTGCTTCCCAGCACCGCCACCGGGACGATCGGGGCACCGCTGCGCACCGCGAAGTAGGCGAGCCCGGCACGCAGCGAGGCGAAGTCGCCCTCGCCCCGGGTGCCCTCCGGGAAGATGCCCAGCACGCCGCCGTCGGCCAGCACGCCGAGCGCCTGTCCTATGGCGGTGCGGTCGGCGGAGTGGCGGTCCACCTTGAGCTGGCCGATGCCGGTGAGGAAGCGTCCGAGCGGTCCGACGAACGCCTCCTTCTTGATCAGGAAGTGCGTGGGCCGGGGCGCGACGCCCATGACCATGGGGCCGTCGATGTTGTGCGCGTGGTTGACGGCGTAGATCACGGGGCCGGTGGCGGGCACCCGCCAGGCACCGAGCACGCGCGGCTTCCACAGGCCGTACATCAGGCCGACGCCGATGCGCCGGCCGACCTCGGCGCCCTTCTCCGAGGGGACGGGCGCGGCGGAGGACGCGGTCACTTCCCCGCCCGCTTCTCCTCGACGAGGGTGACGACGCACTCGACGACCTGCGCGAGGGTGAGGGCGGTGGTGTCCACCTCGACCGCGTCGTCGGCCTTGGCCAGCGGGGAGGTCTTGCGGGTGGAGTCGGCCGCGTCCCGCTTGATCAGGGCCTCGCGGGTGGCGTTGACGTCGGCGCCCTTCAGCTCGCCGCTGCGGCGGGCGGCGCGGGCCTCCGCCGAGGCGGTGAGGAAGATCTTGAGGTCGGCGTCCGGGAGCACGGTGGTGCCGATGTCGCGGCCCTCGACGACGATGCCGAGCGGCGCGGCGGCGGCGATGGAGCGCTGCAGCTCCGTGATCCGGGCCCGGACCTCGGGGACGGCGCTGACCGCGCTGACCTTGGAGGTGACCTCCTGGGTGCGGATCGGCCCGGCCACGTCCACGCCGTCGACGGTGATGGCCGGGTCCGCCGGGTCGGTGCCGGAGACGATCTCGGGCTTGCCGGCCGCGGCGGCGACGGCGTGCGGGTCGTCGGTGTCGATGCCGTTGGTCACCATCCACCAGGTGATCGCCCGGTACTGGGCACCGGTGTCCAGGTAGCTGAGGCCGAGCTGGGCGGCCACGGCCTTCGACGTGCTCGACTTGCCCGTGCCGGAGGGGCCGTCGATGGCGACAATCACGGCCGGGGCGGTCGGGGCGGCGCCGTTTTCCACGAGGGGACACCTTCCTGGTGCGGTGCGGTGGGTGGTGTGCGGGACGCGAGCGCGTCCCGCACAAGGTTACCGGGCCGCGAAGACCCCTCCGACAGGCGTCCGCAAGCCCACGCTCACTGCCGGATCGCCCAGCCCCGCTCCTTCAGGGCCGCCGTGAGGACGGCGGCGGCCCTGGGCTCCACCATGAGCTGCACCAGGCCCGCCTGCTGCCCGGTCGCGTGCTCGATCCGTACGTCCTCGACGTTGACCCCGGCCCGCCCCGCGTCCGCGAAGATGCGGGCGAGCTGGCCCGGCTGGTCGTCGATGAGGACGGCCACCGTCTCGTAGGCCCGCGGGGCGGACCCGTGCTTGCCGGGGACGCGGACCTGTCCGGCGTTGCCGCGCCGCAGCACCTCGGCGATGCCGGTGCCGCCCTCGCGGCGCTCGTCCTCGTCGGCGGACTGCAGGGCGCGCAGGGCCCGTACCGTCTCCTCCAGGTCGGCGGCGACGTCGGTGAGCAGGTCGGCGACCGGCCCCGGGTTGGTGGAGAGGATGTCGATCCACATCCGGGGGTCGGAGGCGGCGATCCGGGTCACGTCGCGGATGCCCTGCCCGCACAGCCGTACGGCGGCCTCCTCGGCGTGCTCCAGGCGCGCGGCGACCATGCTGGAGATCAGGTGGGGCATGTGGGAGACGAGGGCCACGGCGCGGTCGTGGGCGTCGGCGTCCATCACGACCGGCACCGCGCGGCAGTGCGAGACCAGCTCCAGGGCGAGGTTCAGCACCTCGGTGTCGGTGTCCCGGGTCGGGGTGAGCACCCAGGGGCGGCCCTCGAAGAGGTCGGCGGTGGCGGCCAGCGGGCCGGACTTCTCGCGGCCGGACATGGGATGGGTGCCGATGTACGCGGCGAGGTCGAGCCCGCGCGCCTCCAGTTCCCGGCGGGGGCCGCCCTTGACGCTGGCGACGTCGATGTAGCCGCGGGCGACGCCGCGGCCCATGGCGTCGGCGAGCACGTCGGCCACCAGGGCGGGCGGGGCGGCGACGATCGCGAGGTCGACCGGCCCGTCGGGGGCGCCGTCGGTGCCGGCGCCGAGCGCGGCGGCGGTGCGGGCCTGCTCGGGGTCGTGGTCGGCGAGGTGGACGGTGACGCCCCGCGCGGTGAGGGCGAGGGCGGCCGAGGTGCCGATGAGGCCGGTTCCGATGACGAGTGCGGTTCTCACTGGGCGATGTCCTTGCGCAGGGCCGCGGCGGCGCCGAGGTAGACGTGGGCGATCTCGGCGCGGGGCCGGTCGGACTCGATGTGGGCGAGGACCCGGACCACGCGGGGCATGGCGCCCTCGACGTCCAGTTCCTGGGCGCAGATCAGTGGCACGTCGGTGATGCCGAGTCCGCGTGCCGCGGCGGCCGGGAAGTCGCTGTGCAGGTCGGGAGTGGCGGTGAACCACAGGCTGATCAGGTCGTCGGCCGCCAGGCCGTTGCGCTCCATGAGGGCGGTCAGCAGGGCCGCGACCTGCTCGTTCATGTGCCCGGCCTCGTCCCGCTCCAGTTGGACGGCGCCCCGGACCGCTCGTACCGCCACGGCGATGCTCCTTGCTGAAGTTGCTGACACAGGTGTCGGTTCCTGGTCCGTCCAGCCTAGTCAGCGCGCCGCGCACCGGTCGGGGACGCCCGTCCCCTGAGACGGCGGCGCGGGGAAATGGGGCGGCCCGCGGGTGCACGCCCGCGTACGCTCCCGCCATGCCCGCCGAGACCCCGCTCCCCGAGACGCTGGTGCGCGACCACACGATCTACGCCTGTGTCATGGGCTCCCGCGCCTTCGGTCTGGCGACGGAGGACAGCGACACCGACCGGCGGGGCGTCTTCCTCGCCCCGACCGCCCTGTTCTGGCGCTTCGAGAAGCCGCCGACGCACGTGGAGGGTCCTGGGGAGGAGCAGTTCGGCTGGGAGCTGGAACGCTTCTGCGAACTGGCCCTGCGGGCGAACCCGAACATCCTGGAGTGCCTGCACTCCCCGCTCGTGGAGTACGTGGACGACACGGGCCACGAACTGCTCGCCCTGCGCGGGGCGTTCCTCTCCCGCCGGGCCCACGCGACGTTCACCGGGTACGCGGACGGCCAGCGCCGCAAGCTCGACGCCGACGTGCGCAACCACGGCGCCCCGCGCTGGAAGCACGCGATGCACCTGCTGCGGCTGCTGACCAGCGTCCGCGACCTGCTGCGCACGGGCGTCCTGACGATCGGCGTCGGCGAGGCACGGGAGTCCCTGCTCGCCGTCAGGCGCGGCGAGGTGCCCTGGCCGCAGGTGGAGGCGCGGATGAACCGCTTGGCCCGGGAGGCCGAGGAGGCGGCCCGCCGCAGCCCGCTCCCGCCCGAACCGGACCGGCGCCGCGTCGAGGACTTCCTGGTCCGCACCCGCCGGGCCTCGGCGCTCCGGCACTGACGGCCGGCTCACGCGTCCCAGAGCGCCCCGAGGGACAGCAGGTCGCCCCGGTACTCGATGCGGTCCGCCCAGTCGGCGGGCCAGGCGTCGGCCCCGAGGTGCGCGCCCGCGAAGGCGCCCGCCAGACATGCGATGGAGTCGGAGTCGCCGGAGGTGCAGGCGGCGCGGCGCAGTGCGGTGAGCGGCTCGTCGACGAAGAGGAGGAAGCACAGCAGCCCGGCGGCCATGGCCTCCTCCGCGATCCAGCCCTCACCGACGGCCAGGCACGGGTCGGTCTCGGGCGAGGCGGTGCGCACCGCCTCCTGGAGCCGGTCGAGCATCGCCAGGCACTCGTCCCAGCCGCGTGCGACGAAGTGCTCGGGCGTCGGGTCCTGGGCGCGGCTCCACAGGTCGCCGAGCCAGCGCTCGTGGTAGCGGGTGCGGTTGTCGTAGGCGTACGAGCGCAGCAGCCCGACCAGGCCGGTCGGTTCGGCGCCCTCGGCGAGCAGCCGTACGGCGTGCGCGGTGAGGTCGGAGGCGGCGAGCGCGGTGGGGTGCCCGTGGGTGAGCGCGGACTGCAACTGGGCGGCGCCCGCGCGCTGTTCGTCGCTGAGGCCGGGCACGAGCCCGACCGGTGCGACGCGCATGTTGGCGCCGCAGCCCTTGGAGTGGACCTGGGAGGCGTCCTGCCAGGGGCGGTCCGTGCGCTCCAGGAGGCCGCAGGCCCTGAGGCAGGTGTTGCCCGGGGCCCGGTTGTTCTCGGGCGAGCGGTTCCAGGAGACGAACTCCTGCCGTACGGGTTCCGTCATCGCCTCGGGCGCGAGGACTCCCCGGTTCATGGCCGTCCGCAGTCCCTTCCCCAGGGCCAGCGTCATCTGGGTGTCGTCGGTGACGATCGCGGGCCGGGGCAGTTCCATCTCCCGCCAGGGGCCGCACTTGGCGAGGATCGAGGGGACGTCGTTGAACTCGGTGGGGAAGCCCAGCGCGTCGCCGAGGGCGAGGCCGGTGAGCGCTCCGGTGGCGGCGCGCTTGGTACCGGTGGTCGTGGTCATGCGGGGCGTCCTTCCCGGGGGGTGCGGAGCAGGGGCGGGTGCAGGGTGGTGGCGGGGCCGGCGCGGTAGAGGGCGGCGGGCTTGCCGCGGCCGCCGGTGAGGCGGGCGGCGCCGGGGACCGCCTCGACGAAGCCCGGTGTGGCGAGGACCTTGCGGCGGAAGTTGGGCCGGTCCAGGGCGGTGCCCCACACCGTCTCGTAGACCTGTTGCAGCTCGCCGAGGGTGAACTCCCGGGGGCAGAAGGCGGTGGCCAGGCAGGTGTACTCCAGCTTGGCGCCGACCCGGTCCCGGGCGTCGGCCAGGATCCGGTCGTGGTCGAAGGCGAGGCCCGGGGCCTGGTCGTACGGCACCCAGCGGGCCTCGGCCGCGTCACCGCCGCCGTGCGGTTCGGGAGGGTCGGGCAGCAGGGCGGCGAAGGCCACGGACACCACCCGCATGCGGGGGTCGCGGCCGGGCTCGCTGTAGGTCCGCAACTGCTCCAGGTGCAGTCCGCTCACGTCCGCCAGGCCGGTCTCTTCGGCCAGTTCCCGGCGGGCGGCCGTCTCCGCCGACTCCTCGGGGAGCAGGAAGCCGCCGGGCAGGGCCCAGCGGCCCGCGTACGGCTCCTGGCCGCGCTCGACGAGCAGCACGTGCAGCGCGCCCGTGCGCAGCGTGAGGACCGCGAGGTCGACGGTGACGGCGAAGGGCTCGAAAGCGTGCTTGTCGTAGCCGTGCACGCGCACCCACCCCCTTTAATAGTCACTGCGACTATAAAGAGGGCGGGTGCGGGAAACAACCCCTGTGATCCTTAGAGGTCGACCTCCTGCATCAGCATCCCGACCTCCGTGTTGGACAGGCGGCGCAGCCAGCCCGACTTCTGGTCGCCCAGCGTGATCGGGCCGAAGGCGGTGCGCACCAGCTTGTCGACGGGGAAGCCCGCCTCCGCCAGCATCCGGCGGACGATGTGCTTGCGGCCCTCGTGCAGGGTGACCTCGACCAGGTAGTTCTTGCCGGTCTGCTCGACGACCCGGAAGTGGTCCGCCCGCGCGTACCCGTCCTCCAACTGGATGCCGTCCTTGAGGCGCTTGCCGAGGTCCCGCGGGATCGGGCCCACGATGTGCGCGAGGTAGGTCTTCTTCACGCCGTACCGGGGGTGGGTCAGGCGGTGGGCCAGCTCACCGTGGTTGGTGAGCAGGATGACGCCCTCGGTCTCGGTGTCGAGCCGGCCCACGTGGAAGAGGCGGGTCTCGCGGTTGGTGACGTAGTCGCCGAGGCACTGGCGGCCCTCCGGGTCCTCCATGGTGGAGACGACACCGGCGGGCTTGTTGAGCGAGAAGAACTGGTACGACTGCGTGGCGACGGTCAGGCCGTCGACCTTGACCTCGTCCTTCTCCGGGTCGACGCGGCGGCCCTGCTCCAGCACGATCTCGCCGTTGATCTCGACGCGCGCCTGCTCGATCAGCTCCTCGCAGGCGCGCCGGGAGCCGTACCCCGCGCGTGCGAGGACCTTCTGCAGCCGCTCGCCCTCCTGCTCGGCGCCCGGGAAGGTCTTGGGCAGCTTGACGTCCTTCTTGCCCGCGTACCGCTCGCGGTTGCGCTCCTCGGCCCGCGTCTCGTACTCGCGGGACGTGGCGGGGGCGCTGCGGCCGCGCTGCTGGGGGCGCTTCGGGCCGCCCTTGGCGCCGCCGCGGGCCGCGCTGCCCCGGCCCGACTTGGGGCCGTCCTTGGTGGCGCCGGGGCCCACGTCGTAACGCCGCTCCTCCGGGCGCGGCTTCCTGGGACGGCCGCCCTGCTTGTCGTCGCGGTTGTTGCCGGCGCCGCGGTAGTTGCCGCGGCCCCCGCCACTGCCGCCGCGGCCGCCGCTGTTGCCACCACGGCTCCCGCCGTTGTTTCCGCTGCTGTTCCTGCCGCTGCTGCTTCGCATCAAAATTCCGTCTTGTCGTCTGCGTCCTCGGAAGAATCCGGGGCGTCCGGATCGAACGACGGGACCCCTTCCAGCGTCTCTGCCTCGATCGCCTCCGCCTCCGGGAGGAAGGGCGCGAGCTCCGGGAGCTCGTCCAGGCCGCGCAGGCCCATCCGCTCCAGGAAGTAGTTCGTCGTCACGTACAGGATCGCACCTGTTTCGGGTTCCGTGCCCGCCTCCTCGACCAGACCCCGCTGCAGGAGGGTGCGCATGACACCGTCGCAGTTCACGCCGCGCACGGCGGAGACCCGGCTGCGGCTGACCGGCTGCCGGTAGGCGACGACCGCGAGGGTCTCCAGGGCGGCCTGGGTGAGGCGGGCGTGCTGGCCGTCCAGGACGAAGCCCTCGACGGCCGCGGCGTACTCGGTCCGGCTGTAGAAGCGCCAGCCGCCCGCGACCAGGCGCAGCTCGAAGCCGCGGCCCTGGACGGCGTACTCGTCGGCCAGCTCGCGCAGGGCGTCCGCGATCAGTCGCCGGGGCCGCTGCAGTATCTTGGCGAGCCGTTCCTCGGTCGCGGGCTCGTCGACGACCATGAGGACGGCTTCGAGCGCGGGCTTGAGGTCGAGTCCGGCGACTCCGTCCGGTCCGTCCGGAGCCTCGGTGGTTGCTCCGCTCACGTCTTCTGTTCCTCCTTCGGCGCCTCGGGCGGCCGGTCGAACTCGTCGGTCACCACCGGCTGGGCGTCCCCGTCGCCGCCGGTCCAGCGCACCAGGAGGTCGTCGAGCGCGGTCTCCTGGTCCAGCTCGACGGCCTTCTCCCGGTACAGCTCCAGCAGGGCCAGGAAGCGGGCGACGACGGTGAGGGTGTCCCCGGTGTCCTGGACCAGCACCCGGAAGCTGGCCTCTCCCAGCTCCTTGAGGCGGGCGACGACGATCCCGGCCTGTTCCTGCACGCTGACCAGGGGCGCGTGGATGTGCTCGACGTACACCTGCGGCTTGGGCCTGGGCTGCATCGCCTTCACGGCGAGCCGGGCGAAGCCCTCGGGGCCGATGCTGATGACGACCTCGGGCAGCAGCTCGGCGTGGTGCGGCTCCAGGCCGACGGTACGGGGGTGGCGGCGGGCCTCGGCCTCCAGCCGCTCGTTGAAGATCTCCGCGATCTGCTTGTACGCGCGGTACTGGAGCAGCCGCGCGAAGAGCAGGTCGCGGGCTTCGAGCAGGGCGAGGTCGGCCTCGTCCTCGACCTCGGCGGCGGGCAGCAGCCGGGCCGCCTTCAGATCGAGCAGCGTGGCCGCGACCACCAGGAACTCGGTGGTCTGGTCGAGGTCCCAGTCCGGCCCCATTGCCCGGATGTGCGCCATGAACTCGTCGGTCACCTTCGACAGCGCGACCTCGGTGACGTCCATCTTGTGCTTGGAGATCAACTGGAGGAGCAGGTCGAACGGCCCCTCGAAGTTGGCGAGCCGCACCTTGAAGACACCGTCACCGGCGTCGTCGGGGGCGTCCTGCGAGGACTCCCGGGCCACGTCGGCGCGGTGCCGCCCGGAGCCCTCGTCACCGCCGCCGCCCGCGGGCTCCCCGTCCGCGGGCTCCCCCTCCGCGGGGGACGCGCCGTCAGCGGCTTGCGCCGCCGCGTGCTCCGCCCCGACGGCCGCCGGGGCCGGTCGACCGGCCCGCCCGTGCACCTCATGGTCCCCGCCGCCAGGAGCGTGCCCCGGCCCGGAGTGCTGGTCCGGGGCGGGCACGGTGTCGGAGGGACCGCCCGCCCAGGGACGCCGGCCGGCGGGCACGGTGGCCGCCCGGCCGTGCGCGTCCGAGCCGTACGCGGTCGCCACCGGCACCTCCGCCTCCGCTGCCGTACCGGTTGCGGTGTCCGCAGACCCCGCCTCCGCTGCCGTACCGGTGGCGGTGTCCGTCGGCTCCGCCTCCGAGGGCAGTCCGGCACCGGTGGAACCCGGTGCCGCTCCAAGCGCCCGGGACGCCTCCGTGTCCGCCCTCCCGAGGCCCCGCTCGTCCACATCCGCGGGCGCAACCGGACGACCCTCTACCGGACCTCCACGGTCCGCGGCAGGCACTCCACCGGGCCCGGGAGTCCCTCCGGTCGGAACGGCGACCGGTCGGCCCCGCTCGTCCACGCCCGCCGTCACCGCCCGGCGGCCCTCCACCGGATCCCCGCGCTCCGCGGCCGACGGTGCGCCGGTCGGGGGGTTCGGGCCGTCACCGGGGTTCCGCTCGGCGGGCCGCGCCTCGGTGGCCCCGGACGGGCTCGTGCCCTGGGGCGTGGCCCCGGGGAGCCGGGGGTCTGCCGGCACCCCCGGGCCCCTGCCCAGCGCGCGCCGGCGGCCGGTGCGGGGGCCGCGGTCGGGGCGGGGGGCGTCGTTCGAGGTCATGGCCCCGCAGGCTACCGCTACCGCCCGCGCAGCCGTCGTACGAGGATGCTGGCGTCCCCGCGGGTCTCCAGGTCGGCGAGGACGACGGCGACCGCCTCGCGGACGATGCGGCCGCGGTCGACGGCCAGGCCGTGCTCGCCCCGGAGCACCAGGCGGGCGTGCTCGAGGTCCATCAGTTCCTCGGCGGAGACGTACACGGTGATCTTCTCGTCGTGGCGCTCACGCCCGCTGGGGCGTCGCGCCGCGGCCCTGCCTCGCTTGCGGGGCCGGTCGGCACCGGAGGCGGCAGAACCTTCCTGCGTGCCCGTGCCCGCCATGGAGCCCCGCGCGGAGCGCTCCGTGCCCCGGGTGCGCGACTCGCCCGCCGAGCCCGGTTCCGCGTCCGCCGCGGCGTGCTCCGTGCCCTCGCCGTCACCGCCCTGCGCGGGCACCGACTGCGGTGCGTCCTCGGCGGCCGCCGGACCGCTCTCCCCCGCCGGGCCCGGCACCCGGGCCTCGCCGCCCGCCGGTCGCCGCGGGGTGGACGCCTGGAGCGCCGTTCCCCCTGTCGTACGGAAGAGTTCGTCGGCCCCCGGCAGACTCACTCGGCGTGACACCGGGCGAGCACCTCCCTGGCGAGCTGGCGGTAGGCGGCGGCACCGACGGAGTTGGACGCGTACGTGGTGATCGGCTCACCGGCGACCGTGGTCTCCGGGAAGCGGACCGTGCGCCCGATGACCGTGTGGTAGACGTGGTCGTCGAACGCCTCGACGACCCGCGCGAGCACCTCACGGCTGTGCACCGTGCGCGAGTCGTACATCGTGGCGAGGATGCCGTCGAGCTCCAGGTCGGGGTTGAGCCGCTCCTGGACCTTCTCGATCGTCTCGGTCAGCAGCGCCACACCGCGCAGCGCGAAGAACTCGCACTCCAGCGGCACGATCACCTTGTGCGCCGCGGTGAGCGCGTTGACCGTGAGCAGGCCGAGCGAGGGCTGGCAGTCGATCACGATGTAGTCGTAGTCGTCCATCAGCGGCTTCAGCGCCCGCTGGAGGGTGGACTCGCGCGCGACCTCGCTCACCAGTTGCACCTCGGCCGCCGACAGGTCGATGTTGCTGGGCAGCAGGTCCATGTTGGGGACCGCGGTCTTCAGCAGCACCTCGTCGGCCGCCATGCCCCGCTCCATGAGCAGGTTGTAGACGGTGAGGTCGAGCTCCATCGGGTTGACGCCGAGTCCGACCGACAGCGCGCCCTGCGGGTCGAAGTCGACGAGCAGCACCCGGCGCCCGTACTCGGCGAGCGCGGCACCCAGGTTGATGGTCGACGTGGTCTTGCCCACGCCGCCCTTCTGGTTGCACATCGCGATGATCTTCGCGGGGCCGTGATCGGTCAGCGGGCCCGGGATCGGGAAGTACGGCAGCGGGCGTCCGGTCGGACCGATGCGCTCGCGGCGCTGCCGGGCCGCGTCGGGCGCGAGCGTGGCGGCGTACTCGGGATCCGGCTCGTACTCCGCGTCGGGGTCGTAGAAGTGCCCCTCGGGCAGTTCGTCGTAGTCGGCGAAGTGGTTGCGTGGCGCGCCACTTCCGTCGCCGGCCCTGGCGTTCACGTGTTGGCCATCCATACTCATGTGTGCTGTCCGCGTTGCCTGCGGACTGTGGTGGTCGGCTGCGGAGGTGCGTACAGCTACGGAGCCGACGGCCTCGAGACGCCCGGGACCGCTGGTCCGTGCCGGCGTTCCTGGTTGACCACCCCCGGGAGTAAATGTCGACTCATTCACAAGTCGTCTTACCTCCTTGGTGACCAGGTAACTTCTAGACAGGTCAGCGTGGCACCATGCCGACGTTCGGCGACTCTATGGCGTGTCGGCCGTCCGCAGCAACACAATCCGCCGGACCCGGCCCGATGTGTCGGCAATGAAACATCCCTCTGTCAAGGGCGTACGGCCGTCGCACAGCAGGTTTCACCGGTGCGCGAATCGGTTGAAGCGTTGCGTTCGAGGCGAGTTGACCGAGAATCGCAAAGTGACCATACACACACCCGGCCGGACCTTGTCGGGCAAGGTCCGGCCGGGTGTGAGCGGTTGACGACGACTGTTGACGTATCGCCTTTTCCGGTCGCCTACTTGGCCGGCGGCTCAGGCCAGCAGCGCGGCCGGCTCGACGTACTCCAGGCCGTGGGCCTCGGCCACCTCCTTGTAAACGACCTTGCCGTCATGGGTGTTGAGGCCCTTGGCCAGCGCCGGGTCGCGGCGCAGCGCCTCGCGCCAGCCGCGGTCGGCCAGCTCCACGATGTACGGCAGCGTGGCGTTGGTGAGCGCGTAGGTGGAGGTGTTGGGCACCGCGCCGGGCATGTTGGCGACGCAGTAGAAGACCGAGTTGTGGACCGGGAAGGTCGGCTCGGCGTGGGTGGTCGGGCGGGAGTCCTCGAAGCAGCCGCCCTGGTCGATCGCGATGTCGACAAGGACACTTCCGGGCTTCATGCGGGACACCAGCTCGTTGCTGACCAGCTTCGGGGCCTTGGCGCCCGGGATCAGCACGGCACCGATCACGAGGTCGGCCTCCAGGCAGGCCTTCTCCAGTTCGAAGGCGTTGGAGACGACGGTCTGGATCTTCGTGCCGAAGATCCTGTCGGCTTCCTTGAGCTTGGTGATGTCCTTGTCGAGCAGGGTGACGTGGAAGCCCAGGCCGATGGCGATCTGCGCCGCGTTCCATCCGGAGACACCGCCGCCGATGACGACGGCACGGCCCGCGAGCACACCGGGGACACCGCCCGGCAGCACACCGCGGCCGCCGTTGGCCGCCATCAGGTGATAGGCGCCGACCTGGGGGGCCAGCCGGCCCGCAACCTCGGACATGGGGGCCAGCAGCGGCAGCGCGCGGCCGGGCAGCTCGACCGTCTCGTAGGCGATGGCGGTGGTGCCGGACTCGACGAGGGCGTCCGTGCACTCCTTGGAGGCGGCCAGGTGCAGGTAGGTGAAGAGCGTCTGGTCCTTGCGCAGCCGGTGGTACTCCTCCGCGATCGGCTCCTTGACCTTGAGGACCAGGTCCGCGGCGGCCCAGACCTCGTCCGCGGTGTCGAGTATCCGCGCGCCCGCGGCGACGTACTCGCTGTCGGGGATCGAGGAGCCGACGCCGGCGTCGTGCTCGACGACGACCTGGTGACCGTGGCGCACCAGCTCGTGCACGCCGGCGGGGGTGATGGCCACCCGGAACTCGTTGTTCTTGACCTCGCGGGGGATGCCGACCTTCACGTGGATCACGGTCCTTGGCTCAGAGGATGGGCTATTGCAAGGCATACCCGCTCAAGTGCGGGCACACCGGGAGAGACCGCAGGAGAACGTGCGGCAGAGCCAGTCTAATGAAGGCGTTCCCTGTGTCTAGCCTTTCAAAGCATCAATCTTCAGTCGATGCGCCAAGAGTTTCGCAGGCTTCTGCGGGGTCTTCCCTCAGCATGCGCTCGGCCGCGCTCCGCTGGAGTCCGGCGGCGACGGGGTCGCCGAGCCGGTCGAGGGTGTCGGCGAGCCGGAGGTGCAGGGCGGCCTGGAGCCGTTCGTCCTCGGCCCGGCGGGCCCACTCCACGGCCTCCTGGCAGGTGTGCAGCGACTCCTCGGGGCGCCCGGCGTACTCCTGGACCCGGGCCAGCTCCGACAGCGCCCGCGCCTGCGCGGCCACGTCGCCGCTCCTGCGGTACCCCGCGACGGCCGCCCGCCAGGCCCGTACCGCCTCGCCGTAGCGACCGGCGTAGGTGTGGGCGGTGGCGATGCGGCCGTAGACCCGGGCGGCGTCGGCGCGCTCGTTGCGGGCGAGGCGCTGGGCGAGGGCCCGGCCGAACCAGTCGGCGGCCCGGTCGTAGTCCCCGAGCTCCAGGTGGGCGCCGCCCACGGATTCCATCGCGCGGCCGGTCGCGTACGGGTCGTCGGCCTCGCGTCCGGCGTCCAGCGCGGCCCGGTAGCGCACCAGGGCCTCGGCGGTGCGGCCGGTGCGGGCGTCCAGGTCGGCCAGGTTCAGCAGGGCCGCGGCCTTCTCCCGGGGCAGCTCGCGGCGCTCGGCCACGTCGAGGACGAGGCGGTGGACGCCGTACAGGTCGGGGGCGGCGGCCTGGGTGCCGAAGTGGGCGACCATGGCCCGCACCAGTTGGGACATCAGCCGGCGCGCCAGGGTGTCCAGCTCGCCGTCGGCGACCGCGAGGCGGGCCGCGGCCAGCAGCGCGGGACGCCGCGCGCGCAGCCAGTCGGCGGCGGCCCTCGGGTGCGGGAACCGCAGGTCGCGCGGTGTGGCGAGGAGTTTCTCGCGGGCCTGCGGGCTGTCGGTCTCGGTGACCGCCCGGCAGGACTGGAGCAGCCGTACCGTCCGCTCCAGCATGCGGGCCCGGGCCAGTTGGAGCTCGCCGGGCCGGTCGTGCCTGCGGGCGAGGCGGCTCAGCCGGTCGTGGAGGCATCCGGGGACCTCGTACGCGGGCAGCGGCGAGTCGACGGCGTGCAGCAGGCCGAGGGCGACGAAGTCGTCCAGGACGGTGCGGGCGCCGCTCACCGAGCAGCCGGCGAGCGCCGAGGCGGTGTGCGGGTCGGCCAGGCCCGCCGGGGCGAGGGAGAGCAGCCGCAGCATCCGGGCCGCGGTGGCGGGCAGCGAGGCGTAGACGAGGCGGAAGACACGGTCGAGCGCACCCCCCTCGTCGCTCTCCGCGTGGAGCTGCTTGGCGAGGTCGGCGACGGCCGCCTGGGGACGGGCCGCGAGCCAGCCGCCGGCCAGGGTCAGGGCGGCGGGCTGGGCCTGGCACAGCTCGACCAGGTGCTCGGCGGCCCGGGGGTCGACGGTGATGCGTACGGACCCGGTGTGGCGGGCCAGCAGTTCCAGGGCCGACTTGGTGTCCAGGCCGCCCAGGGTGCACGGACGGACGTCCGCGATGCCGGTCAGCGGGCCCTCGGACACGGCGACGGCCAGGCAGTCCGGGGTGTCCGGCAGCAGGGCGTCGACCTGTTCGGCGTCGCCGACGCAGTCGAGCAGGAGCAGGGCCCTGCGGTCGGCGAGCGCCGCGCGCAGGGCCTCGGTGAGGTCGTCCTCGTCGGCCCCGGGCGGTGCGGTGCGGTCCAGCTCGGTGAGCAGGTCCCGGGCGAGCCGCTCGACCGGGACGCGGGTGCCGTCCGGCTCGCTCAGCCGGGCCCGCAGCACGCCGTCGGGGTAGTGGTCCGCGACCCGCGCGGCCAGTTCCTCGGCGAGCGCGGTGCGCCCCGAGCCGGGGCGGCCCGCGATGAGCAGCACGCGCGCGCGGGGGGCCTTGCGGCCGGAGAGGGTGTCGAGACCGGCGCGCTCGATGTCGGCGCGCAACTCCTTCAGCTCCCGGGTGCGGCCCAGGAACCCGCCATCCTCAGCAGGGTCCTGGGACAGCCGTACGCCGTCCGTGTCCACCGCCTGATCCGTCACGGGCCACACTCCCGATCCCACCGCACGCCGGTGCCCGCCGGAAGCCCGGTTCGGGCGTTTCCGAGCCTAGTTCACGCCCTGCGGCGTTCCCGGCGGAGCGCGGCGGACAGATCCCCTGATCGGATCAACCGATGGTCACACCGGACGGGGGCGTGGCCCCCTGCCGCCCCCGGCCACCGTCCGGCCCCTCGGACGGCTACGCCTCGAAGGGCCGGGCCGGCCACGGCGCCCCGGCCGGGCGGAGGGCGTCGAGGCCGTCGCCCCGTTCCGCCGCGACCAGCGAGAGGACGCCCACGACCAGGCAGTTGTTGTGCAGCTCCCCCGCGAGCACCCCCCGCACCAGGTCCTCCACCGGCACCCGGGCCAGCTCCATGTCGGCCTCCTCGTCCTCGGTCTCGAAGCGCTCGCCGGCGACCTCGGACAGACCCCGGGCGAGGAAGATCCGTACGGCCTCGTCGCAGCCGCCGGGCGTGGTGTAGACGTCGGTCAGCACCCGCCAGTCCTCGGCCTTGACGTGCGCCTCCTCGTACAGCTCGCGCTGGGCGGCGTGCAGCGGGTTCTCCCCGGGGACGTCGAGCAGCCCGGCCGGGATCTCCCACAGCTTCTCCCGCACGGGGTGCCGGTACTGCCTGATGACCAGTACCCGGCCCTCGCCGTCCAGTGCGAGGACGGCCACCGAGCCGGGGTGGACCTGGTAGTCGCGGGAGACCACGGAGCCGTCGGGCATGACCACGTCGTCCGTGCGGACCGAGGTCTTCTTGCCCCGGAAGGGAGTCTGGCTGCCCCGGATCTCCCACTCCTCCGGAGTGTCCTTGATCGTGCTGCCCGTCATCGGTGACCTGACCTTTCAGACGTACGCGAAAGCCGGGGCCCGCACCGTCGGGTGCGCGCCCCGGCCACCGTACAACTGGTGTGTTACTTCGACGTCTTCCGCTCGACCGCGGCCTTGACCAGCCCGGCGAAGAGCGGGTGCGGGCGCGTCGGGCGCGAGCGCAGCTCCGGGTGGGCCTGGGTGGCGACCAGGTAGGGGTGGACGTCGCGCGGGTACTCGACGTACTCGACGAGCTTGCCGTCCGGGGAGGTGCCCGAGAAGACGATGCCGGCCTTCTTCTCCAGCTCCGCGCGGTAGGCGTTGTTCACCTCGTAGCGGTGGCGGTGCCGCTCCTCGACATACTCCTTGCCGTCGTAGACCTCGCGCACGATCGAGCCCTCGGCCAGCTTCGCCGGGTACATGCCGAGCCGCATCGTGCCGCCCAGGTCACCGTCACCGGCCACGATGTCGAGCTGCTCGGCCATGGTGGAGATGACCGGGTGGGCGGTGGCCGGGTCGAACTCGGTGGAGTTGGCGTCGCCGATGTCCGCCAGGTTGCGCGCGGCCTCGACCACGATGCACTGCAGGCCCAGGCAGAGGCCGAGCAGCGGGATCCTGTTCTCGCGGGCGTACTTGATCGCGCCGACCTTGCCGGTCACGCCGCGCTCGCCGAAGCCGCCCGGGATGCAGATCGCGTCGACGTCGCCGAGCTGCGCCTCGGCGCCCGCCGGGGTCTTGCAGTCGTCGGACGTGACCCACTTGATCTTGACGCGGGCCCGGTTGGCGAAGCCGCCCGCGCGCAGCGCCTCGGTGACCGAGAGGTAGGCGTCGGGCAGGTCGATGTACTTGCCGACCAGCGCCATGGTGATCTCGTGCTGCGGCTTGTGCACGCGCTCGAGCAGGTCGTCCCAGGTCGTCCAGTCCACGTCGCGGAACGGCAGGTCGAGCTTGCGCACGACGTAGGCGTCCAGGCCCTCGGTGTGGACGACCTTCGGGATGTCGTAGATGGAGCGGGCGTCGGGGCAGGCCACGACGGCGGCCTCGTCGACGTCGCACATCAGCGAGATCTTGCGCTTGATCGCGGTGGGGACCTCGCGGTCGCAGCGCAGCACGATGGCGTCCGGCTGGATACCGATGTTGCGCAGGGCGGCGACGCTGTGCTGGGTGGGCTTGGTCTTCAGCTCGCCCGAGGGACCGATGTAGGGCAGGAGCGAGATGTGCACGACGAAGACGTTGTCGCGGCCGACCTCGTGCCGGACCTGGCGGACGGTCTCCAGGAAGGGCAGCGACTCGATGTCGCCGACGGTGCCGCCGACCTCGGTGATCACGACGTCCACCTCGTCCGTCGCCATGCGGCGGATGCGGTGCTTGATCTCGTTGGTGATGTGCGGGATGACCTGCACGGTGTCGCCCAGGTACTCGCCGCGCCGCTCCTTGGCGATCACGGCCGAGTAGACCTGCCCCGTGGTGACGTTGGCGGTGCCGTCCAGGTCACGGTCGAGGAAGCGCTCGTAGTGCCCGATGTCCAGGTCGGTCTCGGCGCCGTCGTTGGTGACGAAGACCTCACCGTGCTGGAAGGGGTTCATCGTGCCGGGGTCGACGTTCAGGTACGGGTCGAGCTTCTGCATCACGACGCGCAGGCCCCGGGCCTTGAGCAGCATGCCGAGGCTGGAGGCGGTCAGCCCCTTGCCCAGCGAGGAGGCGACACCCCCGGTGACGAAGATGTGCTTGGTCGTCGAAGATTTGGGCGGCATGGCCAAGAGGGGGCTCCCGTGGTCGCGGTCTGGGGTGCGGTGCGTTCGTCCTCCGCCCCGGCCGTACCGGGAGTCGTCGGCGGCGCCGTCGCTGCGGTTCCGGGGTTCTTCTCCCACCGGTCCACGGGCTACCAGCGTATCAGCGCCTCGGGGCGATGGCTTCCGGCCACTCTCCGCGCACACCCGGACACGCAGCAGGGAACGTCACCGCTTCCTCACCCCCTGGTCACTCGTTCGGCGGACCCGGCTTGCCCGGAGCGGCACACAGATCATCTACGTGCGTCGTATCCTGCTCGGACGTTCGCTGCCGAGCCAGCCCGGCGACACGGCACCACCCCTCGCCCGTCGGCGCCGGAACAACGAGAGCTCGTCAGTTCGTTGAGCAACAATTGTCGTGTGCGGCACCGCGTTTGGCTTCACGGTCGAACGGCTGCTTTGCTTCATGGCTCAACGACGCATGACATACATCCCTGACCCCACCCTTGACCTGACCCCACCCTTGACCGCACTAGCGACCGCCCCCACGCGGGGTGACGTGGCCGTTCGACTGGAGTTGCACGTGGCCGGGCGCATCGAAGACTACGCACTCATCGGAGACATGCAGACCGCTGCCCTGGTCTGCCGGGACGGCACAGTCGACTGGCTGTGCCTGCCCCGCTTCGACTCGCATGCCATCTTCGCCGGCCTCCTGGGCACAGGGGAGCACGGTTTCTGGCGGCTCGGTCCCGCCTACGCCCCCGGTGCCGAACCGCCCACCGCGGCCCGGCGGACCTACCGCGGCGACTCGCTGATCCTGGAGTCCGAGTGGGACACCCCGCGCGGCACCGTGCGAGTGATCGATTTCATGCCGCCGCGTGACGGCGCCCCGCAGCTCATCCGGATCGTGGAGGGCGTCTCCGGCCGGGTGCCGATGCGCTCGGAGCTGCGGATGCGGTTCAGCTACGGCCGGGTCGTGCCCTGGGTGCACAAGCAGCAGGGCCGCACGGTGGCCGTCGCGGGCCCGGACTCGGTGTGGTTCGACACGGAGGCGGAGACCTACGGCAAGGCGCTGACCACGTACGCGGACTTCACGGTGGCGCCGGGTGACCGGATCGCGTTCACCATCTCGTGGGAGCCCTCGCACAAGGAACCGCCGGCGCTGCCGGAGCCCGAGCAGTCGCTGGTGGCCACCGAGGACTTCTGGCACGAGTGGGTCGAGCACTGTACGTACCACGGCCCCTACCGGGAGGCGGTGGTGCGCTCCCTGATCACGCTCAAGGCCCTGACGTACGCCCCCACCGGCGGCATCGTCGCCGCGCCCACCACCTCCCTGCCGGAGGACATCGGCGGCGTCCGCAACTGGGACTACCGCTACACCTGGCTGCGCGACGCCGCGATCACCCTGTCCTCGCTGCTGCGCACCGGATACCGCGAGGAGGCCCGCGCCTGGCGCGAGTGGCTGCTGCGCGCGGTCGCGGGCGACCCCGAGAACCTGCAGATCATGTACGGCATCGCCGGTGAGCGCGAGCTGGGCGAGGCGGAGCTGGACTGGCTGCCCGGCTACGAGAACTCCACCCCGGTCCGGGTCGGCAACGGCGCGGCCCACCAGCTCCAGCTCGACGTCTACGGCGAGGTGACCGAGGCCCTGCACCTCGGGCACATGACGGGCCTGGCCCGCAGCGACTACGCCTCGGTCCTCCAGCTCAAGCTGATCCGCTACCTGGAGGACCACTGGAACGAGCCGGACGAGGGCATCTGGGAGGTGCGCGGCCCGCGCCGCCACTTCGTGCACTCCAAGGTGATGGCCTGGGTCGCCGTCGACCGCACCATCAAGCTGATCGAGTCCGGCGACGCGGACGGCCCCCTGGAGCGCTGGAAGCAACTGCGCGACGACATCCACCGGGACGTGTGCGAGAAGGGCTACGACAAGGAACGCAACACGTTCACCCAGTCCTACGGGTCCCAGGCGCTGGACGCCTCCCTCCTGCTGATCCCGCAGATGGGTTTCCTGCCGCCGGACGACAAGCGGGTCATCGGCACCATCGAGGCCATCCAGCGGGAGCTGTCCACCTCGGACGGTTTCATCCTGCGCTACCCGACCGACGGCCAGGACGAGGGCGTCGACGGCCTGCCGGGCGACGAGGGCGCCTTCCTGGCCTGCTCGTTCTGGATGGCCGACGACCTGGCGATGATCGGCCGGGTGGACGAGGCCAGGAAGCTCTTCGAGAAGCTGCTGTCCCTGCGCAACGACCTCGGTCTCCTGGCCGAGGAGTGGGACCCCCGCCTCCAGCGCCAGGTGGGCAACTTCCCGCAGGCCTTCAGCCACGTGCCGCTGATCGACACCGCCCTCCGGCTGACGGCGAGCGGGGCGTACGGGGGCTGAGGGGCCCGCACCCCGGCGGTCGGCCGCGGGGCGGGGCACGTGGATGTCCCGGCGGGGGTCCCGCCGGGTAGCGTCCGGCCCATGGACAGCGGCACGAACAGCGGATTCGACACCCAGGGCGCCGGGATCACGGTACGGCGGGCGCTGGAGCTGCCCGGGCTGCGCAGTGGTCTGCCGGAGGTCCTCTCGGGCGCCGACCGCCTGCACCGCACGGTGCGCTGGGTGCACGCCGGTGAGGTGCCCAACATCGCCTCGCTCCTCAAGGGCGGCGAACTGCTGCTGACCACGGGGTACGGCCTGGGCACCCGCCCCGCCGAGCAGCGGGCGTTCGTGCGCACGCTGGCCGAGCGGGGCATCGCCGCCCTCGTCGTGGAGCTGGGGCCGCGTTTCGCCCGGCTGCCGGCGGCGCTGGTCGACACGGCCCGGGCGGCCGGGCTGCCCCTGGTCCAACTGCACCGCGAGGTGCCGTTCGTGACGGTCACCGAGGAGATCCACACCGAGATCGTCAACGGCCACTACGCGCTGCTCCAGCGGGCCGAGGAGGTGCACCGCCGCTGTACCGGGGCCCTGCTGGGCGGCGGCGGGGTGCCCCAGGTCCTCGGCATCCTGGCCGACTTCGGCGACAACCCGGTCTTCCTGGAGACACCCGACGGCCGCCTGCTGTACGCCGCCGGTTCCGGCCCCGAGGGCGCCGACCCGCTCCAGGTGTGGGAGGGGCTGCGGGGCCCGCACAAGGAGGCGCCGCCCCCGGCGGGCTCGGTCCTGGTGGACGTGCCGGGCGGCGGGCCCGGTGCCGGGTCGGTCCGGGCCCGGCTGGTGCTGCTGCCGGTCCGGGCCCCGCTCGCGCCGGTGCACCGGATGGCGGCGGAACGGGCGGCCGGCATCCTCGCCGTGGTGCTGATGCAGGCCCGGCAGGAGGAGGAGCTGGCGGCACGCGGGCGCGGCGACTTCCTCACCGACCTCGCCGAGGGCCGGATCACCGCGGCGGACGCCCCGGCGCAGGCCCGCGTCCTGGGCTTCAAGCCGGGCGCCGGGCCACTGCTCCCCGTCGTGATGCGGCTCGGCGACGCCCTGTCCCCGGCGGGCGGCGGCTGGGCGGTGCTGGCGCGCGCGGTCGCCGAGGAGCTGGCCTCGGTGGGGGTTCCGGTCCTGCTGGGCGTACGGCCGGTCGAGGGCCGGGTCCCGCTGCTGCTGGGGCTGCGCTCGGAGTCGGAGCGGACGGCGATCGCGGACCGGGTCGCGGCGGCGCTGCGGGCGGGCGTGGAGCGGGCCGGGATGCGACGGCCGGGGGCTCAGCCGCCGGTCGTGGTGGTCGGGGTGTCCGGCGGCTGGGCGGCGGCGTCGGCGGGACTGCGCCACGCGGCGGAGACGGCGACCGCGGCGCAGGGCCTCACCGACCGGCCCTGGTACGACGCCCGGCGCCTGGACATCGACCTGCTGCTGTGGCGGCTGCGCGACCATCCGGACCTCGCGGCGTTCGTGGACCGGGCGATCGGTCCGCTGCGCGACCACGACGACCGCTCGAAACCGCCCCTGCTGCCCACCCTCCAGACGTACTTGGCCCACGCGGGCCGCAAGGCGGAGACGGCACGCGAGCTGCACCTGAACCGGCAGACGCTCTACAACAGGCTCGCCCGCATCGGGGAGTTGCTGGGCACCGACCTCGACGACCCGCAGACCGTACTGGCGTTGAGCCTGGCCCTGCGCGCCCGCCGGCACGTCCCGTAGCGGCGCCGCCTGGGGACGGGTGCCTAGAGCAACGGCGTGGGCTGCGTCAACTCGTCGTAGATGCTGAGGACCTGGGCCACGGTCTCGTCCTCGGTCGGCCAGGTGGCCGCCTGCCGTGCCCCGCGCTCCCGCAGCTCGTCCCGCCGCGCGGAGTCGCCGAGCAGGCGGACCACGGCGCCGGCCAGCGCCACCGCGTCGCCGGGCGGCACGCGTTCGGCCGCGTCGCCGACCAGCTCGGGGATGCCGCCGACGTCACTGGCGACGAGCGGCACGCGCGCGTGGAGGGCCTCCTGGGCGAGGACGGAGCGCCCCGGCTCCCGGCGGCTCGGGAGCAGCGCGAGGTCGGCCGCCGCCAGCAGGTCGGGCACGTCGTCGCGGCTGCCGATGAGCACCACCGGCAGCCCTTCGCCCTCGATCCGCGCCTGCAACTCCCCGCGCAGCGGCCCCTCCCCGGCGACGACGACCAGCGGCGCCGGGTCGAGGCGGCGCCACACGCGGGCGGCGTCGAGCAGGACGTCGTATCCCCGGTGCCGGTCGAGGGAGCCGACCGCGATCAGCAACGGGCGGTCGACGGCACCGAGTTCGGCGCGGACCTTGGGGCGCAGCCGGTCGGGGTCCTCGGGTCCGGGCGGCACACCCGGCCGGGCGGGGAGCGCGACGGGGCCGAGCCGGGCGTCGCGCGCGCCCGTCCGCCGCGCCCCGTCGACCAGTTCCGAGGTGGCGCCGAGCACCACGGTGGCGGCCTTCATCACCCGCCGCTCCAGTACGCGCAGCAGGTGGGACCGGGCCCCCTCGGCGTGCACCCGGTCGTGCCAGGTGACGACGAGCGGTGTGCGCACCCGCCGTCCGCCGAGGGCCAGCGCGGCGCGGAAGGAGGCGTGCAGTCCGTGGGCGTGCACCAGGTCGGCGTCCGCGCACACCGTCCGCAGCGCGGCGACGGAGACGGGGTCGCTGCTGCGCGGCACGGGCACGTGGTCGGCTCCGGCGCCCGTGAAGTCGTAGGTGTGCTCCGCATCGGAGGGGGCGCACACCGTCACCTTCACGCCCCGTGCGACGAGCCCCGCGGCCAGTGAGCGCACGTGCGCGCTGCTGCCGGCGTTGCCGCCGCCCAGCACCTGCACGGTGCGCAGTGGCGACTGGCCGTGCGGTGAGTGGCTGCTCACGGGGGTCACCTGGCCGGGGCTCCTGGGGTCGGCGGGGGACGGTCACGAAGAACGTACAGAAGGATGGTGCGGACGGCGCGCGCCGCGCTCGCTCCGGTACGCCGCTCCGTCAAGGATGCCAGGCCGTACGGGTGTTCCGGGAACGACGGCCGCCGGGACCGGACCGACGGGGTGACAACGCCGGGGAACCGCCTCCCCCGTGCGGGTGAATCCGACGCCTGCGCCCCGGGCGGGCCGGGGCGTACGCCGGGAAGGGCGGCACGACCGTGCCCGTGGCGGCACGGTCGTGCCTACTGGTCCGCCCGGGCCGTCTCCAGGAGTTCCTCCGCGTGGGCGCGGGCGGTCTCGGAGTCCTCCTGCCCGGCGAGCATCCGGGAAAGCTCCCTGACCCGGTCCTCGCCCTCGAGGACCTTCACGCCGGAGCGCGTCACCGAGCCGTCGTCGGTCTTCTCCACCAGCAGTTGCCGGTCGGCGAACGCGGCCACCTGCGGCAGGTGGGTGACGACGACGACCTGGGCGTTCCTCGCCAGCCGGGCGAGCCGCCGGCCGATCTCCACCGCCGCCTTGCCGCCGACCCCGGCGTCGACCTCGTCGAAGAGGTACGTCGGCACCGGGTCGGTGCCCGCGAAGACGACCTCCACGGCCAGCATCACGCGCGACAGCTCGCCGCCGGACGCGCCCTTGGCGATCGGCCGCGGGGGCGCGCCGGGGTGCGGGGCGAGCAGCAGCTCCACCTCGTCGGCGCCCGACGGTCCGTAGGCCACCGCGCGCCCGCCGACTTCGACGCCCTGCGGGTCCTCGGTCTGACGGATCTCGAACGACACGCGCGCGTGGGGCATGGCCAGCGACGCCAGCTCGGCGGTGACCGCGGCGGCGAACCGTTCGGCGGCCTCGGTACGCGCGTCGGTCAGCGCCTGGGCGAGCCCGCCCAGCTCCGCCCGCAGCGCGTCCCGTTCGGCGGTCAGCTCGCCGATCCGCTCGTCGTCGCCGTCCAGCTCGGCCAGCCGGGCGGCGCCCTGCTCGGCCCAGCTCAGCACGGCGGCGATGTCCTCGCCGTACTTCCGGGTGAGCCCGGTCAGCGCGGCCCGGCGCTCCTCGACCGCCGCCAGCCGCAGCGGGTCGGCGTCGAGGTCGTCGGCGTACCCGGCGAGTTCCCCGGCCACGTCGCGCAGCAGGATGCCGACCTCGCCGATCCGCTCGGCGAGCGCGGCCAGCGCCGGGTCGTGGGACCGTACGGCGTCCAGGGCCCGCTGCGCGCCCGCGACCAGTGTCGCGCCGTCCACGCCCTCGGGGTCCTCCGGGTTGCCCGCGAGCGCGGCGTGGGCGGCCGTGGCGGCCGACGCGAGCGCCTCGGCGTGCCCGAGCCGCTCCGCCTCCTCCGCCAGCTCCACGTCCTCGCCGGCGCGCGGCTCGACCGCGGCGATCTCGTCGAGGCCGTAGCGCAGCAGGTCGGCCTCCTGGGCGCGTTCCCGCGCGCGCGTGGTGATCTCGTCCAGCTCGGTGACGACGGCACGCAGCCGCCGGTACGCCTCGGCGTACTTGGCGAGCGGCCCGGCGACCGCGTCGCCCGCGTACCGGTCGAGGGCCTGCCGCTGCCGGGCCGGCTTGAGCAGCCCCTGCTGGTCGGTCTGCCCGTGCACCGCCACCAGCTCGTCGGCCAGCTCGGCGAGCATCCCCACCGGCACCGACCGCCCGCCCAGATGCGCGCGCGAGCGCCCTTCGGCGGAAACGGTACGGCTGATCAGCAGCGCCCCGTCGTCCAACTCGGCCCCGGCCTCCTCGGCGCGCACGGCCGCCGCGGCGTCGTCGGGCACGGCGATGCGCCCCTCGACGACCGCGCTCTTCGCCCCGATCCGCACGAGCGCCGCGTCCGCGCGCCCGCCCAGGAGCAGGCCCAGGCTGGTGACCACCATCGTCTTGCCGGCACCCGTCTCACCGGTGACAGCGGTGAACCCGGGCGACAGCTCGACCACGGCGTCGTCGATGACTCCGAGCGACCGTATCCGCATCTCCTCAAGCACGGACACGACCATACGAGGTCGAGGGCGCGAAGCGCACACAGCCCACCCTTGTCACGCCGGGAAGGGTTACGCCCCCAGGGGCGCGGGACCGTGCTGGCAGCGGCTGCGCCGCGGGGCGCGACCAGCCACAACGCACCCGCACCACGCGGCGCACCGGAACCACCCCTTCGAGACCGCTAGTGCGGCGCCCCGCGCCACCCGGAAACGGGCAACGCGAACTTCGCGACCAACCGGTCCGTGAACGACGCGTGGTGCAGCCGGGCCAGCCGCACCGGCACCGCTCCCCGCCGCACCTCGACCCGCGCCCCCGGCGGCAGCTCCACCGTCCGCCGCCCGTCGCACCACAGCACCCCCGGCGGGACGTGCGGCAGCACCTCCACCGCGAGCACCGAGTCCGGCGAGGTCACCAGCGGCTTCGCGAACAGGGCGTGCGCGCTGATCGGCACCATCAGCAGCGCCTCCACCTCGGGCCACACCACGGGGCCGCCGGCCGAGAAGGCGTACGCCGTCGACCCGGTCGGCGTCGACAGGACGATGCCGTCGCAGCCGAACCCGGTCACCGGCCGGCCGTCGATCTCCAGCACGACCTCCAGCAGCTTCTCGGCGCCCGCCTTCTGCACGGCGGCCTCGTTCAGCGCCCAGTCGGTGTGCACGATGTCGCCGTTGCGGTGCACGACGACGTCGACGGTCATCCGCTCCTCGACCTCGTAGGCCCGGTTCACCACCCGGTCGACGACCTTGTCGAGGTCGTCGCGCTCGGCCTCCGCGAGGAAGCCGACCCGCCCGAGGTTGACGCCGAGCATCGGCACCCCGGAGGCCCGCGCGAACTCGGCGCCGCGCAGCAGCGTGCCGTCGCCGCCCAGCACGATCAGCAGCTCGCACCCGTCCAGGCACTGCGGGGTGGCCTCGCCGACCAGGTCCACCTCGCCCGGCAGCGGCAGGTCGCGCGCCTCGGCCTCAAGGACCCGGACGCCGATCCCGGCCCGCAGCAGGCCGCCCACCACCAGCTCGGCGCTGCGGATCGCGGCGGGGCGTCCGGTGTGGGCGAGCAGGAAAACGGTTCGCGCTCGGTTCTGTGTCAATGCGGCCCCTCCGCCACTGCACGGTCAACGTCGGCCGGGTCCAGTGCGGCGGCGCCGGCCCGCAGCCACAGAAAGTACTCGACGTTCCCGGAGGGACCGGGCAGCGGACTGGCGGTGACCCCCTTCACGCCGAGCCCGAGTTCCCAGGCCCTCCGGGCGACGCCCCGCACCGCCTCGGCCCGCAGCTCGGTGCTGCGTACCACTCCCCCGCTGCCCAGCCGGTCCTTGCCCACCTCGAACTGCGGCTTCACCATCATCACCAGGTCGGCGTCCGGCCGGGTGCAGCGCACCAGGGCGGGCAGTACCAGTCCGAGCGGGATGAAGGACAGATCTCCCACGACCAGGTCCACGGGCTCCCCACCGATCGCGTCCGGCGTCAACTCGCGTACGTTCGTACGGTCCTTGACGGTGACGCGTTCATCCTGCCGGAGACTCCACGCGAGTTGCCCGTATCCGACGTCCACGGCGACGACGTGTGCGGCGCCCGCCCGCAGCAGTACGTCGGTGAAGCCGCCGGTGGAGGCGCCGGCGTCCAGCGCCCTGCGCCCCTCGACCACGAGGCCCCGGGGGACGAAGGCGGCGAGGGCGCCGGCGAGCTTGTGGCCGCCGCGCGAGACGTAGTCGGGGTCGCTGTCGTCGGCGCTCACGACGATCGCGGCGGCGGTCTCGACCTGCGTGGCGGGCTTCGTCGCGACGGTCTTGCCGACGGTGACCCGCCCGGCGGCGATCAACTGGCTCGCGTGCTCGCGCGAGCGCGCCAGCTTGCGGCGCACCAGCTCCGCGTCGAGACGGCGGCGTGCGACTCCTGCCACGTTCGGTTCAGCTCCTGCGGTCGTACGGTGATGGCGGCGCCGGGGGTCCCGGGCGCCCCGGGGGTTGCGGTGGTCCCGGGGGTTGCGGTGGTCCCGGGCGGGCGTCGAGCGCGGTGAGCGCGTCGCGCAGCCCCCGGTGTACATCCTCGTACACCTCGACATGCCCGTCGGTGGCCAGGTGGTCGGCGTCGGCCAGCCGCGCCAGCCGGGCGTCCACCTCGGCGTTCCCGGTGGGGGCGCGCGGGACGGCCAGCGGGGCGGGGGCGGCCGGCTCGTACCCGGGGTCCGGGTCCGCGCCGGGGTCCGGGTCCGCGCCGGGCTCCGGCTCGTCGGGCTCCGGCTCCGGTACTGCGTCGCTCATGCCCCGACGCTACCGTGTGGCGCTGCGGTACGGTCGGTCCCGATGGCGACGACTGAGGAGTGCCGTGCCGCACTCGAGAAGCTTTCGGACAGCATGCGCGGCGCCGAGGGGGACGTGCGGGCCGCCCTGGAGCTGGACCGCTCGGTGAGCTGCCACATCACCGACCTGGACGTCACCTTCACCGGACGCATGGCGGGCGGCCGCATCGACGTGCGCGAGACCCTGGAGGGACCGCCGCGCGAGCGGGCCGAGATCAGGCTGGCGATGACCGGCGACGACCTGGTGGCCCTCGTGGCGGGCGAGCTGAACTTCGCCCGCGCCTGGGGATCGGGCCGGGTGCGGCTGGAGGCGGGCCTGCGCGATCTGTTCCGGCTCAGAAAGCTGCTGTGACAGCCTCCTCGGGAAGCTCCCGCGACAGTCTCAGGAAGCCCCCGCACCGACCGCCTTCTCCCGCCCGGCACGTGCCTTGCGCGCGGCCGGCACCACCAGCGGCGTACCCGTCTCCGGGTCGTCGATGACCTGACAGCGCAGCCCGAAGACCCGCTCGACCAGACCGGCGGTGACGACGTCCTTCGGCGCGCCCTGCGCGATGACCTCCCCGCCGCGCAGGGCGATGAGGTGGGTGGCGTAGCGGGCGGCGTGGTTGAGGTCGTGCAGCACGGCCACGAGGGTGCGGCCCTGCTCCTCGTGCAGCTCCGCGCACAGGTCGAGGACGTCGATCTGGTGCTGGATGTCCAGGTACGTCGTGGGCTCGTCGAGCAGGAGCAGCGGGGTCTGCTGGGCGAGTGCCATGGCGATCCACACGCGCTGGCGCTGGCCGCCGGAGAGTTCGTCGACGTAGCGGTCGGCCAGCTCGGCGATGCCGGTCTGCGCCATCGCCTCCTGGACGACCCGCTCGTCCTCGGCCGACCACTGACGCAGGATGCCCTGGTGCGGGTAGCGGCCGCGGCCGACGAGGTCGCCGACGGTGATGCCGTCGGGCGCGACCGAGGACTGCGGCAGCAGGCCGAGGGTCCGCGCGACCTGCTTGGCCGGCATCGACTGGATGACCGACCCGTCGAGCAGCACCCGGCCCTCGGACGGCTTGAGCATCCGCGACAGGGCCCGCAGCAGGGTGGACTTGCCGCACGCGTTGGGGCCGACGATGACCGTGAAGGAGTTGTCGGGTATCTCCACCGACAGCTTCTGGGCGATGACCCGCTGGTCGTAGGCGAGGGTGACGTTCTCGGCGGTCAGGCGGTTCACGTTGCTCCTTTGGTTCCGGGACCCGCTGCGGTGGTCGGCACCGGCGCTCATATCCGGCCCGCCCTGCGCTCGGTGACCAGCAGCCACAGCAGGTAGACGCCGCCCAGTACGCCGGTGACGACGCCGACGGGCAGTTGGTCGGCGCCGAAGGCCCGCTGGGAGACGAAGTCCGCGCCGACCAGCAGGGCGGCGCCCATGCACAGGGACGGCACCAGGTTGGGGCCGGGCGAGCGGGTCAGGCGCCGGGCGAGCTGCGGCGCGGTGAGCGCGACGAAGCTGACCGGTCCGGCGGCGGCGGTGGCCGCGGCGGTGAGCAGGACGGCCGCCACCATCAGCAGCGCCCGCACCCGCTCCACGCGCACTCCGAGGGCGTACGAGACGTCGTCGCCCATCTCCATCATCCGCAGCGCCCGCCCGTTGGTGAGCACGACCGGGACGAGTACGGCGCACAGTGCGAGCAGGGGCCACACCTGGTCCCAGTCGCGGCCGTTGAGGGAGCCGGTCATCCAGACGACGGCGCGAGAGGCGTCGACGATGTCGGCCCGGGTCATCAGGTAGCCGTTGACCGCCGTGACGATCGCGGACACTCCGATGCCGACCAGGACCAGCCGGTACCCGTGCACGCCCCGCTTCCAGGCGAGCAGGTAGATGGCGAGGCCGGTCACCAGGCCGCCGGCGAGCGCGCCCACGGTCACCTGGGCCGAGCTGCCGGAGAACAGGACGATCATGATGAGCGCCCCGGCCGTCGCGCCCTGCCCGAGGCCGAGTACGTCCGGACTGCCGAGCGGGTTGCGGGAGATGGCCTGGAAGAGCGCGCCGCCGACCCCGAGGGCGCCGCCGACCAGCAGCCCGACCAGGACCCGCGGCAGGCGCAGCTCGTTGACGATGAACTCCTGCCCGGCGTCGCCCCGGCCGACCAGGGTCTTCAGCACGTCGGCGGCCGGTATGTCGAAGTCGCCGGTGCCGATCAGCAGCACGCTCGCGACGAACGCCAGGAGCAGCAGCAGGGCGACCACCACGGTGGCCCGCACGTCCAGGCGGAAGGACAGCCCGCCCGGGCTGCGCACGGCACGGTGGGGCCGCACGGTCCTCGTGGTCTTGCCGTTCCTCACAGTTGGGCCGTCCTCCGCCGTCGTACGAGCAAGATGAAGACCGGACCGCCGAGGACGGCGGTGACGATGCCGACCTGGAGTTCGGAGGGCCGGGCCACGATCCGGCCGAGGACGTCCGCGCCGAGCAGCAGCACCGGGGACAGGATCGCCGCGTAGGGCAGGATCCAGCGCATGTCGGGACCGGTGAAGGAGCGGACGATGTGCGGGATCATCAGCCCGACGAACACGATCGGCCCGCAGGCGGCGGTCGCGGCGCCGCACAGCACGGTCGCCGCGAGCATGGACAGCGCCCGGGTGCGGTTCAGGTTGGCGCCGAGGGCCTTGGCGGTGTCGTCGCCCATCTCCATGGCGTTGAGCGGCCGCGCGAGCGCGAGGGCGAGGACCGTGCCCGTCACGAAGAACGGCAGCACCTCGCGGATGGTCCCGGTCGTCGCCGAGGCGAGCGAACCGACCGTCCAGAAGCGCATCCGGCCCAGCGCCGCGTCGTCCATGATCATCACGGCCTGGAGGTAGCCGAAGAGCGCGGCGCTGATCGCGGTGCCGGCCAGCACCAGCCGCACCGGAGTGGCCCCCCTGCTGCCGCCCAGGAACCAGACCAGCGCGCCGACCCCGGCCGCACCGGCGAAGGCGAACCACACGTACCCGCTCAGCGAGGTGACGCCGAAGAAGGTGATGCCCGTGACGACGGCCGCCGAGGCACCCGCGTTGATGCCGAGCAAGCCGGGATCGGCCAGCGGATTGCGGGTCAGCGCCTGCAGCACGGCTCCCGCGAGGCCCAGCGCGGCACCGGCCAGCAGACCGAGCACGGTCCGCGACAGCCGCTCGCCGACGACGACGTCGCCATAGGTGTCGGAGTCGTGGAAGAGGCCGTGCCAGACCTGGGCCACGGACAGGTCCTTGGCACCGATCGCGATGCTCGCCAACGCGATGCACACCAGGACCGCAAGGGCGACGGGCAGCCCCGCGGCACGCAGGACGCGGCGCTTGGAGGGCGGCGCGGGAGCGGTCTCCGCGCGCTGTTCGGGGGGACTGTCGACCAACACGCAGTTAGGTTAGCCTACCCTCCCAACCGGTGCCGCCCCCGAGGGCCTGCCCGCACCCCGGCCCGTCAACGGGCGCCTTCCCCCCAACCGGGGCTCACAACCCCAACCGCGCCAGCGCCTTCCCGGAATCCAGCCCGCAGCCCTGCTCTCCGCCCGCCGTCCAGGCCGCCGCGCACAGGGCCCGCAGCCCGTCCAGCGCCCCGCCGTCGCCCGTCAGCTCCAGCCGCTCCGCACCGGCCGACGCCGTCCAGCCGCCGCAGCGGAAGCCGCCGTCCGCGTCGCCCGTGACCTCCGGCTGCCCGGTGAGCAGCCCGCGCAGATCGGCGTCGACGTACGTCGGCCGGTGCTGCGGCGGTGCCGCCAGCAACGTCGCCCCGTCGGTCACGCCGGTCAGCACGAGCAGCGAGTCCACCTCCCCGTTGAACGCCCCCTCGATGTCCGTGTCCAACCGGTCGCCCACGACCAACGGGCGCTGCGCGCCGGTCCGCAGGATCGTCTCCCGGTGCATGGGCGGCAACGGCTTCCCCGCGACCTGCGGCTCGGCGCCGGTCGCGATCCGCACGACCTCGACCGCCGCTCCGTTGCCCGGGGCGATCCCCCGGGCGCCCGGGATGGTCAGGTCGGTGTTGGAGGCAAACCAGGGAACGCCGCGCGCGACGGCGTAGCAGGCTTCCGCGAACCGGCCCCAGGGCAGATCCGGGCCGCCGAACCCCTGCACCACGGCCGCCGGGTCGTCCTCCGCCGACTCCACCGGCTCCAGGCCCCGCTCGCGCAGCGCCACGCGCAGCCCCTCGCCGCCGATCACCAGCACCCGCGCCCCCGAGGGCACCTGCTCGGCGATCAGCCGGGCCACCGCCTGCGCCGAGGTGATGACGTCGCCGGCGTCCGTCGCTATGCCCAGCTCCGTCAGGTGCGCGGCCACCGTGTCCGGGGTCCGGAGCGCGTTGTTGGTGACGTACGCCAGGCGCATGCCGCCGTCCCGGGCGGTGGCGAGGGAGTCGACGGCGTGCGCGATCGCGTTCCCCCCGGCGTACACCACGCCGTCCAGGTCGAGCAGCGCCGTGTCGTAGGCCTCACTGAGGCCCCGCCCACTGCCCTCGGGCCGCGTCCTGACGCTCCGGCTCATTGCGCATCGCTCCTCGTTCTCGCCTTTCCCCCGATCATCCCCCATGCCACTGACACACGTACGATGCCGGGATGAACTCTGCAGGTCACCCGGAAGCAACGGCGCGCCGGGGCCTGGAACTCACCCCGTTCCGAGGCCTCCGCTACGACCCCGACCGGGTCGGCAGCCTGGCCGCCGTGACCTCGCCCCCCTACGACGTGGTGGTCCGCCCCGACGGTCTGCTCCACCTCGAATCGGCCGACCCCCACAACATCGTCCGGCTGATCCTCCCCCAGGCCGCCACACCCGGGGCGCGCAACGAACAGGCCGCCCGCACCCTGCGCCGCTGGACGGCGGAGGGCGTCCTGACCACCGACCCCGAGCCGGGCCTGTACGTCTACGAACAGCGCGACGGCGAGGGCCTGCTGCAGCGCGGCGTCATCGGCACCGTGCGCGTGTCGGACCCCGGCGAGCAGGTGGTCCTGCCGCACGAGGACGTCATGCCCCACGTCGTCGCGGACCGCGCGGCGCTCATGCGGGCCACCCGGGCGAACCTCGAACCCCTGCTGCTGACCTACCGAGGCGACGACGGGACCCCGTTCACCACCGCCCTCGTGGAGCGCACGGCCGCACGGCCGCCGCTGCTGTCCACGACCACGGAGGACGGCTTCTGCCACCGCCTGTGGTCGGTCACCGACCCGCAGACCGTGGCACGGGTCCGGTCCGAACTCTCCCACCACCAGGCGCTCATCGCCGACGGCCACCACCGCTGGGCGACGTACCGCACTCTCCGCGCGGAGCATCCCTCCCCCAGCCCCTGGGACCACGGGCTCGTCCTGCTGGTCGACACGGCCCGCTACCCGCTCCGCGTCCGTGCCATCCACCGCCTGCTCCACGACGTCCCGGTGCACGACGCGCTGGCCGCCCTTGCCGGACACTTCCGCGTGCGCCGCCTGGACTCACCACTGGACGAGTCCCTCAACGCCCTGGCCAAGGCGGCCGACGCGGGCAACGCCTTCCTCCTCGCCGGCGACGGCGCCTTCCACCTCGTCGACCGGCCGGACCAGGGCCTGCTGGCCCGAACGGTTCCCACCGACCGGCCGGAGGCCTGGCGCACCCTGGACGCCACCGTCCTGCACGCCACGCTCCTCGCCCACGTCTGGCACGTCCCCGACGACTCGGCGGCCCACATCTCCTACATCCACGACACGGCGGCCACCGTCGAGAAGGCCGAACGCGACGGCGGTACGGCGGTCCTGATGCACCCGGTCCGCGAGGAGGTCGTGCGCGAACTGGCCCGACAGGGCGTCACGATGCCCCGCAAGTCGACGTCCTTCGGGCCGAAACCGGCCTCCGGACTGGTACTCCGCGCGCTCGACGCCTGACCCGCCCGCGCCCCGGCCCACAACGCGGCGAGGGGGCGGACCCTGGTCACGGGCCCGCCCCCTCACCGTACGCGCGCTCGGCCGTCAGTCCTTGTCGCCGTCCTCGTCGCCGGTGCTCTCCACGTCACCGCCGGACTCGGCCCCGTCCTCGCCCAGGGCGTCCACGAACTCCACGCCGTCCAGCTCGGCGAGCCGGTCGGAGGCGTCCGTGCTGCCGTCCCGGTCGGACTCCACCGCCTTCGCGAACCACTCCCGCGCCTCCTGCTCCCGGCCCGCGGCCAGCAGCGCGTCGGCATAGGCGTACCGCAGCCGAGCGGTCCAGGGCTGTACGGAGTGGGAGGCCAGCTCGGGGCTCTGCAGCGTCACGATCGCCGCGTCGAGCTGCCCCATGTCACGCCGGGCACCGGCGGCCACGAGGCGCATCTCGACCTGACCGGCCTTGTCCAGCTTGTGCACCTCGGGAGCGCCGGCCATGTCCAGCGCCTTCTCCGGCCGGCCGAGCCCGCGCTCGCAGTCGGCCATGACCGGCCACAGTTCCACGGACCCGGTCATCCGCCGAGCCGCCCGGAACTCCGCCAGCGCCTCGCCGTACTTCTGGTTGGCGTACGCGGCGAACCCGGCCGCCTCGCGCACGGCCGCGACGCGGGACGCGAGCCGCAGGGCCACCCTGGAGTACCCGTACGCGGCCTCCGGGTCCTCGTCGAGCAGCCGCGCGACCATCACCAGGTTCCTGGCGACGTCCTCCGCGAGCGTCTTGGGCAGGCTCTGCAGCTCCTGCCGCACGTCCTTGTCGATCTCGTCGCCCGTGACCTCCTCGGGAATCGGCAGGCGCTTGATCGGCTCCCGGTCCCGCTCCCGCTCCTCACGGAAGCGGCCACCGCCGCCGTGCCGGTCGTCACGGCCCCGGTAACCGCCGGGCCGCCCACCGCGATCGTCCCGCCGGGGCCCACGGCCGCCCCGGTCGTCGCGCCCCCGGAACCCACCGCGGTCGCCGTCGCGCCGGTCGTCACGGCGGCCGAACCCGCCACGGTCACCACGGTTGTCGTCCCGACGGAAGCCACCCCGGTCGCCCCGGTCCCGGTCGTCACGGCGGAAGGGAGGACGGTCGTCCCGCCGGTCGTCGCGCCGGTCGTCCCGGCGGTACGAGGGACGGTCGCCGCGATCCCGGCGGTCGTCACGGTCATCACGGCGGTAGGACGGACGGTCGCCCCGGTCGTCACGCCGGAACCCCCGGTCGCCGCCCCGATCACGGTCGTCCCTACGCCCGTACCCGCCACCGCGGTTGTCGTCGCGACGCCCGTCACGCCGGTCATCGCGCCGGTCGTCCCGGCGAAAGCCGCCGCGCTGCCCGCCACGGTCCTCACGACGACTGTCATCGCGCCGGCTGTCGTCACGGCGGCCGAAGCCGCCACGGTCATCACGGCGGTACGAAGGACGGTCCCCGCGGTCACGGCGGTCGTCACGGTCATCACGACGGAAGGACGGACGGTCGTCACGACGGAAGGGCGCCCTGTCACCGCGGTCGTCGCGACGGAAGGACGGACGGTCACCACCTCGGTCGTCACGACGGAAGCCCCGGTCGCCACCGCGATCGCGGTCGTCCCGCCGCGGCCCACGGTCACGGCCGTCACGGCGGAAGCCACCACGCTGTCCACCGCGGTCGTCCCCTCGGCGGTCGTCACGGCGGAACCCGCCACGGTCCCCGCGCTGCCCCCTGCGGTCACCGCGGTCACCACTGTCCCGTCGCCGCTGATCGCGCTCCGGTCGGTCGTCGGGAGAGTTGGTGGACATGGTGACTCCTGTCTTCGGTACCGCAAGTCATTCTCGCGCAGCCGGGTACCCGGTGCGCCCTGGAAAAACGAAAGGACCCCTGGTCCCCAGCATGAACGCTGGGGACCAGGGGTCCTTTCCAAAGATTGTTCGGCGGCGTCCTACTCTCCCACAGGGTCCCCCCTGCAGTACCATCGGCGCTGTAAGGCTTAGCTTCCGGGTTCGAAATGTAACCGGGCGTTTCCCCTACGCTATGACCACCGAAACCCTAAAACACAGTGGACGCGAGCAACTGAGGACAAGCCCTCGGCCTATTAGTACCGGTCACCTCCACACCTCACGGTGCTTCCAGATCCGGCCTATCAACCCAGTCGTCTACTGGGAGCCTTACCCCATCAAGTGGGTGGGAGTCCTCATCTCGAAGCAGGCTTCCCGCTTAGATGCTTTCAGCGGTTATCCCTCCCGAACGTAGCCAACCAGCCATGCCCTTGGCAGAACAACTGGCACACCAGAGGTTCGTCCGTCCCGGTCCTCTCGTACTAGGGACAGCCCTTCTCAAGACTCCTACGCGCACAGCGGATAGGGACCGAACTGTCTCACGACGTTCTAAACCCAGCTCGCGTACCGCTTTAATGGGCGAACAGCCCAACCCTTGGGACCGACTCCAGCCCCAGGATGCGACGAGCCGACATCGAGGTGCCAAACCATCCCGTCGATATGGACTCTTGGGGAAGATCAGCCTGTTATCCCCGGGGTACCTTTTATCCGTTGAGCGACGGCGCTTCCACAAGCCACCGCCGGATCACTAGTCCCGACTTTCGTCCCTGCTCGACCCGTCGGTCTCACAGTCAAGCTCCCTTGTGCACTTACACTCAACACCTGATTGCCAACCAGGCTGAGGGAACCTTTGGGCGCCTCCGTTACTCTTTAGGAGGCAACCGCCCCAGTTAAACTACCCATCAGACACTGTCCCTGATCCGGATCACGGACCCAGGTTAGACATCCAGCACGACCAGACTGGTATTTCAACGACGACTCCACCCACACTGGCGTGCGAGCTTCACAGTCTCCCAGCTATCCTACACAAGCCGAACCGAACACCAATATCAAACTGTAGTAAAGGTCCCGGGGTCTTTCCGTCCTGCTGCGCGAAACGAGCATCTTTACTCGTAGTGCAATTTCACCGGGCCTATGGTTGAGACAGTCGAGAAGTCGTTACGCCATTCGTGCAGGTCGGAACTTACCCGACAAGGAATTTCGCTACCTTAGGATGGTTATAGTTACCACCGCCGTTTACTGGCGCTTAAGTTCTCAGCTTCGCCCAGACGAATCTGAGCTAACCGGTCCCCTTAACGTTCCAGCACCGGGCAGGCGTCAGTCCGTATACATCGCCTTACGGCTTCGCACGGACCTGTGTTTTTAGTAAACAGTCGCTTCTCGCTGGTCTCTGCGGCCACCCCCAGCTCAGACCGTAAAGATCGTCACCAGGTGTGGCCCCCCTTCTCCCGAAGTTACGGGGGCATTTTGCCGAGTTCCTTAACCATAGTTCACCCGAACGCCTCGGTATTCTCTACCTGACCACCTGAGTCGGTTTAGGGTACGGGCCGCCATGAAACTCGCTAGAGGCTTTTCTCGACAGCATAGGATCATCCACTTCACCACAATCGGCTCGGCATCAGGTCTCAGCCTCGTGTGCGACGGATTTACCTACCGCACGGCCTACACCCTTACCCCGGGACAACCACCGCCCGGGATGGACTACCTTCCTGCGTCACCCCATCACTCACCTACTACAGGTCTGGATCATCGGCTCCACCACTCCCCATCACTCCGAAGAGATCAAGGGCGGCTTCACGGACTTAGCATCGCCTGATTCAATGTTTGACGCTTCACAGCGGGTACCGGAATATCAACCGGTTATCCATCGACTACGCCTGTCGGCCTCGCCTTAGGTCCCGACTTACCCTGGGCAGATCAGCTTGACCCAGGAACCCTTAGTCAATCGGCGCAAACGTTTCTCACGTTTGTATCGCTACTCATGCCTGCATTCTCACTCGTGAACCGTCCACAACTCGCTTCCACGGCTGCTTCACCCGGCACACGACGCTCCCCTACCCATCACAGCCGGCGTTGGCCGTATTGCTGCAATGACACGACTTCGGCGGTACGCTTGAGCCCCGCTACATTGTCGGCGCGGAATCACTAGACCAGTGAGCTATTACGCACTCTTTCAAGGGTGGCTGCTTCTAAGCCAACCTCCTGGTTGTCTGTGCGACTCCACATCCTTTCCCACTTAGCGTACGCTTAGGGGCCTTAGTCGATGCTCTGGGCTGTTTCCCTCTCGACCATGGAGCTTATCCCCCACAGTCTCACTGCCGCGCTCTCACTTACCGGCATTCGGAGTTTGGCTAAGGTCAGTAACCCGGTAGGGCCCATCGCCTATCCAGTGCTCTACCTCCGGCAAGAAACACACGACGCTGCACCTAAATGCATTTCGGGGAGAACCAGCTATCACGGAGTTTGATTGGCCTTTCACCCCTAACCACAGGTCATCCCCCAGGTTTTCAACCCTGGTGGGTTCGGTCCTCCACGACCTCTTACAGCCGCTTCAACCTGCCCATGGCTAGATCACTCCGCTTCGGGTCTTGAGCGTGCTACTCAACCGCCCTGTTCGGACTCGCTTTCGCTACGGCTACCCCACCCGGGTTAACCTCGCAACACACCGCAAACTCGCAGGCTCATTCTTCAAAAGGCACGCAGTCACGAGGATGGAGCAAGCTCCACCCCGACGCTCCCACGGCTTGTAGGCACACGGTTTCAGGTACTATTTCACTCCGCTCCCGCGGTACTTTTCACCATTCCCTCACGGTACTATCCGCTATCGGTCACCAGGGAATATTTAGGCTTAGCGGGTGGTCCCGCCAGATTCACACGGGATTTCTCGGGCCCCGTGCTACTTGGGTGTCTCTCAAACGAGCCGCTCATGTTTCAGCTACGGGGGTCTTACCCTCTACGCCGGACCTTTCGCATGTCCTTCGCCTACATCAACGGTTTCTCACTCGTCCTGTCGCCGGCAGACAACAGAAGAGAGATCCCACAACCCCGCACACGCAACCCCTGCCGGGTCTCACACGTGAACGGTTTAGCCTCATCCAGTTTCGCTCGCCACTACTCCCGGAATCACGGTTGTTTTCTCTTCCTGCGGGTACTGAGATGTTTCACTTCCCCGCGTTCCCTCCACACTGCCTATGTGTTCAGCAGCGGGTGACAGCCCATGACGACTGCCGGGTTTCCCCATTCGGACACCCCCGGATCAAAGCCTGGTTGACGACTCCCCGGGGCCTATCGTGGCCTCCCACGTCCTTCATCGGTTCCTGGTGCCAAGGCATCCACCGTGCGCCCTTAAAAACTTGGCCACAGATGCTCGCGTCCACTGTGCAGTTCTCAAACAACGACCAACCACCCATCACCCCG
>NZ_JOGV01000012.1:0-150119 GCF_000721365.1 Streptomyces sp. NRRL F-5650 | reverse complement strand
CACCCCCCGGATCATCAACAACAGGAGGGGGAAGTCATGCCGGACCCGAAGGCCGGAGGCTCCATTGCGGAGCCGCGAAAACGGTAACGGGGGGGGACGCCTCCGTGTCGTCCTGGCGCACGGTCCGGGCGGCGTCGGCGTCCCCGTCGGTCGGCCCACGCGGGGTGTCCCACGTGCTCGAAGCGGCCTTCCGTTGCCGCCGACGCCGTCCGGCCTCGTGCATCCCCCACAGTGCCCCTGCGGAAAGCCGGGCGCCACCGATTAAAAGCGGACGTAGGCCGCGTTACCGACGGCTCGCGGGCCACCGCGTCCGCAACGGGCTCCGTGCCCGGGCGGCCCGCTCACTCCTCCCCGGCGAGGGTCAGGGACCGCAGCTTCTGCCCGGCGTACCAGGTGGCGAGCACGGTCACCGCGACGAGCAGCACCGTCGCGGTGGGCAGGCCGACGTCGGAGGTCACCAGGTTCCCGTCGGCGACCTTCTCGGCCACCGCCAGCGACCACTGCTGGACGCTCAGCGTGCGGGCCCCCGGCACCAGAGAGCCGAACAGGGCCTCCCAGACCAGGGCGTAGACGAGCCCGAAGACCACCGCGTGCCGGGACACCGTGCCCAGCAGCAGGAACAGCGCGGCGTAGGCGATGGACGCGACCAGCGTGGCGATCGTGTAGGCGACGGCCACCTGCTGGCCGTTCCCGTTGAGGATCAGACCGGCGAGGAGGGTGGGCACGGCGGAGAAGACCATCGTCACGGCTATGGCGACGATCAGCTTGGTGAAGATGATCGTCGGCCGCTTGATCGGCTTGGACAGCAGGTACACCACCGAGCCGTCGTCGATCTCGGGGCCGATGGCGCCCGTGCCGGCGATGACACCGATGATCGGCACCATGGTGGCGAGGGCGAAGCCGCCCAGGACGTCCGCGGCGGTCTGGTCGTCCGCCCCGGCCAGCGCCCGCACCGCGACGGCGATGACGAGCAGCAGCAGGGGGAGCGCGCCGAGGATGAGGGCCCGGCGGCGGCCGAGCAGGGCCCGGTAGGTGAGCCGGGCGACTGTGGGGTCGTACATTCTTCGGCCTCCTACGCCGCGACGAGATACGAGAAGACGGACTCGAGGGACTCGTCGGAGGGCGAGACCGTGAGGAGTCGGATGCCGTGGTCGCGGGCGACCTTGGGCAGCAGGGCCGTGAACCTGCCGAAGTCGACGGCCTGGATGCGCAGCGCGCCTTCGGCGTGATCGACCTCTATGCCGGACGTCGACGGGTCGGCGATCAGCGCTGCCGCGAGAGCCCGGTCGTCGCTGGAACGCACCAGGTAGCGGTGCGGCCGGTCGGTCATCAAGCGGCGGATCTTGCGGAAGTCGCCGCTGGCCGCGTGGCGTCCGGCGACGATGACCTCGATGTGCCAGGCGAGCTGTTCGACCTCTTCGAGGATGTGGGAGGAGAACAGCACGGTGCGGCCCTCGTCGCCCATGCGCCGCAGCAGGTCCATGAGCTGCATGCGCTGGCGCGGGTCCATGCCGTTGAACGGCTCGTCGAGCAGGAGCAGCGACGGCTGGTGGACGAGGGCGGAGGCCATCTTCACGCGCTGGCGCATGCCCTTGGAGTAGGTGGCGATCTTCCGGTCCTGGGCGTAGGCCATCTCCACCGTGGCGAGCGCCTCGTCGGCCGCCTTGGCGCCCAGGCCGTGCAGTTCGGCGTTGGCGAGGACGAACTCGCGCCCGGTGAGGAAGTCGTACATCGCCTCCCGCTCGGGGACGATGCCGATGTGCTGGTAGATGTCCTCGTTGCGCCAGACCGGCTGCCCGTCGAGGGTGACGCTGCCGGTGGAGGGGGCGAGGAAGCCGCCCATCATGTTGATGAGGGTGGACTTTCCCGCGCCGTTCGGACCCAGCAGGCCCGTGACGCCGGGGCCGATCGTCATGGTGATGTCGTTGACGGCGACCACGTTGCCGAACCAGCGGGAGACGTGGTCGATGCTCAGCGTGGTCACAGTCCCACCTTCTTGTAGCGGCGCAGCAGCAGGCCGTAGGCGCCGGCGATCAGGCCGAGGGTGACGAGGACGTAGACGGCGCCCTCACCGTTGCTCGGGCCGACCCCGCCGGGGAAGGCCGAGGTGGCGCCCAGGAAGGCGGACTGCACTCCGTCGATGAGGGTGATCGGCGAGAACAGGCCTATCCAGGCGACGGCTCCGGAGCTGCCCTGGACGTCCGCGATGGCCTGGAGCGTGGAGACCGCGCCGTAGGTGATGGTCAGGACGGCGATGACGGCCGCGATACCGAAACCGCGGCGCGGGGTGACCGCGGCCACGACCAGGCCGAGGCCGGCGAAGAGCAGGGAGAGCAGTGCCACGGAGACCAGTCCCTGGGCGAACCCCTTGGTCTGGTCCGCGAAGTCGAGTTTGGCGAGCAGTGCGCCCACGTAGAGCACCAGCAGGGGCGCGGCAGTGAGGATGAAGAGGGCGGAGGCCAGCGACGCGTACTTGGCTCGGACGTAGTCGGAGGTCTCGATCGGCCGGGAGAAGTACAGCGGAACGGTCTTGAAGCGCAGGTCGCGCGAGACGGACTGCGGGGCCTGGGACGCGACGTAGAGGCTGATCACGGCCTGCAGGACGATCGCGTAGCGCGTGTAGTCCAGGGGCAGGTCGTTGGCCTTGGTAGCGACGGCGACCGCGACCATGATGGCCGCCGGGAGGCACATCACCACGAACAGCAGCATCGGCAGCACCTTGGACTTGACCGAGCGGCCGAGGCCGTAGGCGCCGCGCAGGGACTGCGAGTACAGCGAGCGGCGGGCATAGGCGCGGCCGAGGCGGGGGCCGTCGTAGCTGCGGTAGCCGATGTTGTGGATGCGGGTCTGGTCACCCGGGACCGTGGCTGCGGGCTGCTCAACCGCCATGGCCGACCGCCTCCTTCCGTTCTGCGTCGCTGTCGGTGAAGACCTCCGAGATGTGGTGCCGGCGCTGCTCCATGCGGACCAGGCCGAGGCCGAGGTCGGCTATGACGTCCCGGACGAGGTCGTAGGTCTCCTCGCCCGCCGCGGTGAGCAGCAGGACGTGGCCGGCACCGGGCAGGCCGCTGCCGTCCTGGACGCTCACCCCGCGCGCGTCCAGCGCGTCGCGCACCGCGCGGGTGCCGTCGGGGTGCTCGTCGGTGTCGGTGACCTCGATGGCGAGGGTCGTGGTGGTCTGGGTGAAGTCCGTGGTGGAGCTGGAGCGCAGCAGCTTGCCGCCGTCCACGACGACGACGTGGTCGCAGGTGCGTTCCAGTTCGCCCAGCAGGTGGGAGGTGACCAGGACCGAGATGCCGAAGTCCGTGTGAATGCGCCGGATGAGGCCGAGCATCTCGTCGCGGCCGACCGGGTCGAGGCCGTTGGTCGGCTCGTCGAGGAAGACCAGCTGGGGGTCGTGGACGAGGGCCTGGGCGAGCTTCACGCGTTGCTTCATGCCCGTCGAGTAGCCGCCGATGGGGCGGTAGCGTTCCTCGTAGAGGCCGACGTGGCGCAGGGTGTCGGCCGTGCGCTCGCGGGCGGCGGTGGGCGGCAGGCCGGACATGCGCGCCATGTGGACGACGAACTCGGTGGCCGAGACGTCGGGTGGCAGGCAGTCGTGTTCCGGCATGTAGCCGACCCGCTCGCGGATCTCGGGGCCCTTGGTGGCGACATCGAGTCCGAGCACTTCGGCCCGGCCCTCGGTGGCGGGAGACAGACCCAGCAGGATCTTGATCAGGGTGGACTTGCCGGCGCCGTTGGCACCGACGAGTCCGGTCACACCGGGTCCGACATCCACGGACAGCCGGTCGAGCGCGGTCACCCGGGGGAACCGCTTGCTCAGGCTTTCGGTCGCGATCACAGTCACATCCACGACGGTAGTGACGGACGCCACCGCGGTCGTCAGACCGCAGAGCCGTCTTCGCCTCAGACTCGAGTAGTACGCGCCCGTAGGGGATGCCGTACCTGAGAGCCACAGCACGGCTCCCGGGCCCGTCCACGGCGCCGCGCACCTCCCTATTGACGATGGGTCTAACAACTGGGAGATTCGGCGGCGTCGCGTTACGGACGAGTAGCAGGGGAAGCGCCTTCAGGCTGGACGACGGGCTGCCGCACGTGCGGCGCCGTGCGGAGGAGGGATGACGGTGCCGGACGGAGCACGGGAGCGCTGGGTGCGCTCGGGCGGGGTCGAGCTGTGCGTGGTGGAACTGGGCGATCCGCACCGCCCGACGGTGGTCCTGGTGCACGGCTACCCGGACAGCAAAGAAGTCTGGTCCGAGGTCGCGGCCCGCCTGGCCGGCCGCTTCCACGTGGTCCTCTACGACGTCCGTGGCCACGGCCGGTCCACCGCGCCGAGCCCGCTGCGGGGCGGGTTCACGCTGGAGAAGCTGACGGACGACTTCCTGGCCGTGGCCGACGCGGTCAGCCCGGACCGTCCGGTGCACCTGGTGGGCCACGACTGGGGCTCGGTCCAGTCCTGGGAGTTCGTCACGGTCAAGCGCACCGAGGGCCGTATCGCCTCCTTCACCTCGATGTCCGGCCCCTCCTTGGATCACTTCGGCCACTGGATCAACAAGCGCCTCAGGCGTCCCACTCCGCGCCGGGTCGGACAGCTCCTCGGCCAGGGCGCCAAGTCCTGGTACGTCTACCTGCTGCACACGCCGGTCCTCCCCGAACTGGCCTGGCGCGGCCCCCTCGGCAAGCGCTGGCCGGGCATCCTGGAGCGCGTCGAGAAGGTGCCCGCCGGCGACTACCCGACCGCTTCCCTGCCGTCGGACGCGGCCCACGGGGCATGGCTGTACCGGGACAACGTCCGGCCCCGGCTGCGCAGGCCCCGTGAGGACGCCTACGCACACGCGCCGGTGCAGCTCGTCACGCCCCTCGGTGACGCGTTCCTGTCGGAGCGGCTCTACGACGGGCTGGAGACGTGGGCACCTCGGCTCACACGACGGACGCTGCCCGCGCAGCACTGGGTCCCGCGCACCCGGCCGGACCGGCTGGCGGACTGGATCACGGAATTCGTGACCGCCGTCGAGGACGGCCGCTCCGAGACCGCGGCGAACGGGAAGTACGCGGACCGCTTCGCCGGGCAACTCGTGCTGGTGACCGGTGCGGGCAACGGCATCGGTCGGGCCACGGCGTTCGCGTTCGCCGAGGCCGGCGCGCGCGTCGTGGCGGTCGACCGGGACGCCGAGGCCGCCGCCCGGACCGCGGAGCTGGCCCGGCTGATCGGCGCGCCGGCCGCCTGGGCCGAGGCCGTGGACGTCTCCGACGCCCAGGCCATGGAGAAGCTGGCGGCCAGGGCCGCCGCCGAGTACGGCGTCGTGGACGTGCTCGTGAACAACGCCGGGATCGGCCTGTCGGGCTCCTTCTTCGACACCACGCCGGAGGACTGGAAGAAGGTCCTCGACGTCAACCTGTGGGGCGTGATCCACGGCTGTCGTCTGTTCGGCCGGCAGATGTCCGAGCGCGGGCAGGGCGGGCACATCGTCAACACCGCGTCGGCGGCGGCCTTCCAGCCCTCCCGGGCGCTGCCCGCCTACAGCGCCTCCAAAGCGGCGGTGCTGATGCTGAGCGAGTGCCTCAGGGCCGAGCTGGCCGATCAGGGCATCGGTGTCACGGCGATCTGCCCCGGCCTGGTCAACACCAGCATCACCTCCACGGCACACTTCGCGGGCGCGGACGCCGAGGAGGAGAAGCGGCGCCAACGGCGCACCGCCCGGCTGTACGGAATGCGCAACTACCCGCCGGAGAAGGTGGCCGACGCCGTCCTGGAAGCGGTCGTGCACAACAGGGCCGTGGTCCCGGTGACCCCGGAGGCGCGCGGAGCCCACCTCATGTCCCGTTTCGCACCACGGATGCTGAGGCGTGTCGCCCGGGTCAAGCCGCCTCTGTAGTTTCCACAGGATGCGCCAAGCAGCCTGTGGATAACGCGACTTGACTGTGGATCAAACCTCCTCGGCGAAATAGTTTCGCGTGAGGCGCGTCTCACCAGGCAGGCTGGTGCCATGCAGCAGAACCAGACGGACGACGGACACGGAGACGCACACGAGGACAGACGCACGGTGAGGGTGTCCAAGTACCTGTCGAAGCACCTGCGCCACCAACCCGCGAGGATCGGGCTCACGCTCGACGAGGGCGGCTGGGTCGAGATCGACGCGCTGGTCGCCGCTGCAGCCGCGCACGGCTTCCGCTTCACCCGCGAAGAGCTCGACCACGTGGTCGCCACCAACGACAAACGGCGTTTCGCCGTGGAGGGCACCCGCATCCGCGCCAGCCAGGGTCACAGCATCGACGTGGACCTCGGGCTGCCTCCGGCATCCCCGCCACCGTACCTCTACCACGGGACCGTGTGCCGGCATCTGGATGCCGTCCGCGCCGAGGGGCTGCGTCCCATGAACCGGCACGACGTCCACCTCTCGTCCGACCGGGCCACCGCGACCGGGGTCGGAGCGCGCCGCGGCCGGCCGGTCGTGCTCACTGTGGACGCCGCCGCCATGCACCGCGACGGACACGTCTTCCGCGTCAGCGCGAACGGGGTCTGGCTGACGCAGTCCGTCCCGCCCCGCTACCTGCGTTTTCCCGCTCGGCGCTGACCCCGCATGGTTGAGGGCATGGAACACCTCCCCACCACCCAGTCCGCCGTCACCGCCCTCCGTGCCGTCGCCGGGGAGTTCGCGCTGGAGATCGAGGTCACCGACGACATCGGCGCCGACCAGACCTCCCGCCGCAGCGCCGCGGGCGTGGGAGTGACCACCGATCCCGACGGCTCCCTCCCGCACGAGGCATTCGTCGAGTTCGGCGGCGTTCCCCGGGTGAGCGTCCGGCTGTTCCCGGAGGACGACGCACTGATCACCGTCGAGAACGTGGAGTTCCCGGACATCCCGCGCGACGAGGTGCCCGCGTTCCTGCGTTCCGTCTTCGGCGGCCGCGCGTTCGTCAAGGGACGCCGCTTCCCGCCCGGATACCGGCTGATCGTTCCGCTGCCCGGCGACCGCACCCACCGGGAGTACGTGCCGATGATCCTGCTCACGCCGTGGCTGAACAGCCGCGTACGGTGACGCGGAGGCCGTTTCACGTGAAACAGCGACCGGCCGCATAAGGTCGGAGGCATGAGCCTGCGCCTGAGCACCGTGATCCTTCCGTACCGTCGCTGGCACGAGGGCGGACGGTCGGCCTGGACGAGGGCCGAGCAGCTCGGCTTCCACACCGCGTACACCTACGACCACCTCTCCTGGCGCAGCTTCAGGGACGGCCCGTGGTTCGGTGCCGTCCCGACCCTCACCGCCGCCGCGGCCGTCACGGAACGGTTGCGTCTGGGCACCCTGGTCACCTCGCCGAACTTCCGGCACCCGGTGACGCTCGCCAAGGAACTGATCTCCCTCGACGACATCTCCGGTGGCCGGATCACGCTCGGCATAGGAGCGGGCGGCACCGGTTTCGACGCCACGGCACTGGGCCAGGAGCCCTGGACTCCGCGTGAGCGGGCGGACCGGCTGGGCGAGTTCCTGCCGTTGCTGGACCGGCTGCTGACCGAGGACGCCGTGTCCTACGTGGGCGACTTCTACTCGGCCCATGAGGCGCGCAACATCCCGGGGTGCGTGCAGAGGCCCCGGTTGCCGTTCGCGGTGGCCGCGAACGGTCCGCGGGGGCTGGCGCTCGCCGCACGGCACGGACAGGCGTGGGTGACCACCGGCGACCCGAAACTCTTCGAGAGCGGCACTGCCGAGCAGTCGGACCGGGCCCTGCGGCAGCAGGGGGACCGGCTGGCCGACGCCTGTGCCGCGATCGGCCGCGAGGTGGGCGAGCTGGACCGGGTGCTGCTCACCGGCTTCACCCCGGAGCGCAACCGGCCGCTGGAATCCGTGGACGCGTTCGTGGACTTCGCCGGACGCCACCGGGCCCTGGGCTTCACCGAACTCGTCGTCCACTGGCCGATCGCCGACTCGGACTTCGCCGCGGACGAGAAGGTCTTCGAACGGATCGCGATGGAGGCACCGGCGCAGTTGAAGGAGTGACGGCGGGGAGAGGAGAGCTACGCTTGCGAGCCGTAGCTCACATATGTGCGGACCTGCGCACGGGCGTGCACACATATGCGTGACAATGACCGGGTGACCTCAGCGACCCGAAAGCCCGAGCCCCCGGCCGCCGCCACCCGTCCGCGCCTCATCGCCACCGACCTCGACGGCACCCTGCTGCGCGACGACAAGTCGGTCTCGCCGCGCACGGTCGCCGCGCTGGCCGCCGCGGAGAAGGCGGGCATCGAGGTCTTCTTCGTCACCGGCCGCCCCGCCCGCTGGATGGACGTCGTCAGTGCCCACGTGCACGGGCACGGCCTCGCCATCTGCGGAAACGGCGCCGCCGTGGTCGACCTGCACGGTGGCCCCGGCAGGCACCGGTTCGTGAAGGTCCGCGCACTGCCCCAGGAGAACGCGCTGGACGCCGTACGGCTGCTCCGGGAGGCGGCGCCCGGCACGGTGTACGCGGTCGAGCAGACGTACGGCTTCCACCAGGAACCGGCCTATCCGAAGCTGCACATGGAGGACCCCGACGACCTCCTGCCCGCCGAGAAGATCCTTGCCCCGGGCGGGCGCGCCGCCGCCGAGCCCGTTCTCAAGATCCTCGCCTACCACCCGGAGCTGGACCCCGACGCCTTCCTCGCGCTGGCCCGCCTCGCCATCGGCGACCGCGCCAACGTCACCCGGTCCAGCCCCAGCGCCCTGCTGGAGATCAGCGGTCCCGAGGTCTCCAAGGCCAGCACGCTCGCCCTGTGCTGCGCCGAGCGCGGCATCTCGCACGAGGAGGTCGTCGCCTTCGGCGACATGCCGAACGACGTCGAGATGCTCACCTGGGCGGGACGGTCGTACGCGATGGGCAACGCGCACCCGGACGTGGTCGCCGCCGCATCGGGGCGGACGGTCGCCAACAACGACGACGGGGTGGCCGTGGTGATCGAGCGGATGCTCGCGGACCTGCCCTGACGACCCGCCCCCGCGGACGTCCCGCCCCTCGGCACGTCGAGTCCCGTCACGCCAGCGGCACCCCACGCGCCGACAGCCACGGCACCGGGTCCAGGGCCGAGCCCATCTCGGGTGTGACGCGCACCTCGAAGTGCAGGTGGGGCCCCGTGGAGTTGCCGGTGGTGCCGGACTGGCCGATCCACTGCCCTGCGCGGACCCGGTCGCCCTGGTCGACGGCGACGGCGGCGAGATGGGCGTACTGCGTGTAGTAGCCGCCCGCGTGCTGGACGACCACCTGGATGCCGAAGGCCCCGCCGCAGGACACCTTCAGGACCCGGCCCGCGCCGACCGACCGCACCGGTGTCCCGACCGGCACCGCGAAGTCCTGGCCGGTGTGCCGGTTCGCCCACCGGGACCCACCGCTGCCGAACGACGCCGACAGCTCGTAGGTGTCGACCGGTGCCACCCAGGACCGGCCGGCGGTGATGTCCGGCTGGTCGAGACGGACCGCGCCGGGGCACGAGCCGGCCGCGACGGAGGAGTCCGCCCGTCCCTCCAGCCGTGACCGGGCCGCCTCCAGCTTGCCCTCGATCTTCTTCTTCAGCCGGGCCAGGCCGGCGTTCCGCTTCTCCAGCGTCCGCCACGCCGCCTGCGCCCTGGCCTCGTCGGCGGTGAGCCGGGCCTCGGCCCGCAGGTTCTCGCCGACGGCCCGGTCGACGGCCTGATTCGCGCGGGACACCGCCCGCTGGCCGCGCATCATCTCCTCGGGGTCGTCGGCGAGCAGCATCCGCGCGGTGAGGGGGAGACCGCCGCCGCTGCGGTACTGGGCGCGGGCGATGCGGCCAAGGTCCTCGCGCAGGGCGTGGGTCTTCCGCCGCTGCCCGTCGAGCCGCCGCTCGTACTCCAGGGCCTTCGCCCGTTGTTCCTCGGCCGCGCGCCGCCCGTCCTCGTACTGCCGGGTGGCCGTCGCGGCCTCCTCGTACAGGCGCGCCACCTGCGGGCCGAGGGCGGTGCCGGGTCCGTCGTCCCCGTCCGTGCCGTCGGTGGGGCGGGCCGCGAGGACAGCGAGTGCGCACAACAGCACCGGAACGAGCAGCGGACGCCGGCGGGGTGAGGGCATGTCAGCGATCGTGGACCGGCGCGGGGCCCCGGGTCTCGTCCGGGTCGTACGAGTGGGGGACCCGTTGCCGCGAACGGCTCAGTGCGGCTGCTGCACCCGGGGCACCACGACGCCGGACGTGCTCAGTACGGCGCTTCCCACAGCACCGTCGTGCCCGTGCCGTCCGCACCGATGCCCGGCCCGAGCCGACTGGTGCCGCCCAGGCTCTCGGCACGGCGCTCCAGGTTGTGCAGCCCGCTGCGCCGGCCGCCCGCCGGGATGCCGACCCCGTCGTCCGCGACGGTCAGCCGGACACCCGGCCGGCCGTCCCGCAGGGTCGCCGTCACGTCCACGACCACCTCGATCCGTCCCGCGTGGGCGTGCCGGAAGGCGTTGGACAGGGCTTCGCGCAGTGCGGCGATGAGGTTCTTGCCGGTCAGGTCGCCGACGGCGGTGTCGACCGGGCCGACGAAGCGGTGCGTGGGCGTGAAGCCCAGCGGCACGGCGGCCATGGTGATCTCGCGCAGGACGCGGGTGCGCAGCCCCGCCGGCGCCTCGGCCGGCTGTTGCAGCGCGAAGACCGCTGAGCGGATCTCCTGGATGGTGACGTCGAGTTCGTCGACGGCTCCGCCCACCCCCTCCCGCACGTCCGGCGCGGCCGACCTGCGCTGGGCGCTCTCCAGCATCATGCCCGTCGCGAAGAGCCGCTGGATGACGAGGTCGTGCAGGTCCCGGGCGATCCGGTCCCGGTCCTCGTACACGGCGAGCCGTTCCCGGTCGCGCTGGGCCTCCGCCAGGGTGAGCGCCAGCGCCGCCTGCGAGGCGAACCGGTCGCCGAGGGCGCGCTCCGTCCGTGTGAACGGGCGCTCCCCCCGGGCGCGGGGCATGACGAGGCTCCCGAGGACGTTCCCGTCCCTGCACAGCGGCAGCAGCATGACCGGCCCGTACGAGCGCGCCGGTCCGTCCTCCAGGCGGGGGTCGGTAGCGGCGTCGTCCACGAACACGGGCCGCCCGGCGAGCAGTTCCGCGACAATGCCGTTCTCCGGCGGGATGACCTCGCCGAGGGCGTTCGTGGGGTGCGGCGCGTCGACGGCCACGATCTCCAGTCCGCCCTCGTCGGCCGGCAGCAGCACGATCCCGGCGGCGGCCCCGGCGAGTCGACGGGCCTGCTCGGCGACGGTCTGGAGGGCGTCGTCGATGTCGCCTCCGGCCAGCAGGGCGGTGGTGACGGCAACCGATCCGTCGATCCAGCGCTCCCGCTGCTGAGCGGCCTCGTGCAGACGCGCGTTGCCGATGGCGATGCCGGCCTCCGCGGCCAGGACCCGGACCACGGCGAGGTCGTGGTCGTTGAAGGGTTCGCCCGCGTGCTTGTCGGTCAGGCAGAGGGTGCCGGCACTCTCACCGTCCACCCGGATGGGGACTCTCAGGAACCCGTGCTTCGGCATGTGCCGCGCGGTGAGAGTGCACGAGCGCCGGTCCTCGGTCCGGTCGGCGGGCCACACCGCCTCGGCCTCGCCGACGCATGTGCCGAGCAGGTCCGCCCGGCCGTCCGGGAGGTGGCCGACGCAGCCGACGGTCGTCCCGTCGGCGCCGTGGTGCACGACGTCGGCCGTCCAGCCGCCGTCCTCGTCGACGACGACGGCCGCGTACCGGGCGTGCGCCAGGTCGGCGGCGGTCTCGCAGATCCGCTGCAGCGTGGTGCGCAGCTCCCGTCCGCTGCCGACGGACCGCATGGCGTCCAGCAGTTTCGGCACCCGTGCCAGGAGTCCGGCCGACACCTCCGCACGGGACGGGGGGGTGCCCGGGGGCGGTACTGGAGGCATGACCCGAGCCTAATCACGCCCTTTTGTCAGGGAAAGTCGGATTCTGGTATCTCTTCCCGGAGCCATGGCCTGCTCGACCGGTCATGGCGCTCCCACCAGCAGTTCCGCCGCTTCCTCGCGCCGGGCCAGCTCCCGCAGCGCCCCGGGTACGGCCGTCAGCTCCGCGTACGTACCCCGTTGCACGACCCGGCCCCGGTCGAGGACGATCACCTCGTCCACCTCCCGCAGCCCCGCCAGCCGGTGCGTGATCAGCAGGGTCGTACGGCCTTCGGTGGCGGCCAGCAGATCGGCGGTGAGCGCGTCGGCGGTCGGCAGGTCGAGGTGCTCGGCGGGCTCGTCGAGCACCAGGACGGGGAAGTCGGCGAGCAGCGCCCGGGCCAGGGCCAGTCGCTGGCGCTGCCCGCCGGACAGCCGGGCCGCGTGCTCCCCGACCAGCGTGTCCAGGCCGTCGGGCAGGCTGTCGGCCCATTCCAGCAGCCGGGCCCGCGCCAGCGCGTCGCGCAGTTCGCCCTCGGTCGCGTCCTTCCTGGCCAGAAGCAGGTTCTCGCGGACCGAACTGTCGAAGAGGTGCGCGTCCTGGGCGCACAGCCCGATGAGCCGCCGTACGTCGTCACCGGCCAGGGCGCGGGCGTCGACACCGGCCAGCGTGAAGGAGCCCGCGTCCGGGTCGAGGAAGCGCAGCAGCACCTGGGCCAGCGTCGTCTTGCCGGCCCCGGACGGTCCCACCACGGCGATGCGGCGGCCTTCCGCCAGCGTCAGGTCCAGCCCCGCCAGCGCGTCCCGGTCCTGACCGGCGTGCCGGGCGGACAGGCCCTTGAGGACCACGGGGAACGGCGAGGCGGGTGCCTGCCGGGGCGTCTCCGGTTCCCGCACCGGCTCCGGGGCGTCGAGCACCTCGTACACGCGCTCGGCGCTCCGGTGCACGCGCTGCCGGTACTGCACGGCGAGCGGCAACCCGAGTACGGCCTCGAAGGCGGCCAGCGGGGTGAGGACGACGACGGCCACGGCCACGCCGGCCAGCCGGCCGTCGGCGACCGCCTGAACTCCGACGAGGGCGGCGCCCGCGACCGTCAGGCCGCAGACGAGCGCCGTGAGTCCGTCCCCCAGCGCGGTCGCGGTGGCGGCCCGCGAGGCGATCCGGGTGAGCACGCCGTCGGCCCGCCGTGCCTCGGCGGCCCGCCCGGGCAGGGCGCCGGCCACGGTCAGCTCGGCGGTGCCGGTGAGCAGGTCCGTCACCCGGGTGGCGAGCGCGCCCCGGGCGGGGGCGAGCCTGCGCTCGGCGTGCCGTGCCACGGCGGCGGTGACGAGCGGGACGCCGGCACCGGCCGCGAGCAGGCCGGCCGCGAGTACGGCGCCCGCTTCCGGCAGCAGCCAGGCGGTGAATCCGACCGACGCGACGGAGACGACCAGCGCACCGCCGACGGGAAGCAGCCAGCGCAGCCAGTAGTCCTGAAGAGCGTCGACGTCGGCGACGAGCCGGGACAGCAGGTCGCCCCGGCGGCTGCGGCCCAGCCCGGCGGGAGCCAGCCGCTCCAGCCTCCGGTACACGGCGACCCGCGTGTCGGCCAGCATCCGCAGCACGGCGTCGTGCGACACGAGACGCTCCGCGTAGCGGAACACGGCCCGCCCGATGCCGAAGGCGCGCGTCGCCGTCACGGCCACCATCAGGTACAGCACCGGAGGCTGTTCGGAGGCCCGCGAGATGAGGTAACCGGAGGTCGCCATCAGGCCGACGGCGCTGCCGAGGGCCAGGCTGCCGAGCAGCAGCGCGAGGCCCAGCCGCCCGCGCCGGGCACCCGACATGGCACGGACCCGGGACAGGACACCGCCCCGGCGGGCATCGAGAGCGGCGTCGGCGGGCTCCGGTGCGCCGAAGGAGGCGGGAGCCGGGGTGCGGGGGCTTTCCTCGGCACCGGCCCGTCGGACGTCGGTGGCGCCGGACGCGGCGACGCTCACCGGCGTCTCCAGCCGCACCACCCGGTCGGCCACCTCCAGCAGCGCCGGACGGTGCACCACCAGCAGGACCGTCCGCCCCCGGGCCAGCCTGCGCACGGCGTCCACGACCTCGGCCTCGGTGACTCCGTCCAGGGCCGCCGTCGGCTCGTCGAGCAGCAGCACCGGCCGGTCCGCGAGGAACGCGCGGGCCAGCGCGAGCCGCTGCCGCTGTCCGGCGGACAGACCGGTTCCGTCCTCCCCGAGTACCGTCTCCGTGCCCTCGGGCAGCGCGTCCACGAACTCCAGGGCGCCCGCGTCCCGCAGGGCCCGCCGCAGGGCGGTGTCGTCGGCGTCGGGCCGGGCCAGCCGTACGTTCTCCGCGATGGTGCCGGCGTACAGGTGCGGATGCTGCGGCACCCAGGCGACGCGGGCGTGCCACGCAGCCACGTCGAGGGAGGCGAGGTCGGTTCCGCCGACCCGGACCCGCCCGGCGGCCGGGGAGACGAAGCCGAGAAGGGCGTTCAGGAGCGTCGACTTGCCCGCCCCGCTGGGGCCGACGAGCGCCACGGTCTCTCCGGGCTCGACGGTGAGGTTCACGTCCGTGACGGCGTCCGCGCCGCGTCCCGGATAGCGGACCGTCACGTTCTCGAAGGCCAGGGCACCTTCCGAGGGAACCCGGCCGGTCCCCGACGCCGGCACGGGGTGCTCCAGCACCGAGAAGATGTCCTCTGCGGCGGCGAGGCCCTCGGCCGCCGCGTGGTACTGGGCGCCCACCTGCCGCAGTGGCAGGTACGCCTCGGGTGCGAGGACGAGCACGACCAGGCCGTCGTACAGCTCCATGTCTCCGTGGACCAGGCGCATGCCGATGGTGACGGCGACGAGCGCCACGGACAGCGTGGCGAGCAGTTCCAGCGCGAAGGACGACAGGAAGGCGATCCGCAGGGTCCGCATGGTCGCCTGGCGGTACTCGCCGGTGATCCGTTTGATCGACTCGGCCTGGGCCTTGGCCCGGCCGAAGACCTTCAGCGTCGGCAGCCCCGCGACCACGTCCAGGAAGTGCCCGGACAGCCTCGACAGCAGCCGCCACTGACGGTCCATCCGGGACTGGGTGGCCCAGCCGATCAGCATCATGAAGAGCGGGATGAGGGGCAGGGTGCCGACGATGATGGCCGCCGAGACCCAGTCCTCGGTGACGATGCGGGCCAGCACCGCCACGGGCACGACGACTGCGAGACCCAGTTGGGGGAGATAGCGCGAGAAGTAGTCGTCGAGGGCGTCGACACCACGGGTGGCGAGGGCGACCAGCGATCCGGTGCGCTGGCCGCTCAGCCAGCCGGGGCCGAGCGCGGTGGCCCGCTCCAGCAGCCGGCCCCGCAGCTCCGACTTCACCGCCGCGCTCGCCCGGTGTGCGGCGAGTTCGGTGAGCCAGCCCACCAACGCGCGGCCACAGGCCACGGCCACCAGCAGAAGGAGAGGGGTACGGAGCCCGGCGGCGCTCATGTCGTGCTGGAAGGCTCCCACCACCACCTCGGCGATGAGCATCGCCTGCGCGACGAGCAGCCCTGCTCCGACGGCGCCCAGGGCGACGACCGCCGCCAGGAAGAGCCGGGTGGCGCGGGCGTACCGCAGAAGACGTGGGTCGATGGGTTTCACGTGAAACAGACCTCCCTGCCCGACGGGGGCGTTTCACGTGAAACGCCCCCCGCTGGACTCAGTGCGCGGCGTCGGCGAGGTGCTGGGTACCGATGCGCTTGCGGAACACCCAGTACGTCCAGCCCTGGTAGAGCAGGACGACCGGGGTGGCGATCACGGCCAGCCAGGTCATGATCTTCAGCGTGTAGGCGCTGGACGAAGCGTTGGTGACCGTGAGGCTCCAGTCCGGGTTCAGCGTGGACGGCATGACGTTCGGGAAGAGCGTCAGGAAGAGCATCGCCACGGCGGCCACGATGGTCACCCCGGACAGGGCGAACGACCAGCCCTCGCGCCCGGCCCGGTTCGCCAGCAGCGCGGCGACCAGGGCGGCGACGGCCACCACGAGGGCGACCAGGCTCTTGGCGTTCCCACTGTCGGCCTGGGTCCACAGCAAGAAGGCGAGCGCCAGCACCGCCGTCACCAGTCCCACGCGCAGGGCCAGGGTCCGCGCCCGTTCACGGATCTCACCGACGGTCTTGAGCGCGGTGAACACCGTTCCGTGGAAGGTGAACAGCGTCAGCGTCACCAGGCCGCCGAGCAGGGCGTACGGGTTGAGCAGGTCCCAGACCGAGCCGACGTACTCCAGGTTCCGGTCGATCTCCACACCGTGGACGATGTTGCCGAAGGCCACGCCCCACAGGAACGCGGGGATCAGCGAGGTCCAGAAGATCGCTGTCTCCCAGTTGCGCTGCCACGTCTCCTCGGGCCGCTTCACGCGGTACTCGAAGGCGACTCCCCGGACGATCAGGCAGACCAGGATGACCAGCAGGGGGAGGTAGAACCCGGAGAAGAGCGTGGCGTACCACTCCGGGAAGGCGGCGAAGGTCGCACCGCCGGCCGTGAGCAGCCACACCTCGTTGCCGTCCCACACGGGACCGATGGTGTTGATCAGCACCCGCTTCTCGGCCCGGTTCCGGGCGAGCAGCTTGGTGAGCACTCCGACGCCGAAGTCGAAGCCCTCCAGGAAGAAGTAGCCGGTCCACAGGACGGCGATCAGAACGAACCAGACGTCGTGCAGTTCCATGACTGTGCAGCTCCCTCGGCCTAGTACGAGAAGGCCATCGGCTTGTCGGCGTCACGGAGGTCGCCGCCGATCTTCGTGGGCGGGTTGAGGTCGTCCTCGGTCAGCTCCGGCGGTCCCGCCTTCACGTACTTCGCCAGGAGCCTGACCTCGATGACGGCCAGGACGGCGTACAGCAGGGTGAAGACGGACATCGAGGTGATGACCTCGGCGGTGGAGACACCGGGGGAGACCGCGTCGCGCGTCTGCATGACGCCGTAGACGACCCACGGCTGGCGGCCCATCTCCGTGAAGATCCAGCCCCAGGAGTTGGCTATCAGGGGGAAGGCCATCGTCCACAGGGCGAGCAGCCAGTACATCCGGGAGAGCCTCGCCCCGAGCGGCTTCTTGAGCAGCACGAGATGCGGGACCTCGTCCTCCCCGGTACGCAGGGCCGGTGGCAGCAGGAACCGCTTCCGTGTCAGCCACAGGCCCAGCAGGCCGAGCGAGAAGGACGCCATGCCGAAGCCGATCATCCAGCGGAAGCCCCAGTAGGCGACGGGGACGATGGGCTTGTAGTCACCGGGGCCGAACTGTTCCTGGAGGGCCTTGTTGGTGTCGTTGATGCCGGGGACGTAGGAATCGAAGTCGCTGTGTGCGAGGAAGGAGAGCAGTCCGGGGATCTCCAGGGCCACCTTGTTGTGCCCCTTGTCGACGTCCCCGTAGGCGAAGACCGAGAACGGTGCCGGCTCCTCGCCGTCCCACAGGGCCTCGGCGGCGGCCATCTTCATCGGCTGCTGCTCGTACATGACCTTGCCGAGGGTGTCGCCGCTGACCGCGGTGAGCAGGCCGCCGACTGCCAGGGTCACCAGGCCGAGCCGGAGCGAGGTCCGCATCACCGGGATGTGCTTCTTGCGCATCAGGTGGAAGGCGGCGATGCCGACCATGAAGGCGCCGCCTGTGAGGAAGGCCGCCGAGAAGCTGTGGAACACCTGGTTGAGGGTGGTGTTCTGGGTGAGGACCTGCCAGAAGTCGGTGAGTTCGGCGCGGCCCTTCTCCTCGTTGATCCGGTAGCCGACGGGGTGCTGCATCCAGGAGTTCGCCGCGAGGATGAAGTAGGCGGACAGCAGGGTGCCGATCGAGACCATCCATATGCAGGCCAGGTGGATCTTCTTGGGCAGCTTGTCCCAGCCGAAGATCCACAGGCCGATGAAGGTGGACTCGAAGAAGAAGGCGATCAGCGCCTCGAAGGCGAGCGGGGCACCGAAGACGTCGCCGACGAAGCGGGAGTAGTCGGACCAGTTCATGCCGAACTGGAACTCCTGCACGATGCCGGTGACGACGCCCATCGCGATGTTGATCAGGAAGAGCTTGCCCCAGAACTTGGTCGCCCTGAGGTACTTCTCCTTCTCCGTACGGACCCAGGCGGTCTGCAGTCCGGCCGTGAGGGCGGCCAGCGAGATCGTCAGCGGGACGAACAGGAAGTGGTAGACGGTCGTGATGCCGAACTGCCATCGCGCCAGCGTTTCCGGCGCCAGAGCCATGTCCACGTCTTCACTCTCCTCACATCGCCACACCACCGTGGTCAGCGGCGGTTTGAGCGCGTTTGTCACGCCCAACACAGGCGCAATCGGGACACGCTTGTGAACGCGTTCACATTCACAAGCAATTATGACCTACTGCTTTTCGACACCGGAAGGGGGGTCCCCTGTGACGTCAACCCCTTCGCAGGGATCTCCACAAACTGTTGAATCCGAAGCCGCCGGCCGACGGCGGGGTCACGGCGCTCCGCGCCACTCGGGGGCACGCCGAGGCACGCCGAAACGACGACTCGCGGGGCGGCATGAGCCGTCCCGCGAGTCGTCATTCCCGCGTCGTCGTGCGCGCGTTGTGTACGTCGTCGTGCGCGCCTCGTCGTGCCCGCCTCGTGAGGTCTAGAGCTGCTTGCGGAACTCCTCCGACGCCTTCAGGAAGATGTCGTTCGCCTCGCTCTCGCCGACCGTCACGCGCACGCCCTCACCCGCAAAGGGCCGCACGACCACACCGGCCTGCTCACAGGCTTCGGCGAAGGCGAGCGTGCGCTCCCCCAGCCGCAGCCAGACGAAGTTGGCGTGGGTCTCCGGCACCGTCCAGCCCTGCGCGCGCAGCGCGTCGACCACGCGCGTGCGCTCGCACACCAGCGAGCCGACCCGGCCGATCAGCTCGTCCTCGGCGCGCAGTGAGGCGATCGCCGCCTCCTGCGCGATCTGGCTGACCCCGAAGGGCACCGCCGTCTTGCGCAACGCCGCCGCCACCGGCTCGTGGGCGATCGCGAACCCGACCCGCAGGCCGGCCAGGCCGTATGCCTTGGAGAAGGTCCGCAGGACGCAGACGTTGGGCCGGTCACGGTAGAACTCCACGCCGTCCGGCACCTCGGCGTCGCGGATGAACTCGCGGTAGGCCTCGTCCAGGACCACCAGCACGTCGCCCGGTACCCGGTCCAGGAAGCGCTCCAGCTCCGCCCGCCGCACCACCGTGCCCGTCGGGTTGTTCGGGTTGCAGACGAAGATCAGCCGGGTCCGGTCGGTGATCGCGTCCGCCATCGCGTCGAGGTCGTGCACCTCGCCCGGCGTCAGCGGCACCTGTACGGACGTCGCACCGCTGATCTGTGTGATGATCGGGTACGCCTCGAAGGAGCGCCAGGCATAGATCACCTCGTCGCCGGGGCCCGAGGTCGCCTGGATCAACTGCTGGGCCACCCCGACCGAGCCGGTACCGGTGGCCAGGTGGGAGAGGGGCACACCGAAGCGGTCCGACAGCTCGGCCATCAGCGACGTGCAGGCCATGTCCGGGTACCGGTTGAAGGAGGAGGCGGCGGCGGTCACCGTCTCCATCACCCCCGGCAGCGGCGGGTAGGGGTTCTCGTTGGAGGACAGCTTGTAGGCCACCGGGCCGTCGGCCGCGGCGGGCTTGCCCGGCTTGTAGGTGGGAATCCCTTCCAGCTCGGCGCGCAGCTTGGGGCTCTTCTCGCTCACCGCAGTCCTCCTCATGACCACCACCGGCATCGAATACTTCTCACCTTATGAGGATTCGCCGTCGCTGCGTATAGGTGCGCGAGTGCGACCGGACCCGGTCCGGGGGCGACGATGCCTCGTCCGTCACAGCGGCATCAGGGACACCAGCACACGAAGGCGCACGATTCGGGGGGCGCGCCGCACATATATCTACGCGCCGGTGGCTCACGCCGTGGCGCGCATCCCTCGTGCAGGTGAGTTGAGACCTCTTCGCAACATCAGCCACCCCACAGGCCCTCACTGGTCAACGCGTCAGGTAATGGGATGAGTGGACCCAACTGGCTTGCTTTCCAAGGGCGTTACCCTTAAATGATCATGCAGAAACGTGACTGTCAACGCGTGCATATGCGTCCGCACTACCCCACCCCATGAGCCCTACTATCGGCTCGCCATGACAGCAGCAGGGAAGCACCAGGTGAGCCGCGCGGAAACCTCACGTCGAGGCAGCCGGCCGGGTCGAGCGGGTATCAGGGACGTGGCCGCCGCCGCCGGAGTGTCCATCACTACCGTCTCCGACGCCCTCAACGGCAAGGGCCGACTCCCGGATGCCACCCGGCGCCATGTGCGCGAGGTCGCGGACCGACTGGGCTACCGGCCCTCGGCCGCCGCCCGCACGCTCCGCACCGGCAAGTCCGGACTGATCGGCCTGACCGTGACGACGTACGGGGATGAACCTTTCACCTTCACCGAGTTCGCGTACTTCGCCGAGATGGCGCGCGCCGCCACGTCCGCCGCGCTCGCCCGCGGCTACGCCCTCGTCATCCTCCCGGCGACCTCCCGTCACGACGTGTGGTCCAACGTCGCGCTCGACGGCACGGTCGTCATCGACCCCTCGGACCACGATCCGGTCGTCAGCGAGCTGGTGCGCCAGGGCTTACCCGTCGTGTCCGACGGCCGACCCGTCGGCTCCCTGCCGGTGACCGCCTGGGTCGACAACGACCACGAGGCGGCCGTCCTCGGCATCCTCGACCACCTCGCCGACGCCGGCGCCCGCAGGATCGGCCTGCTCACCGGCACCACGACCGACACGTACACACACCTGTCGACCACCGCCTACCTGCGCTGGTGCGAGCGCGTCGGCCAGGACCCGGTGTACGAGGCCTACCCCGCGCACGACCCGTGTGCGGGCGCGGTCGCCGCCGACCGGCTGCTGGCCCGCCCCGACCGGCCCGACGCCGTCTACGGCCTGTTCGACCCGAACGGCACCGACCTGCTCGCCGCCGCCCGCCGCTACGGACTGCGCGTCCCCGAGGACCTGCTGCTGGTCTGCTGCAGCGAGTCCACCGTGTACGCCAGCACCGAGCCGCCCATCACCACCCTGTCGCTCAAACCGCGGCGCATCGGCACCGCCGTGGTCCAGGTCCTCATCGACGCGATCGAGGGGCTGAACTCCGACGAGCCGGTCGAGCAGGTGATACCGACCGAGCTGATCGTGCGCACGTCCTCGCAGCGGCGGCGGCCGCCGCGCACGACGGTCAGCCCGCCGCGGTCGCCGGAGGGCGAGTAGGGCGGCAAGGGCAAGGGCGCAGGGCCCCGGCGCGGTGCGGATCCGGGTCCCGGTCTCACGCCCGGCCGAGTCGTACGGCGACCCGGCCGCCGACCGGTGACCCATCGCCGTACGTCCACCGCCCGCTGCCGCATGCCACAGCAGCCCACGCTGAACCCGTTGCGGCATGCCGCACGCCGCAGCGACACGCCGCGACGCGCCGCGGAACGCGCCTACCGCGCGGCGGAGCAACGCACCGCGCGGTGGCGCGTTCCGGCCGGGAGGCGGGAATGAACGGCGCGGAAGGGCGACACGGTGCGACGGCGAAACAGGGCGGCGCACGCCACACCCGGCACCTCCGGCACACCGGCGGGCCACGGTCGCGTACGGACGAAGCCAGGCTCAATCGGGGCGAATGCCGCGGCGAACCGCAGTACTGTCCTGATTCACCACCCCTGGGTCATCACACAGCGCGATCCGCATTCCTATGATGGGCCCACACACCGCGGGCCGCTGCGACCAGGCAGTCCGAAGCGGTGCAGATGCGGCGCGATGGTGGAGGGGTCGATGACTCAGGGGGCCGGTCAGGGACCCGAGGTGGAGCGGACGGCGACGGTGCGGGACTTCCGGGTACCCGCGTACGTCCACGGTGCCGCTCCCTACGCCGCCCCCGGCACGCACACGGGCGAGTCGGCGCCCCCCTCCGAGGCGGCCGAGGAGGCCCTGCCGGAGGGGTACACGCCCACTCAGCGCGATCTGCCCGTCATCCGTCGGGGTGACACGGTTCAGGTCACGGTCGACCCCGAGCCGGTCGCGGTGCAGCAGCAGGCAACCGGCCAGGGACCCCTCTTCGTCGTCGGCGACGTCCACGGCTACCTCGACGAACTGCTCGCCGCCCTGCGGGAGAAGGGCCTCGTCGACGACGCCGGCCAGTGGTGCGCGGGCACCTCGCGGCTGTGGTTCCTCGGCGACTTCACCGACCGCGGCCCGGACGGCATCGGCGTCATCGACCTCGTGATGCGGCTGTCCGCGGAGGCCGCCGCGGCCGGCGGCTACTGCAAGGCGCTGATGGGCAACCACGAACTGCTGCTGCTCGGCGCCAAGCGGTTCGGCGACACCCCCGTCAACTCCGGCGCGGGCACCGCCACCTTCCAGGCCGCCTGGCTGCTGAACGGCGGCCAGAAGACCGACATGGACCGCCTCCAGGACCACCACCTGCAGTGGATGGCCCGCCTCGACGCCATGGAGGAGGTCGACGACCACCTCCTGGTCCACTCGGACGCCACCACGTACCTCGACTACGGCCGTTCCATCGAAGAGGTCAACGACACGGTCCGCGAGACGCTCACACGCAACGACGCGGAGGAGGTGTGGGACCTGTTCCGCAAGTTCACCAAGCGCTTCTCCTTCCGCGACGAGGGCGGCGCCGACGCCGTGCGCTCACTGCTGGACACCTACGGCGGCAGCCGTATCGTCCACGGCCACAGCCCCATCCCCTACCTGCTGGGCGAGGTCGGCTCCGAGGACGGCGAGGACGACACCCGTACCGTGGTCGAGGGACCGCACGTCTATGCGGACGGCCTGGCCATCGCGATGGACGGCGGCGTGACCATGGCCGGAAAGCTGCTGGTCCAGCAACTCCCCCTGGAATCCTGACCGTTCCCGGGAGGGGTTTTACGGCGGTGCCGTCGGTACCGACGGCAGCCAATTTCCGGAAACCCCCTGTCACCCTCCACCGTCACCGCTCTACCATCGGCTTATCCGTAGCAGGCTCCCCTCCGTTTCTGCCCGACGGCTCGTTGGCATGCGAGCCCCAAGCCCTACGGAGCATCGGGGGATGCACATGAACAGCGTTCCGCAGTACCTGTCGAACGAGGACCGCCAGGAGTACGAGCGGGTCCTCGACGAGGCGCTGCGCTCCGCACCACACCGACCGGAACTCGCCGCTGCCGGTCAGCGGCTCAGCTCCGACCAACTGCGCACCATGGCACTCAACGCCACCGCCCTCATCACGTCGGCGGCCACGAGCGAGTACCAGCACTACGTGAAGGTCCGCGAGGAGATGCGCCGGCCCGCGCCCTCCCACCCGTCGTCCACCGCGAGCGGATCCGGCTCCCAGGAACAGGGCGCGGGCGCGGGCGGACTCGCCGCGACCATGGGCGAGATGGCCGAGACGACCGGCGCGGGGGCCGTCGCCGTCGTCGCCGTCCTGGCGCCGGTCCTGGCCGGCACCGCCGCGGCGATCTTCCTGCTGGTCGGCTACGTCCTGAAGGTGCTGGACCCGGGGCAGACCTTCGCCCAGACCATGCTCACCACGGGATGGGTGTTCGGCGGCTTCACCGCGGTGGCGATCCTCGTCGCCGCCGTGGGCCTGCTGATCACCGCGCTGCGCAACCGCCCTTCCGCCGTGTCCGGCTTCTACGACGCCCGGGACGAGGAGGTGGCCCGGGCCAGGGCCGCCTGGCACGAGGCCCTGCTGGAGCGGGGCATCCTGCCCTTCCTGCGGGAGGCCCTCAACGATCCGGGCACCGCGGCCGCACTGCCCCGCACGGGACCGACGGCCCCGAACGGCGGCCGCATGCCGCACCTCGGCTACGGCCGTCCCGGATTCACCAGCCCCGACGGCGGATCCGACGCGGGCTCGCGTCCGAGCTACTCCAGCCCGGACTACAGCAGCCCGGACTTCGGGGGTCCGGAACACCGGCCCGAATAGCCACCGGCACGGGCGGGCAGCGGCTCAGAGGATGCCCGCCCGGCCGGCGGCAGCGACCCAGGACGGGAACTCGGACAGCAGGCGGTCGTACAGCTCGGGGTCCGGCACGGTTGCGATGTCGTCGACCGCGAAGAAGCCGACGTTGTCGACGCGTCGGCCCGGCAGGGTGTCGAAACGCTCCAGCACCCCGTAGTTGGCGCGCCCCAGCCCGACGAACTGCCAGAAGACGGGTTCCTCCACGGCCTCCCGCAGCTCCCGCTCGATCTCGGCGTTGCGGTAGACACCACCGTCGGAGAAGAACAGCACCAGGGTCGGAACCGGTGCCGGGTGGTCCCGGACGAAGGCCCGGACCTCGGCGATCACCTTCTGCTCCTCGTTCTGGATGCCGACCGCTCGCATGTCGACCTGCTCGGGGTGCAGACCCTTCTTCCTGCCCCGCCGGAACAGGCCGATCTCCCCCACGCGTACGTGCAGCCGCAGCCACTCGGGCAACTCGCCCAGGCGCAGGTCGGGCAGACGCGCCGGGTTCGAGGCGAAGGTCCACGCCTGCATCTCCCCGTCGTCGTCCAACTGCGCGGCCACAGCGGCCATCCGCTCCACGACGTCCGCGACGACGCCCTTGGAGTACAGGAAGGACATGGACCCGGAGGCGTCCAGTACGAGGAGGACGCGTGCCGTGACCCCGGCCGCTCCGTGCTTGCTCAGGCTCACCGCGACCTGCTCCTTGCGCAGGGACAGCCGCTTGCGCATGTCCACGGGCAGGTGTTCCTCGCCCTTGGTGGGACGGGGACCGGCGGCCGGTGACGCACTCGGCGGTAGGGCAGGTGATACGGCAGGTCGTACGAGCGGCGGTACGGCTGGCACCGGGGGAACCGGCGGTGGTACGGGCGCCGCGGGGGCCGCGGGCACGGAGGCAGCAGGTGGGACCGGTGCCACCGCCGGCGCGGGAGCGGGGGCCGGGGCGGGAGCCGGGGCCGGGGCGGGGGCGGGAGCCGGGGGAGCGTCGTCCACGGTGATGCCGAAGTCCGTGGCCAGTCCCGCGAGTCCGGCGGCGTACCCCTGCCCGACGGCGCGGAACCTCCACTTCCCCTGGCGCCGGTACAGCTCACCGCCCACCATGGCCGTCTCCGGCCCGGCCGTGATGTCGAACCGGGCCAGCTCGGTGCCGGTCCCGGTGTCCAGCATCCTCAGCGACAGCCCCGGCACCCGGCCGAACGTCCCGCCGTCCGCCGAGGCGCACAGCACGACGCGCTCGACGGGAGCCTCCACCGCACGCAGATTCACCTCGACGGCATCGCTCGTGACGCCCGCCTCCGGCCCGGGACCGCCCAGCTTGCCCAGGTGCCGCACCGCGCCGGAGGAGTGACGGGGCTGGTTGTAGAAGACGAAGTCGCCGTCGTCCCGCACCCGTCCGGACGAGGTGAGCAGCAACGCCGAGGCATCGACCTCCGGGACGCCCGGCCCGTCCGCCCACACCAGTTCGACGCGCACCGCGGGGAAGTCGACGGCGACGTTGGCACCCTTGCTCAGTGAGGTGGCTGTCATGCGTCCAGTCTGCCGAGCGGCAACCCCGGCCGGGGAGAGGGCCGGCCCCCCAGACCTGTCCCCTCCCCGCACCGCTGCGCTCAGTCCGCGATCGGCAGGTAGACGCGGTTGCCCGCCGCCGCGAACTCCTTCGACTTCTGAGCCATGCCCTCCTCGATCTCGCCCCTGCTGCTGCCGTGCTCCCGGCGGATGTCCTGCGAGATCTTCATCGAACAGAACTTGGGCCCGCACATGGAGCAGAAGTGGGCCGTCTTGGCGGGCTCGGCCGGCAGTGTCTCGTCGTGGAACTCCCGCGCGGTGTCCGGGTCGAGGGACAGATTGAACTGGTCCTCCCACCGGAACTCGAACCGGGCGTCCGACAGCGCGTCGTCCCACTCCTGCGCACCGGGGTGGCCCTTGGCGAGGTCGGCGGCATGGGCGGCGATCTTGTAGGTGATGACGCCGGTCTTGACGTCGTCACGGTTGGGCAGCCCCAGGTGTTCCTTGGGCGTGACGTAGCAGAGCATGGCCGTGCCCCACCAGGCGATCATCGCGGCACCGATGCCGGAGGTGATGTGGTCGTACGCCGGCGCGACGTCCGTCGTCAGCGGGCCGAGCGTATAGAACGGAGCTTCATCACAGATCTCCTGCTGAAGGTCGATGTTCTCCTTGATCTTGTGCATCGGGACATGTCCCGGGCCCTCGATCATGGTCTGTACGTTGAAACGCTTGGCGATCCGGTTGAGTTCCCCGAGCGTGCGCAACTCGGCGAACTGCGCCTCGTCGTTGGCGTCCGCGATCGACCCGGGACGCAGGCCGTCGCCGAGGGAGTACGTGACGTCGTAGGCGGCGAGAATCTTGCAGAGCTCCTCGAAGTTCTCGTACAGGAAGGACTCCTTGTGGTGCGCCAGGCACCAGGCCGCCATGATCGAGCCGCCGCGCGAGACGATGCCGGTCTTGCGGTTGGCGGTCAGCGGTACGTACGGCAGGCGTACGCCCGCGTGTACCGTCATGTAGTCCACGCCCTGCTCGGCCTGCTCGATCACGGTGTCCTTGTAGATCTCCCAGGACAGTTCCTCGGCCCGGCCGTCGACCTTCTCCAGGGCCTGGTAAAGCGGCACGGTGCCGATCGGTACAGGGGAGTTGCGCAGGACCCACTCGCGTGTGGTGTGGATGTTGCGGCCGGTGGACAGGTCCATGACCGTGTCGGCGCCCCACCGGGTCGCCCAGGTCATCTTGTCGACCTCCTCCTCGATGGAGGACGTCACCGCCGAGTTGCCGATGTTGGCGTTGACCTTCACCAGAAACCGCTTGCCGATGATCATCGGCTCGATCTCCGGGTGGTTGACGTTGGCGGGCAGCACGGCCCGCCCTGCCGCGATCTCCTCGCGGACCACCTCCGGCGAGACGTTCTCCCGGACGGCCACGTACTCCATCTCCGGGGTGATCTCGCCGCGCCGCGCGTACGCGAGCTGCGTCACCGCGGTGCCGTCGCGGCCCCGGCGCGGCTGCCGCGGGCGGCCGGGGAAGACGGCGTCGAGGTTCCGCAGGCCGCCGCGGGGCGAGGTGTGCTTGATGCCGTCGTCCTCGGGGCGGACGGGACGGCCCGCGTACTCCTCGGTGTCGCCGCGCGCGATGATCCAGTTCTCCCGCAGCGGCGCCAGGCCCCTGCGGACATCGGTGTCGACGAGTGGATCGGTGTACGGGCCCGAGGTGTCGTACAACGTGACCGACTGCCCGTTGGTGAGGTGCACCTGACGGACCGGCACCCGCACATCGGGGCGCGAGCCCTCGACGTACGCCTTGTGCCAGCCGATGGACTTCCCGGCCTCCGTGGCTTCACTGGTCCCCGCGGCATCCGCCGAGGCGGAATTCTGCGCGGAGTCCTGTGCGGAGGCAGGCGTGCGTGCGTCCTTGATGGTCATGAGACCTACTCCCTACGCCGGCATTACCCGGTAACAGGTTCGGCGGTCGACGCAGCGGCTTCCGTCTCACGGCACTTCGTGGGATACGTCACTCGCCTTCGGAGACGTTTCCCGTGAAACATCGCTGGAACGGAGGTCAGCGCCCTCTCAGCCCGGTGCTCCGAGCTCCCGCGTGTACAAAGGTGCCACCACGCTAGCGCCCATTCGGGCGCGGTGACCAGAGGGCCCCTCCCGTTCTTGCGATGATCGGGCGGTGACCACACCGCAGCATCCCCCCTTCCCGCCGCACCGGCCCGGCCGCGGACCGGGCGCCGAAGAGGACGACGGCCGTGCGACCGGCCCTGTCCCCGTCGTCCCTCACGGCACGCTCGGCGGCAGACCGGAGGCTGACCACGGGCACACCCCGGAGGGCGGCGGACGGGACGCGGGGGGCGGGCACGGGCACTCGCACGCGCACAGCCACGGGCCCGCGGCGCCCGTCTCCCGGCACCTGCGGAAGGTCATCGCCGCGGTCCTGATCCCCTTCGCCGCAGCCGTGTTGGTCGGGCTCGCGGTCCTGTGGCCGGGCGGTGCGCCGCCCCACGAGCGCACGGGTGTCGGCTTCGACCGGCAGACACAGGAGGCCACGGTCACCAAGGTCGTCGCGCTGAGCTGCCAGGCGGCCAATCCCTCGGCCGGCACCCCGACCGGCGACACCTCCACCGCCGAGGGGTCGTCCGCGGTGCAGCAGGCCGAGGGCGAATGCAAGCGGGCCACCGTCCGCGTCGACACGGGGGACGACAAGGGCCGTACGTTCGACGAGATCGTGCAGCCGGACCAGTCACGGCAGTTGCACGAGGGACAGAAGGTGGTGGTCGCCTACGAGCCCTCCGCGCCCAAGGACCTGCAGTACTCGGTGACCGACGTCAACCGTCAACTCCCCCTTGGCCTGTTGGCCGGCATCTTCGCCCTCGCCGTCGTGGTCGTCGGACGACTGCGCGGCCTCATGGCCCTGATCTCGCTGGCGGTCAGTTTCCTGCTGCTGAACTTCTTCATTCTGCCCGCGATCCTGCAGGGCTCGAATCCGCTGGTCGTGGCGGTGATCGGGTCCAGTGCGATCATGCTGATCGCCCTGTACCTGTGTCACGGGCTGTCGGCCAGAACCTCCGTGGCCGTGCTCGGCACCCTGATCTCGTTGCTGCTGATCGGCGTGCTCGGGTCGCTGTTCATCGGCTGGGCCGCACTCACCGGCAACACGGACGACAACACCGGCCTCATCCACGGGCTGTACCCGTCCATCGACATGAGCGGGCTGCTGCTCGCCGGGGTCATCATCGGTTCGCTCGGTGTCCTCGACGACGTGACGGTCACCCAGACCTCGGCGGTCTGGGAACTCCACGAGGCCAACCCGGCGATGGGCTGGCGCGGCCTGTACCGCGCGGGCATCCGCATCGGCCGCGACCACATCGCCTCGGTCGTGAACACGCTCGTCCTGGCCTACGCCGGCGCCGCGCTGCCCCTGCTGCTGCTGTTCTCGATCGCGCAGAGCGGGGTGGGGACGGTCGCCAACAGCGAGCTGGTCGCTGAGGAGATCGTGCGTACGCTGGTCGGCTCGATCGGTCTGGTGGCCTCCGTGCCGGTCACCACCGCCCTCGCCGCCCTGGTCGTGTCGGCTGACCGGCCGACGCGGGCCCCGGAGCCGGCAGCCGGTGCGGGAGCGCCCGCGCGGAGCGGGCGGGGCCGTCGCCGCAAGCGCTGACGCGCCCGGCGAGGCACCCCGCCCCCGCTGCGGGTGTGCGTGCCGGAACGGTTCAGCCCGCGCTCTGCTCCTCCGCCAGGATGCGGTCCAGGGCTTCGTCGAGGTGGCTGTCGAAGTCGGCGAGCGCACCCTCCTGGCCGAGGGGGACGAGCTTGTCGGTGCGGTCGAGGAAGGCCACGAGGGGGGCCGCAGAGGAGCGGAACAGGGCCTGGTCGCTGCCGACCTGAAGGCGGATCAGTACTTCGGCCAACGGCTCGGGGTCGACCGGTGCGATACGCACGTCGCCGTCGCCGCACGGCCGGCCCACCCCGTCGACCAGCAGCTCCCGGCCGAACGCCCAGGTCACCGGCGCGTCTCCGGGCAGATGGAAGGTCAGTCGTACGGCGTAGGGATCACGTGTCTCGTACCGCAGCTCCACCGGGATGCGAAACGAGAGCTCCTCTGACACGAGAAAGCTCATCATGACCTCTGCCTGTACGGACTCGCCCATTCGCCTACCCCGTCATCCGCCGTCGACTGTCCGAGAATCAAACCTCTAACACTGGTGGCATCTTGCTCAACGTACACACCAGATCACAAGGAGTGAGTTTTCAGATACTGATAGAGAGGGCGAGCGAGCCCAGACGCCGCCCCACCTCGTGCTGCAGACGCTGGGCCGCGGGCAGCAAACGGTCCGCCTGGTGGAGGGGCAGGGAGATGGCCATCGTCGCCGCTGTGGTGCCGACGGTGATCGGAATCGCCGCGCAGACCGTCCCCAGCGCGTACTCCTGGCGCTCGGTCACCGGCGTCATCCGGCGCATGCGTTCCAGCCGCTTCAGCAGGCTGTGGCCGTCACGCACCGTGTACGGCGTGATCGGCCGCACCGGGTAGCGGTGCAGGTGGTCGCGGCGGGCGTCCTCGTCCAACTGGGACAGCAGGCACTGCCCGATGGCGTGGGCGTGCCCCGTCTCCCGGAAGTCCGCCCACTCCTCGACCGCCGGGTTGCCCGGGGTGTCGGAGACGCACATGACCTCGATCTCACCCTCCCGGTACATGGCGTAGTACACGGGGACGCCGATCGCGTCGCGCCAGCGCGCCATGGTGTCGACCACCGTGCTGCGACGTTTCTGCTCGGCCCCGGTGCTGCTCAGCCGCTCAGCGGCCTCCCCGAGGAAGAACAGTCCCTTGTCGCGGCGGAGGTAACCCTCGTGCACCAGCGTGCGCAGCAGGTGGTACGCCGTGGGCAGCGCCAGTCCCGTCTCACGGGCCAGCTGCTTGGCGGGGGCGCCGTACTCGTGCGCGGCGACGCACTCGAGCAGGCGCATCGCCCGCTGCACGGAACCGATCAGGGTCGCGGAGGGCGGGTCGGCGGAGGCGGGCGCGGAGGGTGTCCGAGGCGTCGAGCAGGGCTGCACGGGGAGGGCGTGCAGACCGAATGCGGTGTCAGCCGTGGCCAAGGGTCACTCCCGGAACGCGAGGAGGCAGCCCGTGCGGAGAACACGGGTGGGGGTGTACGCCGTTCGCGAGGTCGCCCCCGCGTGGAGTTCCGGACTCTAACCGCCGGTCACCGCTCACCGGCGGCCCGTCCGGGAAACTTCCCCCGCCCGAGGGAACCGGTGGTTCCTGTTACCGCCACCGGTGCCCCGCGCCTCTCACCAGTCGCTGCGCGACGAGGAGCTCGACATGAACTTGCGTACGACGTAGATCAGTCCGCCGACGAGCGCCACGAAGATCAGCAGCTTGAACAGCAGTCCGATCACGAACCCGACCACGGTGGCGATCAGCCCGCCGAACACGACCAGGGCGATGACCGGCACCGCGATCCACTTCACCCACCACGGCAGTCCCGTGAAGATCTCTCGCATCGCCGTTGCCCTTGCCTTTCGGGAGTTCTGGGGAATCCTCTGATGTCCTGCACTCGATGCTAGAGCCGCGAGCGCCTCGGCAGGGGCCCCGCATCCCTTGTCTCCCCCTGACCGATCCCCTAGGGAACCCGGGGGCCGGGGTCAGCTCTCCGGCGGAGAGAACACCACCAGGACGCGCAGGTCCTCGCTGATGTGGTGGAACTTGTGGGCGACACCGGCCGGCACGTAGACCACGCTGCCGCGGGCGACCTGCGTGGTCTCCATGCCCACGGTGATCGCGGCCCGCCCGCTCACCACGAAGTACACCTCGTCCTGGGCGTGCGGCTTCTGGGGGTCGGTCGTCCCCGCGTCGAGGGCGTACAGGCCGACCGACATGTTCCGCTCGCGCAGGAACTGCAGGTAGGCACCGTCGTTGGCGGCGCGCTCCGCCTCCAGTTCGTCCAGCCGGAATGCCTTCATCGCCTCGTCCGTCCCTGCCTCACCAGTCGTTTCCGATCGTGTCTGCCACGATCAGACACATGAAGAATTTCCTAGTCAAGACGATCGCCAACGCGGGAGCCCTCGCGGTCGCCGTGTGGCTGCTCGACAAGATCACCCTGACCGGGGGGAGCACCGGGGAGAAGGCCGCCACCCTGATCGTGGTCGCCCTGGTGTTCGGCCTGGTCAACATGGTCGTGAAGCCGATCGTGCAGGTGCTCACCTTCCCGCTGTTCATCCTGACCCTCGGCCTGTTCACGCTGGTGGTGAACGCGCTGATGCTGTTGCTCACGTCGTGGGTGGCCGACAAGCTCGACCTGAGTTTCCACGTCGACGGGTTCTGGACCGCCGTCCTGGGCGGCCTGATCATCTCGGTCGTCTCCTGGGCGCTCAACGCGTTCCTGCCCGACGGGGACTGAGCCCGATGACCTACCGCGTCTGTTTCGTGTGTACGGGCAACATCTGCCGCTCCCCGATGGCCGAGGCCGTCTTCCACGCGCGCGTGGCGGACGCCGGGCTCGACGACCTGGTCGAGGCCGACAGCGCCGGTACCGACGGCTGGCACGAGGGCGAGGGCGCCGACCCGCGCACCATCACCGTCCTGGCGGAGCACGGCTACGGCCTCGACCACACGGCCCGGCAGTTCCAGCAGTCCTGGTTCTCCCGTCTCGACCTGGTCGTCGCCCTCGACGCCGGGCACCTGAGGACCCTGCGGCGCCTCGCCCCCACGGAGCGGGACGCGGCCAAGGTGCGCCTGCTGCGGTCGTACGACCCGGCCGCCGCCGACGCCGGCGACCTGGACGTCCCTGATCCCTACTACGGGGGCCAGGACGGCTTCGAGGACTGCCTTGAGATGGTGGAGGCGGCGAGCACCGGACTGCTTGCCGCGGTACGCGAACAAGTGGAAGGACGGGCGGCATGAGCCACTCCGCTACGAACGACGGCGACGGTGCGGCCACCGGCGGGTCCTCTTCCGGCCCCGGCGACGGCACACGCGCGGTGCGCGCCGGGCTGCCCGAACCCGTCAAGCACGAGCCGACCCTGCCTGGCCCGGTATTCGCCGCCCACTTCCACCTGCCGGGCGACCCGACGGGTCCGTACACCTACGGCCGCGACGAGAATCCCACCTGGACCCACCTCGAGCGCGCCATCGGCGAGCTGGAGGCACCCGGCCGGACGGACGTGGAGACACTCGTCTTCGCCTCGGGCATGGCCGCGATCTCCTCGGTGCTCTTCTCGCAGCTCCGCGCCGGGGACACCGCCGTCCTCCCCGACGACGGCTACCAGGCTCTGCCCCTGGTGCGTGCGCAGTTGGAGGCGTACGGCATCGAGGTGCGCACCGCACCCACCGGCCGGGACGCCCAGCTCGACGTCCTGGACGGGGCGAAGCTGCTGTGGATCGAGACGCCGTCGAACCCGGGGCTCGACGTGTGCGACGTACGGCGGCTGGCCGAGGCGGCACACGCGCGCGGCGCCCTGGTCGCCGTCGACAACACCCTCGCCACACCACTCGGACAGCGTCCGCTGGAGCTCGGCGCGGACTTCTCGGTGGCGAGTGGCACCAAGCAGCTGACCGGTCACGGTGACGTCCTCCTGGGCTACGTGACCGGCCGCGACGCCGAGGCGATGACCGCCGTACGGCGCTGGCGCAAGATCGTCGGAGCGATCCCCGGGCCCATGGAGGCCTGGCTCGCACACCGCTCGATCGCCACCCTGCAGCTCCGTGTGGACCGGCAGGACGCCACCGCGCTCAAGGTGGCCGAGGCACTGCGGGGGCGGCCCGAGGTCACCGGTCTGCGCTATCCCGGGCTGCCCGAGGACCCGTCCCACAAGGTCGCCTCGCAGCAGATGCGGCGCTACGGCTGCGTCGTCTCCTTCACGCTGCCCTCACGCGCGCGTGCCGATCGTTTCCTCGACGCCCTGCACCTGGTCGAGGGCGCCACGAGCTTCGGCGGGGTGCGCTCCACCGCGGAGCGGCGTGGGCGCTGGGGCGGTGACGCGGTACCGGAGGGCTTCATCCGGCTCTCGGTGGGTGCGGAGGACCCCGACGACCTGGTGGCGGACCTGCTGCGCGCCCTGGACGAAACGGCGGACTGACGCCGCCGCGCTGCGCCCTGCGTGCCGGACGGTCCGAGCCTCCCCCCTCGTGGCTCGGACCGTCCTCGCGGCCCACGCACTTCCGTTTCAACGCGCGAAGAGCCGTGCGCTCCAGGCTAGTTGACTGAATGTCAGTGTCCAATCACGCAGGCGACAGCGACCTATCGACATATTTATAGTTGGGCGCTGCGGGGGCCGGAGAAGAACAGAAGAGGGGACGGGTTTTCCGTGGATCTGGCCTTGCTCCGTACCTTCGTCACCGTGCACCGGGCGGGTTCGTTCACCCGCGCTGCGGCCCTGCTCGGCCTCTCGCAGCCCGCCGTCACCTCGCAGATCCGTACGCTGGAGCGTCAGCTCGGCCGCCCGCTGTTCCTCCGGCAGGCCCGCGGGGTGACCCCGACGACCGTCGGTGACGAACTCGCCCACAAGGCCGCGCCGCACCTCGACGCCCTGGTGGAGGTCGCCGAGGCCGCACTGGCGGACGCTTCCTCCCTGCGGACCCTGCACCTGGCCGGGCCCCCCGAGTTCATCGCCGAACGGGCGCTGCCCGCGCTGTCGGAGCTCACCGGGGAGGACGGCCGGCCCTTCGCCCTGCGTATCTCGTTCGGCAACACCGAGGAGATCCTGGAGGGTCTGGCGGCGGGTCATCACGATCTGGCCATCGGCACGGCCCGTCCCCGCGGCGCGCTGCTCACGTCGACGCCGCTCTGCGACGAGGTGCACGTCCTGGTCGCCGCGCCCGGCTGGGCGGAGCGGGCCGGTGCCGAGAAGCTCGGTGCCACGGGCGCCTCGGCCCTGGCAGACGTCCCCGTGGTCGAGGTGCACGAGTCGCTGCCGTTCGTCACCCGCTACTGGGCCTCCGTCTTCGGCGCCCGGCCGGCCGCTCCGGCCACCGTCGTCGTTCCCGATCTGCGCGCGGTTCTCGCCTGCGCCATCGCGGGCGCGGGGCTCGCCGTGCTGCCCCGCTACCTGTGCGCCCGGGCGTTGGAACACGGTGACGTCGTCGCCCTGCACGATCCGCCGGTACCGCCGTTGCGGACGTACTTCCTGGTGGCGCGCACCGGCACGCTGGCTCTTCCGCACATCTGCCGGGCCCATGAGGGATTGCTGGCCGCGGCCGCGGCCTGGAACTGAACCGGCGGGCCGGGCGTGCGCCCGATGTTTCACGTGGAACCAGCCGGGCCACATTTCTCCCATGACCGTCCGACCCGTGGTCAAGCGCACCGCTCGCGCCGTCCTGCTGGACGGCGACCACCTGATCCTGATCAAGCGGACCAAGCCCGGCGTCGACCCGTACTGGGTCACTCCCGGAGGCGGGGTCGAACCGGACGACAGCACCGTCGTGGACGCCCTGCACCGCGAGGTGTACGAGGAACTCGGCGCGAAGATCACTGATGTGGTGCCCTGTTTCGTGGACACCGTGGAGCACATCGGTGAGGACGGCGGCGCGACCGGCGTGAAGGTGCAGCACTTCTTCGTCTGCAGACTGGAATCCATGGATCCGTCCCTGCGGCACGGCCCCGAGGTCGACGAGCCCGCCGGTGAGTACGAGATCGTCAGGGTGCCGTTCACCCGGGTCGGAATCGCCTCGGTCCACCTCGTACCGCTGTCGCTGCGGCACTATCTGGACGGCAACATCGAGGGTGTGCGCGCCATGCACGCCCCCGACCTCGGCTGAACGGCGTGGCCGAAAGCCCGTGCGTCCCGCCGGAAAGGGGTGGACGCGGACGGCCGCTGTCGGACAGCCTGACCTGCGTGCCGACTCCTTTCCTCGCCTCTGCACCGATCCGCCGTCTGACGCTCCGGGATCTCGCCGCCTGCGCCGACCTGTCCGAGGACCGGGGGTGGCCTCGCGAGGAGCACAAGTGGGGGTTCCTCCTCACGGCCGGACGGGGATACGGCATCGACGACCCCGACGGCGGCCTCGTCGCCGCCTGCACCGTCACCGAGTACGGCCCCCACGAGCGTCCGGCGCTCGCAGCCATCGGCATGGTGCTGGTCGCCGAGCGGCACGCCCGCCAGGGCGTCGGACGCCGGCTGATGCGCCACCTCGTCGATGCCCTGGGCGCCGTTCCCCTCACCCTGCACGCGACGCCGTACGGCCGGCCGCTCTACGAGGAGCTCGGTTTCAAGGTGACGGGCCAGGCGGAGATGGTGCGCGGCCGTTTCGTCCCCGGCCGGCCGGAACCGCAGCCCTTCACGCGCGCGGCCACCGCCGAGGACCTTCCGGCGATCCTCCGGCTCGACGAAGAGGTTTTCGGCGAGGACCGCACCCACATCGTCACGCGGCTGCCCGCCTTCGCCGACCAACTGCGCGTCGCCGAGGAGGACGGCCGGATCACCGGGTACGCCGCGGCCTGGCCGAACATGGACACCCACGTGGTGGGTCCGCTGATCGCCCGTGACACCCAGACGGCCAAAGCCCTGATCGACTCGCTCGCCGAGCACACGGACCGGCCGCTGCGCACGGATGTCGACGTGCGGCACGAGGAACTCCTGGCGTGGCTGAAGGAGCACGGGCTGTCCACGGTCGCCGCCAACGCGGTCATGAACTACGGGATCACCGAACTGCCCGGGGACTGGACCCGGCGGTTCGCGCCGCTCACGGTGGCGGCGGGCTGACTTCGGCGCCCCGTCACCGCGGCACGGCGCCGCCACTTCACGAGCGCCACGGGAACCGGCGCCGGACGGACGGCCGCTGCGGGGGCGCTGCTGTCAGGTGAGGCTTCGCACGGCGGCCGAGGCGAAGCCGTGGTCCTGCTCGGGCGCGCCTCCGCCCACTCCGACCGCGCCGATCAGCCGGCCTTCTCGGTGCACGGGTACGCCGCCCGCGATGAAGAGCAGCGGCCGGTCGAGTGCCGTGGGCAAGGTGTGGAAGAGGCCCCCGGGCTGCACCGCGTCGACGAGGTCGGCGGTCGGGGCGTTCAACTGGAGTGCCGTGTAGGCCTTGCGGGTGCTGGTCTCTCCCGAGATCAGCACGTCGCGGTCGTCGCGCCGGAAGGCGAGCAGGTGCCCCCCGGCGTCGAGGACCGTGACGCTGACGGTCACCCCGGCCGCCTCGGCGGCCTGGCGGGCGGCAGTGACGAGGGCTTCGGCATCCCGGGTCGTCAGCGGGGTGACGGCAGTGGTGCTCATGGTCGTTCTCCTTGGTCGTGCCGGGTGGTGAAGTGCCTCGGTGGTCGGCGAGGCGTCGGTGGCCCGTGAGGCGCGGCGCGGGAGCGGCCCTGACCCCGCGACCCGCCCGGGGACGTTCAGTGGTGGACGGCGGCCCGCTGCTCGGTGGGCACGGACCCCGCGACGACTGGCCCGGGCGCACTCGCGCGCCGTTCCAGGCCGGCCGAGAGGACGGCGAGGACCAGAGCGGCGGCGGCGAGCACGGCGCCGACCCAGTTGGGAGCGGTGTATCCGTATCCGGCCGCGATGACGACGCCGCCGAGCCACGCGGAGAGCGCGTTGCCGAGGTTGAAGGCGCCGATGTTCACCGCGGAGGCCAGCGTCGGTGCGCCGTGGGCGTGGTCCAGGACGCGCTTTTGCAGCGGAGGGACGGTGGCGAAGCCCAGGGCACCGATCAGGACGACGGTCACGGCGGACGCGATCTTGTTGTGCGCGGTGAGGGTGAAGAGGGCGAGGACGACGGACAGGGCGCCGAGGGAGATGTACAGCATGGGCATCAGGGCGCGGTCGGCGAACCGACCGCCGACGAGGTTGCCGCCGACCATGCCGAGGCCGAAGAGGACCAGCAGCCAGGTGACCGAGCCGTCGGCGAAGCCCGCGACCTGGGTCATCATCGGCGCGATGTAGGTGATGGCCGCGAAGACCCCGCCGAAGCCAAGGACGGTCATGGCCATCGCGAGCAGGACCTGGGCGTTTCCGAACGCGGCCACCTCGTGCCGCAGCCGCACGCCCTCTGCCCTGGGCACGTCGGGGACCAGCTTGGCGACGCCGACGAGGCCGACGACTCCGAGCGCGGCGACGACGGCGAAGGTGACACGCCAGCCGACGGACTGTCCGATCAGTGTTCCCAGCGGCACGCCGACGACATTGGCGACCGTCAGGCCGGTGAACATCATCGCTATGGCGCCGGCCTTCTTGTGCGGCGCGACCAGACCGGCCGCGACGACCGATCCGATGCCGAAGAAGGCGCCGTGCGCGAGCGAGGCGACCACGCGGCCGATCAGCATGACGGAGAAGACCGGGGCGAGGGCGGAGAGCACGTTGCCGACGACGAAAAGGCCCATCAGCAGCATCAGCATCCGCTTGCGCGGGATCCGGGTGCCGAGCACCGTCATCAGCGGGGCGCCGAACATCACGCCGAGCGCGTACCCGGTCACCAGGTAGCCGGCGGTGGGGATGGAGACCCCGTAGTCGCTCGCGACCTCGGGCAGCAAGCCCATGATCACGAACTCTGTCGTTCCGATCCCGAAGGCCCCGATCGCCAGGGCCAGAAGCGCGAGAGGCATGGAGGGGTACACCTTCCCAAGTCATTGCAGGAGCGCTTTGCAGTCGCCGACAATAATTGCATACGCTGGCTATATGCAAGCGCAGGCAATTGCGCACCTGGGCTACCCTGGCTTCAGCCGCTCCTGGACGGAGGAACCACATGACGGCGACGGACCCGGCGCTCACCGCTCTCTCCCAGGGGTGGTGCGCCCTTTCCCTGCTGCACGGGAGGATCGAGGCCCACATCGAGCGCGCTCTGCAGACCGGGCATGACCTGAGCGTCCGCGAGTACTCACTGCTCGACGTACTGAGCCGGCAGCACGACGGCGACGGGGGGCATCTGCAGATGAAGCAGGTGGCCGACGCAGTCGTCCTCAGTCAGAGCGCGACCACCAGGCTGGTCACCCGGCTCGAGGACCGGGGCCTGCTGGAGCGCTACCTGTGCCCCACCGACCGGCGCGGCATCTACACCAACGTCACCGCGGCGGGCCTGCGCCTGCTGAGCGAGGCGCGGCCCACCAACGACCTGGCCCTGCGCGAAGCCCTCGACGAGGCGGCCGCCAACCCCGACCTCGCCCCGCTGGTCCGTGCGGTGGAGACTCTGAAGGCACCCGTGCCCGCCTAGACCCAGTTCTAGAGTGCAGGCATGGGAGATCTGGAAATACGCCCCACCACCGCCGAGGACGTCCCGGCAGTCGTCGCGATGCTCGCCGACGACCCCCTGGGCGCACAGCGCGAATCACCGGACGACCTGGGCCCGTACCTGGCCGCCTTCGAACGGCTCCGGACCGACCCGAACCAGCATCTGGTGGTGGCCGTCCGGGAGGACCGGGTCGTCGGCACCCTCCAGCTCACGATCGTCCCCGGCCTGTCCCGGCGCGGGGCCACCCGTTCGATCATCGAGGGCGTCCGTATCCACGGCGACGAGCGCGGAAGCGGCTTGGGCACCCAACTCATCGAGTGGGCAATCGACGAGTCACGGCGGCAGGGATGCCACCTGGTGCAGCTCACGTCCGACAAGACCCGTACCGACGCCCACCGCTTCTACGAGCGTCTGGGCTTCTCGCCCTCGCACACTGGCTTCAAGCTCCCGCTCTGATCACTGGCAGCCCAGCTTCCGGCCTCACCGTGTGCGGCTCTGTTTCACGTGAAACAGAGCCGCACACACCGGACGGCCGTCAGCCGATTCCCTGCCATCCCCGGGGATCCACACCACCGGGCACGGCGGCACCCTCTTCGTACGGCTGGCGCGTGAAGACGAAGGAGCCGAGGTCCAGGTGGTCCACGGTTCCGTCCGGGCGCCGCACAGCTCGCAGCACCTCCCCCGCGTAGTAGCCCTCCAGCCCCGTCCAGCTACCGTCACCGTTCGCCCGGAAACGTGAACGGCGTCCCCGGCCCGACAGCGGACCCAGCGAGACACCTCCGTCGGCGGCGAGCCGCAGGGCGAATGCCTGCGTCCCCCAGTACCACTGCCCCGCCAGCTCCAGTACGGAGGAGTCGACATCCCGCAACGGACGCCACGGATCCGGGATCCGGGGCTCGGCCTCCGCGACGATGCGCACGAGATCGGCTCCCACCTCGGCGATCAGGGGCCCGGAGGTGCAGTTGGTCAGGACCACCGCGGCCACGTCGTCCTCCACGTCGATCGTGAGGTTGGCCAGGAAGCCCGGCAAGGAGCCGGAATGGCCCACCAGCAGCCGCCCGTCCCGGTGCTGGAGCTGCAGCCCCAGCCCGTAGGCCGCACCGTCCACGACATCCGCCGCCTCGGCCGGTGCGGCGGGTGCCCGCATCTCCCGCACGGTCTCCACGTCGAGCACGGTGTCGTCTCCCTGCGTCAGGAAGACGGCGAACCGCGCCAGGTCCCCGGTCGTCGACCAGAGCTGCCCGGCCGGAGCCATCACCCCGAGGTCCTCGGCGGGCTCGGCCAGCATCACATCGGCCCAGGGGTGCACCGCCCAGCCGTCGGCGTGCGGGGCACTGGGCCGCGCGGACGTACGCTCCAGCCCCAGGGGGTCCAGCACCTCCCGCTGCAAGACCTCCGCCCACGGAGCCCCGCGCAGCTTCTCGACCAGCGCGCCGAGCAAGGTGTAGCCGGGGTTGGAATAGTGGTGGCGCCGGCCCACCGGGTGCAGGAGCGGCTGCTCGCCCAGCACGTCGGGGAGCCTGGGCCGCAGGGAACCCGGTGTCCGCTCCCACCAGGGGGCGGGCGACTCGGCGGCCAGCCCGCCCGAGTGCGCGAGCAGTTCGGCGATCGTGGCCTCCCCCGCGCCGGTGCCCGGCAGGTGCTTCTCCAGCGGGTCCCCGAGATCGAGCAGACCCTCGTCACGCAGCCGGAGGACCAGGACCGCGGTGAAGGTCTTGGTGATCGAGCCGATCCGGTACTGCACGTTGGCATCCGGACCGTGCCCGTCGACCGAGGTTCGCGCGCCGTGCCACACGGTCCGCCCGCCCCGGACCACCGCCGCGACCAGCGACGGCGTACGCCCCTCGGCCTGGGCCACGGCGATGCGGTGTGTCAGCGCCCGGCGGGTGGCGGGAAGCAGCTCTTCCTGAAATGTCGTCATGCGCCCAGTCCACCGGCCCGAACACCTCACGTCGAGCCGATTTCTCCGTGGCGCTGGCCCCCCACATGGGAGAGACACCTCACATGGCCGTCCGTCAGGTCTGTGCCATGTCCACGAAGCGCGAGTAGTGGCCCTGGAAGGCGACCGTGATCGTCGCCGTGGGGCCGTTGCGGTGCTTGGCCACGATCAGGTCGGCCTCGCCCGCGCGGGGCGACTCCTTCTCGTAGGCGTCCTCGCGGTGCAGCAGGATGACCATGTCGGCGTCCTGCTCGATCGAGCCGGACTCACGCAGGTCGGAGACCATGGGCTTCTTGTCCGTACGCTGCTCGGGGCCGCGGTTCAGCTGGGAGAGCGCGATGACCGGGATCTCCAGCTCCTTGGCCAGGAGCTTGAGGTTGCGGGACATGTCCGAGACCTCCTGCTGCCGGCTCTCGGCGCGCTTCGAACCGCCGGACTGCATCAGCTGGAGATAGTCGATGACGACCAGCTTGAGGTCGTTGCGCTGTTTGAGCCGACGGCACTTGGCGCGGATCTCCATCATCGACAGGTTCGGGGAGTCGTCGATGTAGAGCGGGGCTGCCGACACATCGGGCATCCGGCGCGCCAGCCGGGTCCAGTCGTCGTCCGTCATCGTGCCCGACCGCATGTGGTGCAGCGCGACCCGGGCCTCGGCGGACAGCAGACGCATCGCGATCTCGTTGCGCCCCATTTCGAGGGAGAAGATGACGCTCGGCAGGTTGTTCTTGATCGATGCGGCTCGCGCGAAGTCCAGCGCCAGGGTCGACTTGCCCATCGCGGGACGCGCGGCGATGACGATCATCTGGCCGGGGTGCAGGCCGTTGGTCAGCGAGTCGAAATCCGTGAACCCGGTGGGCACCCCGGTCATCTCGCCGCTGCGCGACCCGATCGCCTCGATCTCGTCGAGCGCGCCCTCCATGATGTCGCCGAGGGGCAGGTAGTCCTCGCTGGTGCGCTGCTCGGTGACGGCGTAGATCTCGGCCTGGGCGCGGTTGACGATCTCGTCGACGTCGTCGTCGGCCGCGTACCCCATCTGCGTGATCCGGGTGCCGGCCTCCACCAGGCGGCGAAGGACCGCCCGCTCGTGCACGATCTCCGCGTAGTACGCGGCGTTCGCGGCCGTCGGCACGGTCTGGACGAGGGTGTGCAGATACGAGGCGCCGCCGACCTTGTTGATCTCACCGCGCTTGGTGAGCTCGGCGGCGATCGTGATCGGGTCGGCCGGCTCGCCCTTGGCGTACACGTCGAGGATGGCCTGGTAGACCGTCTCGTGGGCCGGCTTGTAGAAGTCGTGGCCCTTGAGGATCTCGACGACGTCGGCGATGGCGTCCTTGGACAGCAGCATCCCGCCGAGAACGGACTGCTCGGCGTCCAGGTCCTGCGGCGGCACCCGCTCGAACGACGGGGCACCGCCGTCCCACGCGCCCGTGTCCGCACCGCGCTGGTGCTGCTCGTCACGGCCGCGGCCCCCCTCTCCGCGGCGGCGGGAAGCGGGCAGACGATCACTGGGGCCACTGTCGGCCCACGGGTCGTCCAAGGGCTCGGAAATGCTCACCGAGCCACCTCCTCCCGTCCGCCGAGCGGACCTCGCCGTGCCCCTCATTTCTACGGCACGGCACCGACAAATAAGACGCCCAACTCCGGTTCTGGCGCGTCGGTTTTGTGATGATTCACCGGCCGACGGACGGAGCGGGCGCCGGACAACCGTAGGCCCGCGGGCACCGTCAGCCAATCTGGTTATCCACAGGCCATGTGGACGACGGGCCAGATGCTGTGGAGAACTCCGCAAAACCTGTGCACGACCCGGTGGACAGCCCTGTGAACAAGCCCGCACCCGTCCCCGGAAAGCGGGTCTGACCTGCACCGTTACCGTCCACCGCCTGTGCAGAAGAAAAACTTGCCCGGTCGGACCAAGATCACTTCAACCCGTACCCAGAAGGACACGGGGTGAGAGCCTTCGTAAGGGTTGCCATCGCTTTGCATCTCTTACCTGTGGACGATTAGATTGGTGCTCATGACACAGGCCCCCGCGCGCACCCGGACGGCCCGGCGCCGACACGACAGAGAGATCGTCGCGCTGGCCGTCCCGGCCTTCGGCGCGCTCGTCGCCGAGCCCCTTTTCGTCATGGCCGACAGTGCCATCGTCGGTCATCTGGGAACGGCCCAGCTGGCCGGACTCGGCATCGCCTCGGCCTTGCTCACCACAGCCGTCAGCGTCTTCGTCTTCCTCGCCTACGCCACGACGGCGGCCGTCTCCCGCCGCGTCGGCGCGGGCGACCTGCAAGCGGCGATCCGCCAGGGCATGGACGGCATCTGGCTGGCATTGCTGCTCGGCGCCGCCGTCATAGCGGTCGTCCTGCCCACGGCCCCCTCCCTCGTGGCACTCTTCGGCGCCTCCGAGACGGCGGGCCCCTATGCCACGACCTACCTGCGGATCTCCGCGCTCGGCATCCCCGCCATGCTCGTGGTGCTGGCCTCGACCGGTGTCCTCAGGGGGCTGCAGAACACCCGCACCCCGCTGTACGTGGCGGTGGCCGGCTTCGTCGCCAACGCCGTCCTCAATGTCGTGCTCGTCTACGGCGCCGGGCTCGGCATCGCCGGTTCGGCCTGGGGCACCGTCATCGCCCAGTTCGGCATGGCCGCGGTCTATCTGTGGGTGGTCGTGCGCGGGGCCCGACGATACGGGGCCTCCCTGCGGCCGGACCTGGCCGGCATCAGGGCCTCCGCCCAGGCCGGGGTGCCCCTGCTCGTGCGGACGCTCTCCCTGCGGGCAATCCTCATGATCGCGACGGCCGTTGCGGCTCGTCTCGGTGACGCCGACATCGCCGCGCATCAGATCATCCTGTCCCTGTGGAGCCTGCTCGCCTTCGCTCTCGACGCCATCGCCATCGCCGGGCAAGCCATCATCGGGCGGTATCTGGGTGCGGGTGACGCCCAGGGCGCGCGGGAGGCCTGCCGCAGGATGGTGGAGTGGGGCATCGCGGTCGGAGCCCTGCTGGGCCTGCTCGTAGTGCTGTCCCGCCCCGCGTTCCTGCCGCTGTTCACCGGCGACTCGATGGTCAAGGACGCCGCCCTGCCCGCACTGGTGATCGTGGCCGTCGCGCAGCCGGTCTGCGGGGTGGTCTACGTCCTGGACGGTGTTCTCATGGGCGCGGGCGACGGTCCCTACCTTGCCTGGGCCATGCTGCTCACCCTGGCGGTCTTCACTCCTGCGGCGCTGCTCGTCCCCACCCTCGGCGGTGGGCTCACCGCCCTGTGGGTGGCCATGACGCTGATGATGGCGATGCGCCTGGTCACGCTCTGGCTGCGTACCCGATCGGGTCGCTGGATCGTCACCGGTGCGACGCGCTGAACGTTTCACGTGAAACGGAGAAACGGAGAAACGCGACGTTCCGCATTCACCGCGGCTGCCGACCACCGCACAGAGAAGGGCCGCATCTCCCAGCGGGGGATGCGGCCCTTCTCATCGCTTCACCGAGAGCAGTGCTCAGGCAGCGACGACCTCGATGCTGACCTTGGCGTCAACCTCGGGGTGCAGACGCACGGACGTCTCGTGGGCGCCCAGGGTCTTGATCGGCGTGCCCAGCTCGATGCGGCGCTTGTCGACCTCGGGGCCACCGGCGGCCTTGATCGCCGAAGCGACGTCGGCCGGGGTGACGGAGCCGAAGAGACGACCGGCGTCGCCGGAGCGGACGGCCAGACGGACCTTCACACCCTCGAGCTGGGCCTTCACCTGGTTGGCCTGCTCGATGGTCTGGATCTCGTGGATCTTGCGAGCACGACGGATCTGCTCGACGTCCTTCTCGCCACCCTTGGTCCAGCGGATCGCGAACTTCCGCGGGATCAGGTAGTTGCGAGCGTAGCCGTCCTTGACGTCGACGACGTCGCCCGCGGCACCGAGGCCGGAAACCTCGTGGGTGAGGATGATCTTCATGATTCGGTCACCCTTCCCTTATCGCGCGGTGGAGGTGTAGGGCAGCAGCGCCATCTCACGGCTGTTCTTCACGGCCGTGGCGACGTCACGCTGGTGCTGGGTGCAGTTGCCGGTCACGCGGCGGGCACGGATCTTGCCGCGGTCGGAAATGAACTTCCGCAGCATGTTCGTGTCCTTGTAGTCCACGTACGTGACCTTGTCCTTGCAGAACGCGCAGACCTTCTTCTTCGGCTTGCGCACAGGCGGCTTCGCCATGGTGTTTCTCCTGTGTGATCAAGAAGTGTGGGGTACGGGCCCGCCTAGAAGGGGGGCTCGTCCGAGTAGCCGCCGCCACCGCCGCCGCCGCCGGAGTTTCCACCCCAGCCGCCGCCACCGCCCTGGTTGCCACCGGCGGAACCGCCGGTCGCCCAGGGGTCGTCGGCGGGAGCGCCGCCGCCCTGCTGGCCGCCACCGGGGCCGCCGCCCCAGCCGCCGCCACCCTGGCCACCGCCGCCACCGCCGCCGTAGCCGCCCTGGCCACCGCGGCCCGAGGTCTTGGTGACCTTGGCCGTGGCGTTGCGCAGGCTGGCACCGACCTCGTCGACGTCCAGCTCGTAGACCGTGCGCTTGACGCCCTCACGGTCCTCGTAGGACCGCTGCTTCAGCCGGCCCTGCACGATGACGCGCATGCCTCGCTGGAGCGACTCGGCGACGTTCTCCGCCGCCTGGCGCCAGACCGAGCAGGTGAGGAAGAGGCTCTCGCCGTCCTTCCACTCGTTCGTCTGGCGGTCGAAGGTGCGGGGGGTCGACGCGACGCGGAACTTCGCGACGGCCGCACCGGACGGGGTGAAGCGCAGCTCGGGGTCGTCGACAAGATTGCCGACGACCGTGATGACGGTCTCGCCTGCCATGGGGAACCTCTCGGCGGGTTTGCTGCTCTGGCTGCTTGGTTGCTGCTACTCGGATCCCGGGATCGAGCTGAGCGGGAGGCTCAGTGGGTCTCGGGACGGAGGACCTTGGTCCGGAGGACCGACTCGTTCAGGTTCATCTGGCGGTCGAGCTCCTTGACGACCGCAGGCTCGGCCTGCAGGTCGATGACCGAGTAGATGCCCTCGGGCTTCTTCTTGATCTCGTACGAGAGACGACGACGGCCCCAGGTGTCGACCTTCTCGACCTTTCCGCCGCCGTCACGGACGACAGAGAGGAAGTTCTCGATCAGCGGGGAGACAGAGCGCTCCTCGAGATCGGGGTCGAGGATGACCATCACCTCGTAGTGACGCATGTGGAACCCACCTCCTTTGGACTCAGCGGCCACGGTCGTTCCGTGGCAGGAGGGTTGCGATGCGTTCGCACCGGCATCAACGAGTAAACCAGGACCCACTGACAATCGGGCCTCCTCCGTGGAGGCGGCCCGGTCCGTGGCCGGCAACAGACACCGGTGCGGAAGGTACAGCGTACCCGGCCGCCGCCTTGCGGTTGAAATCAGGCCCGGAGGGGACACAATCGGTAGTCAGGGATGTGAGGGCGAAAACACACTGCCTTCGGCAGGAGGTTCTCCATGGCACACATCATGCGACCCGCCAAGCCCCGGACCGGCTTGCTAGCCACGGACGGCAGACCACACCCCCTCCAGGACGCGCTGCTGGCCGTGACCGTGGTCCTCGGCGTTCTCGCCCTCGCCACCGCGAGCTTCCGGGGGCTGCACATCCTGACCTCCTGGGCAGGGCTGCTGGGCGTCCTGAGCGGCGGGTACGGCCAGTACGTCTCCGAGACGACACGGGAGCGCTTCGGGCTGGTGCTGGGTCTCGGCGCCTCCGCGTTCGGTCTGTTCTTCGGCATCTACCACGGCGGCTTCGTCGGCTGATCCGCGGTGCCGGCCGCCCGGCCGGCGCCACTTCTTCCAGCCGTACGCCGAACGGGGCGCTCACAGGGCGCAGTAGGCTTCGCGCGAGAGCCGGAGCCCCTGAACCCATGGGGACACACCAGCCCGAGGAGCGCCCCGAATGAGCCTGACCCTGAGGACCATCAGTCGCGAGCAGCATCTGGCCTACATCCAGAGTCTGCCTGCGGCGAGTCACATGCAGGTCCCGGCATGGGCGGACGTCAAGGCGGAATGGCGCTCGGAGAACCTCGGCTGGTTCGACGACCGGACCGGTCAGCTGGTCGGCGTGGGTCTCGTCCTCTACCGGCAGCTTCCCAAGATCAAGCGTTACCTCGCCTATCTCCCCGAGGGCCCGGTCATCAACTGGTTCGCGCCGAACCTCCAGGAGTGGATGGAGCCGATGCTGGCGCACCTCAAGCAGCAGGGCGCCTTCTCCGTGAAGATGGGTCCGCCGGTGATCATCCGGCGCTGGGACGCGGCTTCCATCAAGAAGGGCATCCAGGACCCCGACGTCAAGCGTCTGCGGGACATAGAGGCGGACCACATCGAGCCCCGCGCCTTCGAGGTGGCCGACAAGCTGCGGCGCATGGGCTGGCAGCAGGGCGAGGACGGCGGCGCCGGCTTCGGTGACGTGCAGCCCCGCTACGTCTTCCAGGTACCGCTGGCCAACCGCTCCCTGGAAGAGGTCCACAAGAACTTCAACCAGTTGTGGCGCCGCAACATCAAGAAGGCGGAGAAGGCCGGTGTCGAGGTGGTCCAGGGCGGCTACCACGACCTCGAGGAGTGGCAGCGGCTGTACGAGATCACGGCCGTGCGCGACCACTTCCGGCCGCGTCCGCTGTCGTACTTCCAGCGCATGTGGGCGGCCCTCAACAACGAGGACCCGAACCGCATGCGGCTGTACTTCGCCCGGCACAACGGGGTGAACCTGTCGGCCGCGACGATGCTGGTCGTCGGCGGGCACGTCTGGTACTCCTACGGCGCCTCGGACAACATCGGCCGCGAGGTCCGGCCGTCCAACGCCATGCAGTGGGCGATGCTGCGCGACGCCTACGCGCTGGGCGCCACCGTCTACGACCTGCGCGGCATCTCCGACTCCCTCGACGAGAGCGACCACCTCTTCGGCCTGATCCAGTTCAAGGTGGGTACGGGCGGTCAGGCGGCCGAGTACCTCGGCGAGTGGGACTTCCCGCTGAACAAGCTGCTCCACAAGGCGCTCGACATCTACATGTCGCGGCGCTGACCGCACAGCCCATCCCCGATCCGCACCTCTGACAGCCACGAGAAAGGTTCCAGGTCCGGCCATGGCGCTCACGCTCTACGTCGACACCGCGCGCTGGCGGGCGCACCACAAGCACGTGCAGGAGCAGTTCCCCGGGCTCGTCCCGGTCTGCAAGGGCAACGGCTACGGATTCGGTCACGAGCGGCTGGCGGAGGAGGCCACGCGGCTGGGCTCGGACGTACTGGCCGTCGGCACCACCTACGAGGCCGCCCGCATCAAGGACTTCTTCGGCGGGGACCTGCTGGTCCTCACGCCGTACCGGCGCGGTGAGGAGCCCGTCCCGCTGCCCGACCGGGTCGTGCGCTCGGTGTCGTCCATCGACGGCGTGTACGGCCTCGTGGGCGCGCGGGTGGTCATCGAGGTGATGTCCTCGATGAAGCGGCACGGCATCAGCGAGCAGGACCTGCCGCAGCTGCACGCCGCCATAGAGAACGTCCGGCTCGAGGGCTTCGCCATCCACCTGCCGCTGGACCGTACCGACGGCTCGGACGCCGTCGAGGAGGTCATCGGCTGGATGGACCGGCTGCGCGCGGCCCGGCTGCCGCTGCACACCATGTTCGTCAGCCACCTCAAGGCCGACGAGCTGGCCCGGCTCCAGCAGCAGTTCCCGCAGACCCGCTTCCGCGCCCGGATCGGGACCCGGCTGTGGCTGGGCGACCACGAGGCCACCGAGTACCGCGGCGCGGTCCTGGACGTCACACGCGTCACCAAGGGCGAGCGTTTCGGCTACCGGCAGCAGAAGGCCGCTTCGGACGGCTTCCTGGTGGTCGTGGCGGGCGGCACGTCGCACGGGGTGGGTCTGGAGGCGCCGAAGGCGCTGCACGGCGTCATGCCGCGGGCCAAGGGCGTCGCCCGGGCCGGCCTCGCCACGGTCAACCGGAACCTCTCGCCGTTCGTCTGGAGCGGCAAGCAGCGCTGGTTCGCGGAGCCGCCGCACATGCAGGTGTCGATCCTGTTCGTCCCCTCGGACGCGGCGGAGCCCAAGGTGGGCGACGAGCTGGTGGCCCACCTGCGGCACACCACCACGCAGTTCGACCGCATCCTCGACCGCTAGCAAGCGGGCCGTACCGGCTCGCAGGCCGTACACGACGTCCTGACGATCCTCGTGACCGTCGTGTACGGCCTTTTGCGTGTTCGCGCCGCGCGTTCGCTCAGAGCGAACCGCCGGGTTCGCGGTCCTTGCCCCAGTGCACCTGTGGTCCCTCGAAGTGGGGCGCCAGGGGCTCGGTACGAGCCGCGGGGCCCAGGACGAAGACGTCCTCCGCGCCGTCCAGCACACCGCCCGACGGGTCGTCCTCGCCCGTCCGCCGGACTGGGTCCCGGTCCGGCATCAGGATGTCGCGCACGACCATGGCGCACAGGAACAGGGTCCCGAGCAGGTGCAGGCCGATGGCCCAGTGGTAGCCGTCCGTCGGCAGTCCCTTGTGGGCGTCGCCGCTGGTCGTGTACGCGAGGTACATCCAGATGCCGAGGAAGTACGCCACCTCGCACGCCTGCCAGATCAGGAAGTCCTGCCATTTCGGCCGGGCCAGCACGGCCAGCGGCACCAGCCAGAGCACGTACTGCGGTGAGTAGACCTTGTTGGTGAGGATGAAGGCCGCGACGATCAGGAAGGCGAGCTGCGCGAACCGCGGGCGCCGGGGAGCGGCCAGCGTGAGCGCCGCGACGGCACCGCAGCACAGCAGCATCAGGAGCGTGGCGAGTGTGTTGACGGTCTCGGTGCTGAGCGGGTCGTCGGAGTTCTGGGCCAGGATCAGCCAGAAGGACCCGAAGTCCACTCCCCGTTCCTGGCTGAACGTGTAGAACTTCGACCAGCCGTCGAAGGCAAAGAGCATCACCGGCAGGTTCACGACGAGCCAGGCGAGGGCCGCGCCCCCCAGCGCTGTTCCGAACGGCCGCCATTTGCCCGCGCGCCAGCACAGGACGAGCAGGGGACCGAGGATCAGGAAGGGGTAGAGCTTGGCGGCCGTGGCCAGGCCCAGCAGCACGCCGAAGGCCAGCGGACGCTCCCGGGACCACATGAGGAGGGCCGCGGCCGTCAGGGCGACCGCCAGCAGGTCCCAGTTGACGGTGGCGGTCAGCGCGAAGGCGGGGGCCAGGGCGACCAGCAGGCCGTCCCAGGGGCGCCGGGCATGGGTGCGCGTCACGCAGACGGCGATGACGGCCGCACAGACCATGAGCAACCCGGCGTTGACCATCCAGTACCACTGCTCCTGGTCCTGGATGGTGCCGCTGCCGGGCGTGAGCCAGGACGCGACCTCCATGAACAGACCGGTCAGCACGGGGTACTCCAGGTACTCCATGTCGCCGGGGAGCTTGTCGAAGTACGGCACGAGCCCGTCGACGAACCCACGGCCCTGGTAGAGGTGCGGGATGTCCGAGTAGCACGCGTGGGTGTACTGCGAGCTTGCTCCGAAGAACCAGGCGCCGTTGTAGCACGGGGCTTTCTGGACCAGTCCCAGGGCGAACATGCCGATCGCCACGAGGGCGATCACCCGCACAGGGGTCCACCAGGAGGTGCCGAGCAGGGCACGTCGGCCCATCGGGCCGCCGATCAGTTCGCTGCCGGCCGCGGCAACCGGGTCCTGCTGTGTCGGCCGTACTGGGTCCGGCTCGTGCACGCTCGCTGGCGTCGATTCTGCGCTGGGCATGGGGGCCATCCTGCCGTACGCACCCGGGAACACGCCGGGGCCGCCGCACCCTCGTGGGTGCGGCGGCCCCGTTTCACGTGAAACTCATGGGTGTTTCACGTGAAACACCCGGCTTGCGGCTAACCGTTCGCGCCCCAGATGGTGTTTCCGCGGCTGTTTCCGTTGTTGTCGCCCTCTTCACCCGTCTCACTGGACGTCGGTGAAGGCGATTCACTGCCCTCGGAGCCGCCCGGGCCATTGCCCCCGTTGCCGTTGCCGGGGTTGCTCCCGTCGTCACAGTTCCAGTCGAAGACACCGCACGTATTGCTCGGCGCGGGAGGTGAGGGGGCGGTCTCCGTGTCGCTGGGTGACGGAGTCGGAGACGGAGTGGTCTCCTCGGTCTCGGACGCGGAGGGGGAGGGGGAGGGCGTCGGGGTCGGCGACGGGGCGGCGTTGACGACCTCGCCGATGGGCTGCGGCGCCGGGAACTTCTCCGCCTTCAAGCCCTTCACCGCCTCCGACATGTAGTCCTTCCAGATCGTGGACGGGAAGGAGGCACCGTGGATCTTCTTCTCGCCACCCGTCCCATACATCTCCAGGAACGTGCGGTCCTTCATCGTCTCGTCGTCCGGGTAGCGGTACATGCTGATCGCGGTCGAGAGCTGCGGGGTGTAGCCCACGAACCAGGCGGACCGGTTGCCGTCCGTCGTACCGGTCTTGCCCGCCACCTCGCGGCCGGGAAGCCTGGCGTTCTTACCCGTTCCGTCCTGGACGACCGTCTTCAGGATGTCGGTGACGTTGTCCGCGACCTGGGCCGTGAATGCCTGCTTCTCCTCGACCTTGTGCGTGTAGATCGTGCCGTCCTTGCTCGTCACCTTGGTGACGGAGTACGGCTCACGGTGCTTGCCGCTGTCCGCGAAGGTGGCGTACGCGCCCGCCATGCGGATGGCACTGGGGTCCGAGATACCGAGGGAGAAGGACGGGAAGTCGGCGCCGGTCAGACTGTCCTCCAGGAGCCCGGAGTCGACGGCGGCCTCCTTCACCTTGTCCAGGCCCACATCCATGCCGAGCTGCACGTAGGCGGAGTTCACCGACTCCCGCATCGCCTCCCGGAGGTCGATCTTGTAGTTCGGCGGCTCACCGACGTTGTCCTGACCGTCGTTCTCCTGCCGCCACTGCTCGCCCTTCTCGTTCTCCCAGATCGACCCGTCGTAGTTATTGATCTTGAGATTGTTCTTGCCGCTGTAGAGGCTCTTCGGAGAGACGATGGTGCGCTCGTCCTGGGCCTGGACAGGGCCGAGGTCCGGATCGCGCACACCCCACTTCATCGCCGCCGCGAGCACGAACGGCTTGAACGTCGAACCGACCTGGGCACCGGTCACGTCGGCGTTGTTGGTGAAGTGCTTGGTGGCGTCCTCGCCGCCGTAGATGGCCTTGATGGCCCCCGTCCGGGTGTCGATGGACGCCCCGCCGAACTGCACGTGGGTGTCCGTCTCGGGGCGCTTCTTGGGGTCGATCTTCTCCTTGTAGACCTTCTGAACGGCCTTCTCCATCTCGTCGACCTTCTTCTTCTCGAAGGTCGTGTAGATCGAGTAGCCGCCCTTCTCCAGTTGCTGCTCCGTCACCTTGCCGCTCTTGAGCACGGAGGACTTGGCGAGCCGGACGAGATAACCGATCTGGCCGCCCAGCTTCGCGTTCGACTGCGGGTTCTTCGTGGTGGGCAACTCGGTGTACTTGGCCCGTTCCGCCTGGCTGAGGTGCCCGTACTCCACCATCTTGTCCAGGGTGTCCTGCATCTGGGAGTGGGCGCGCTTCTTGTTGGCTTCCGGGGTGGCCGCCGGGTCGATGGAGACCGACCCCGCCGGGTCGTAGTAGGTCGCGCCCTTGAGCATCGCCGACAGGAAGGCGCACTGCCCCGGGTTGAGGTCGACGGCGTCGACGTTGAAGTACGCCCGCGAAGCCGCCTGGATGCCGTAGGCGCCGCGGCCGTAGTAGGCCGAGTTCAGGTAGCCCTCGAGGATGTCGTCCTTGGAGACGTCGGCACCGACCTTGATCGAGACGAAGATCTCCTTGACCTTGCGGGAGATCGTCTGCGACTGGTCGTTCAGCATCGCGTTCTTCACGTACTGCTGGGTGATGGTGGACCCACCCTGCGTGTCACCGCCCTTGGCCATGTTGAACACGGCGCGGGCGATGCCCTTGGGGTCGATGCCGCTGTCGGAGTAGAACGTCTTGTTCTCCTGCGAGATGACGGCGTTGCGCATCTCCTTCGGGATCTGCGAGAGATCGACGCTCTGGCGGTTGCGGTCACCGCCCGTGGCCACCATCTGGGTGTTGTCGGCCCAGTAGTAGACGTTGTTCTGCGCCGTGGCGCTCTCGTCGATGACAGGAATGGTCACCATGGCGTACGCGAGACCGGCGGCGCCGACCAGGCAGCCGAAGAACGCGATGCAGAGCCCGGAGACCAGCCTCCAGGAAGGCACCCAGCGGTGCCACCCGTCCTTGTCGTGGCGCGGGTAGTCGATCAGCCGCTTCTTGCCGGGTGCGGCGGCACGCCCGCGCCCGGCCGCCGCCGAGCCGCCGGACGCCCCTCGCCGGCCGCCGCGGCCCGGTTCGGCCGCTCTGCGACGGCCGCCCCCGTTCCGCTGTGCCGCGCGCCGGGCTTCGGCACGGCTGCCGTACGCACGCTCCTCGTTCTCCGGACCGTACGAGCCGGACGGAGACCCTGTGGCGCCTCGCGGTGCCGCACGGCGGCCGGAGGACGAGCCGGACTGACCGCGTCGGGCCGCGGCACGTCCGCCTCCCTGCGGCTGCGGCGGTTTGCGACGGTGCTCGCTCATCGAACGACTACTCCTCGGGCAGGCGCACCCTTGCGCGCCTGGTAAAGGCGGCTGGTTTCCGGTCCCCCCGAAGTACGGATGCGGCCCCTTCCGCATTCACCCGTACTGCACCGGGGACAGGGACGCCCCCACGCGTCGCTCGGTTCCCGGTGGTTCGCATGGCGCACACACTACGCACCGTCAAAACCTCCGAGGCCCGAAGTTCACCTCAAATCAGGCAACTTGCTCGCGTTGAAACCCTGATGTGATCCCGTTCACCAGTTCCCCCCTTGTCGCACGCGGAGGGGCGTTCTATCGTGCTGATGTATCGAGTCGATACATCAGCGCGGCATAAGGGCGAGAGGAGGCGACGATGAGCCGGAGATCCGGCATCCTCGAGTTCGCCGTACTCGGCCTGCTCCGCGAGTCCCCGATGCACGGCTATGAGCTGCGTAAACGGCTCAACACTTCGCTGGGTGTGTTCCGGGCGTTCAGCTACGGGACGCTCTATCCCTGCCTCAAGACGCTGGTCGCCAACGGCTGGTTGATCGAGGAACCGGGGAACGTCGGCGAGGCCGCCGCTTCCCTCACGGGACGCCGCGCCAAGATCGTCTACCGGTTGACGGCCGACGGCAAGGAACACTTCGAGCAGCTCCTGTCCCAGACGGGGCCGGACGCGTACGAGGACGAGACCTTCGCCGCGCGCTTCGCGTTCTTCGGCCAGACGTCGCGGGACGTACGCATGCGCGTACTCGAGGGCCGGCGCAGCCGGCTGGAGGAGCGCCTGGAGAAGATGCGGGCCTCCCTGGCCCGCACCCGGGAGCGACTCGACGACTACACGCTCGAGCTCCAGCGCCACGGTATGGAGTCCGTGGAGCGCGAAGTGCGCTGGCTGAACGAGCTCATCGAGAGCGAGCGGGCGGGGCGGGACCTCAGGGGTTCCGCCGCCGAGGGGACCGCTCAACAGGACACGACATCTGGAGCGACGGGCGGCCTGCCCCGGCCGGGGGACGACCCCCGGCCGGATACGCCCGGCGACACCGCCACGTGAGCGCCCAGTCAGGGCCTCACTCGTACACACAGGGAGCAACCGGAATGGGTTCGGTTCGCGTAGCCATCGTCGGTGTGGGCAACTGCGCCGCATCGCTGGTGCAGGGCGTCGAGTACTACAAGGACGCCGACCCGGCGTCCAAGGTCCCCGGTCTGATGCACGTCCAGTTCGGCGACTACCACGTCCGTGACATCGAGTTCGTCGCCGCCTTCGACGTGGACGCCAAGAAGGTCGGCCTGGACCTCGCGGACGCCATCGGCGCCTCCGAGAACAACACCATCAAGATCTGCGACGTGCCGAACACCGGCGTCCAGGTCCAGCGCGGCCACACCCACGACGGTCTCGGCAAGTACTACCGCCAGACCATCGAGGAGTCCGCCGAGGAGCCGGTCGACATCGTCCAGGTCCTCAAGGACAAGCAGGTCGACGTCCTGGTCTGCTACCTGCCCGTCGGCTCCGAGGACGCGGCGAAGTACTACGCCCAGTGCGCCATCGACGCCAAGGTCGCCTTCGTCAACGCCCTCCCGGTCTTCATCGCCGGCACCAAGGAGTGGGCGGACAAGTTCACCGAGGCGGGCGTCCCGATCGTCGGCGACGACATCAAGTCGCAGGTCGGCGCCACCATCACGCATCGCGTCATGGCGAAGCTGTTCGAGGACCGGGGCGTCGTCCTGGACCGCACGATGCAGCTGAACGTCGGCGGCAACATGGACTTCAAGAACATGCTCGAGCGCGAGCGCCTGGAGTCCAAGAAGATCTCCAAGACGCAGGCCGTCACCTCCCAGATCCCCGACCGCGACCTGGGTGCGGACAACGTCCACATCGGCCCGTCCGACTACGTCGCCTGGCTGGACGACCGCAAGTGGGCCTACGTCCGCCTCGAGGGCCGCGCCTTCGGCGACGTCCCGCTGAACCTGGAGTACAAGCTCGAGGTCTGGGACTCCCCGAACTCGGCCGGTGTCATCATCGACGCCCTGCGCGCCGCGAAGATCGCCAAGGACCGCGGCATCGGCGGCCCGATCCTGTCGGCGTCCAGCTACTTCATGAAGTCCCCGCCGGTCCAGTACTTCGACGACGAGGCCCACGCCAACGTCGAGAAGTTCATCGCGGGCGAGGTCGAGCGCTGACAAGCCGCTGACCCCGGTCTGCCGAGGGTCCCCGGGTCGCATGACCCGGGGACCCTTCCCGTATGTGAGGCTGTGCCCCATGGCCGTCGTCCGTGACCTGCGCATCCTGCTGCGCCTGAAGGGGTTTCGGCACCTGCTCGCCGTCCGTCTGCTCTCCCAGGGCGCCGACGGCGTCTACCAGGTCGCGCTCGCCACCTACGTCGTCTTCGCCCCGGAGAAACAGACTTCCGCAGCCGCGATCGCCTCCGCGATGGCGGTGCTGCTCCTCCCGTACTCCCTGGTCGGCCCCTTCGCCGGGGTCCTGCTGGACCGCTGGCGCCGCCGCCAGGTCTTCCTGTACGGCAACCTGCTGCGCGCCGTGCTGGCCTCGGTGACGGCGGTGCTGATGATCGCCTCCGTCCCCGACTGGCTCTTCTACGTCTCCGCCCTCTGCGTCACCGCCGTCAACCGTTTCGTCCTGGCGGGCCTGTCCGCCGCGCTGCCCCGGGTGGTCGACGCCGAGCGGCTGGTGATCGCCAACTCCCTCTCCCCGACGGCCGGCACCCTCGCCGCGACGGCGGGCGGCGGCCTCGCGTTCGTCGTACGCCTCGTGGTCTCGGACTCCGACGCCGCAGTGGTGCTGCTCGGCGCGGCCCTCTACCTGTGCGGCGCCCTGGCGTCGCTCCGGATCGCCGTGGAACTGCTGGGCCCCGACCCGGAGCTCGTGCCGCCGAGGCTGACCTCGGCGCTCACGGCCACCGTCCGCGACCTCGCGGCAGGCGTACGGCATCTCGCCGCGCCCGCCCGCCGGGAAGCGGCCTGGGCGCTCGCCGGCATGACACTGATGCGGTTCTGCTACGGCGCCCTGCTGGTCATGCTGCTGATGCTGTGCCGGTACGCCCTGACCTCCGGCACCGACGAGGGGCTCGCCCTGCTGGGACTGGCGCTCGGGGTGTCCGGGGCGGGTTTCTTCGCGGCCGCCGTGGTCACGCCCTGGGCAGCGGGGCGACTGGGTCCTGGTCGCTGGATGGCCGTCTGTGCGGCGGTCGCCACCGTGCTGGTGCCGGCGCTGGGTCTCCCGTTCGCCACGGCGCCGCTGCTCGCCGCCGCGTTCGTGCTGGGCCTGACGACCCAGGGGGCGAAGATCGCGACCGACACGGTGGTGCAGTTCTCGGTCGACGACACCTTCCGCGGCCGGATCTTCTCCGTCTACGACGTGCTGTTCAACGTGGCCTTCGTGGGCGCGGCGGGGGTGGCGGCGCTCATGCTGCCGCCGGACGGCCGGTCGGTTCCGCTGGTCGTGACGGTCGCCGTGATCTACGGAGCAGTTGCGGCAGCTATGGGACGGTATGAGGGCCGATAAGTGTCACATCAGTGACACAGAGCACCACCGGGCTACAGAGTTGTCAGTGGGACCCGGTAGCTTACGTGCGTCTTATCTCGCGCCATGTCCGCGACACGCACCTATTTCAGGGGGACCCCCAGTGACCACCCAGCCGCCGCCTCAGGGCAACCCGTTCACGCAGAACCAGCCGCAGGCTCCGCAGCAGCCCCAGGGGCAGAACCCCTACGCCCAGGGACAGCCGGGCTTCCCGCAGCAGGCCGGCCAGCCCGGTTTCCCGCCGCAGGGTGCCCCGTACGCCCCCGTCCCGCCGCAGCCGGCCCGCCGCAAGCTGAGCTTCAAGACGATCAAGAACATCGTCATCGCGGTGGTCGTCGTGGGTGTCGCGGTCGGCGGCTACATCGCCAGCCGGGACGACGCCGACACGGCTGCGGTCGGGGACTGCATGCACAGGGGCAGCAGCAGCGACACCAACCCGGACCTCGAGGTCGTGGACTGCGGTGACGCCAAGGCCCAGTACGTGGTGCTGGCCAAGATCGAGGGCTCCTTCTCGGCCCTCACCGCCGAAACCAAGTGCTCGGAAGAGGCCAAGGACTTCCAGTACTCGTACACCGAGAGCGGCAGCGGCAGCGACTTCCTGCTCTGCCTGAAGGACAAGTAGGGCAGAGCAGCTCGGGCGGAGGGACGTTTCACGTGAAACATCCCTCCGCCTCGTCATGACTGTTGCTCGGACCACCAGTCCTTGAGCGCCGCCACCGCCGCGTCGTGACCCATCGGCCCGTTCTCCAGGCGCAGCTCCAGCAGGTGCTTGTACGCCTGGCCGACGGCCGGGCCGGGCCGGACACCGAGGATCTCCATGATCTGGTTGCCGTCCAGGTCCGGCCGGATCGCGTCCAGCTCCTCCTGCTCCTGAAGCTGCGCGATGCGCTCCTCCAGACCGTCGTACGCACGGGAGAGAGCCGACGCCTTGCGCTTGTTGCGCGTCGTGCAGTCCGACCGCGTCAGCTTGTGCAGGCGGTCGAGCAGCGGCCCGGCGTCCCGGACATAGCGGCGGACCGCGGAGTCCGTCCACTCGCCGGTGCCGTAGCCGTGGAAGCGCAGGTGCAGCTCGACCAGGCGCGAGACGTCCTTCACCAGGTCGTTGGGGTACTTGAGCGCGACCATGCGCTTCTTCGTCATCTTGGCGCCGACCACCTCGTGGTGGTGGAACGAGACCCGGCCGTCCTTCTCGAAGCGACGGGTGCGCGGCTTGCCGATGTCGTGCAGCAGGGCGGCCAGGCGCAGGGTCAGGTCGGGGCCCTCGTTCTCCAGGGCCATCGCCTGTTCCAGGACGATGAGCGTGTGGTCGTAGACGTCCTTGTGCCGGTGGTGCTCGTCACGCTCCAGCCGCAGGGCCGGCAGCTCGGGCAGGACCCGCTCGGCTAGGCCCGTCTCCACCAGCAGGGTCAGTCCCTTGCGGGGGTGCGCGGAGAGGATGAGCTTGTTCAGTTCGTCCCTGACCCGCTCGGCCGAGACGATGTCGATGCGCCCGGCCATGTCCCGCATCGCCTTGACGACCTCCGGAGCCACCACGAAGTCGAGCTGTGCGGCGAATCGCGCGGCCCGCATCATGCGGAGCGGGTCGTCCGAGAAGGAGTCCTCGGGAGTCCCCGGAGTACGCAGCACGCCGGCCGCGAGGTCGTCGAGTCCGCCGTGCGGGTCGATGAACTCCTTCTCCGGAAGCGCGACGGCCATAGCGTTCACGGTGAAGTCGCGCCGGACGAGGTCCTCCTCGATGGAGTCGCCGTAGGACACCTCGGGCTTGCGCGACGTGCGGTCGTACGCCTCCGAGCGGTAGGTGGTCACCTCGATCTGCCAGCCGTCCTTCTGCCCGCCGACCGTGCCGAAGGCGATGCCGACCTCCCAGACCGCGTCGGCCCACGGACGCATGATCTTCAGTACGTCCTGAGGGCGGGCGTCGGTGGTGAAGTCCAGGTCGTTGCCGAGCCGCCCGAGCAAGGCGTCCCGGACCGAGCCGCCGACCAGGGCGAGCGAGAACCCCGCCTCCTGGAAACGGCGGGCTAGATCGTCGGCGACAGGGGCGATCCGCAGCGGCTCGTTGACCGCGCGGTGCTGCTCCTGGCTCAGGACACTGGGGCTGGCTTCGTTGGCGTTCGGCACAACAGAACAGGGTACGTGGCCCGTGCGGGAGACAAGCGCCTCCATGGGGCGCGCACCGAATCCCCCACTTCGGCACCGCTCCCTTTATAGGGGCACATACACGGAACCCCGTTCCCGCAGCGGATCTTGTGGCGCACTCCGCGGCACTTCCCTTCGCCGCACATCGTTACCATGCGTGGACGCACATTCCGACGACCACTGATCACGACTAGGGACGGGCGAGCGCGTGGCCGAGGCGGCAGACTTCCAGGGGACCAGTGCCTCACCTGCCCGCCGGTGGCTCCGGCGCACCACGGCACTGCTCGCCGGGGCGCCGTTGCTGGCCGGCCTGGTCCAGATCTCCGCCGCCTCCCCGGCGCACGCCCGGGAGGCGACCGCCGCCCTCGCCGACTCCGGCTCGGGCTCGGTCGCGGTGGCCGTCGATTCGCTCACCCCCTCCGCGCCCACGGACGGGGACACGGTGACCGTGTCGGGCACCGTGACCAACCAGGGCAAGCGAGCCGTCACCGACGCCCACGTGGGCCTGCGCGTCGGGCCGCAGATCGACACCCGCTCGTCCGTCGACGCGATCGCCAAGGACAGCGACGACATCCAGGGCTCCATCCCTCCGGAGATCGACAACAAGTACACCGAGAAGTTCTCCAAGCTCGCCCCCGGCGTCGCCGAGCACTTCAACATCTCCGTTCCGGTGGACGACCTCAACCTCGGTTCCGACGGCGTCTACGAGTTCGCGGTCTCGCTGTCCGGCGAGACCTCCGCCCAGCCCTGGCAGCAGGTCCTCGGGATCCAGCGGACCTTCCTGCCGTGGCAGCCCGACGGGGCCGGCACCAGAACCAAGACCACGGCGCTGTGGCCGCTCGTCTCGACGACACACATGGCCGCCGAAACGGGGCCGAACGAGGAGCAGACACCGGTCTTCCTCAACGACGACCTGGCGAAGGAGATCTCTCCCGGCGGCCGTCTCGACCAGATGGTGGCCCTGGGCAAGGACCTCGACGTCACCTGGGTGGTCGACCCGGACCTGCTGGCGTCCGTCGACGCGATGACCGGCAGCTACAGCGTCCGGGACGGGGACAGGACCACCGCCGGAACCCACCAGGCGGTCGCCAAGCAGTGGCTCGCCAACCTGCAGGACGCGGTGGCCGACAAGGAGGTCGTGGCCCTCCCCTTCGCCGACCCCGACCTGGCGTCCCTGGCCCACAACGGCACGGACGTCACCGGCTCCCTGAGCCAGCTCAAGGACGCGACGGACGTCGTCGCCAACACCGTCGAGCCGATCCTCCATGTGAAGCCGAGCACCGACTTCGCCTGGCCCGTGGACGGCGCCGTCGACCGGTCGATCATCAAGGTGGCCACCTCCGCGGGCGCCGACAAGGTGATCGCCCGCAGCGACAGCCTCCAGGAGGCCAACGGCCTGCCCTACACACCGTCCGCCGCCCGCCCCATCGGCGGCGGCACCACGGCCGTCGTGGCGGACGCCCGGCTGTCCACGGCGTTCGAGGGGGACCTGACCACGGCGTCCGCTTCCACGCTCGCCGTGCAGCACTTCCTCGCCCAGAGCCTCGGCCTGGGCCTGCAGACCGACAAGCAGCGCAGTGTCGTCGTGGCCCCGCAGCGCATGCCCTCCGGCAGCCAGGCCCGCGCGATGGCCGAAGCGCTGCGGGCCCTGCAGAGCGGCACCTGGTCCCAGTCCCAGAAGCTGGCGGCCGCCGCGGCGGCCAAGCCGGACGCGGACGCCACCACCAAGGTCCCGGGCACGTCCGCCTACCCCTCGGCGCTGCGCAAGAAGGAGCTGCCCAGGTCGGCCTTCGTGGAGACCGCGCGGACCCAGGACGCGCTCGAAAGCTTCAAGGTCGTGCTCTCGGACCCGTCCCGGGTCGTGACCCCCTTCGGCCGCGCCCTTAACCGGGAGACCTCCGTGTCCTGGCGTGGCCGGGCCGCCGACGCGGAGTCGTTCCGCGCCGGAGTGAAGTCGTACCTCGACGGGCTGACCGGCCGGGTCAGACTGATCGACAAGTCGGAGACGAAGCTCTCCGGCCGCAGCGCCACGATCCCGGTGACGGTGCAGAACAACCTGGTGCAGGACGTCGGCCCCCTGGTCCTGCGGCTCACCTCGACGAACCCCACCCGTCTCGAGATCGACGGTGCCCGCTACCAGGAGCAGCCGATCTCGGTCTCCGGCGGCCACAGCCAGTCGGTGAAGTTCACCACGTCGGCCAACGCCAACGGCCGGGCGACGGTGATCGCCCAGCTCTACACGACGGACGGACGGCCGTACGGCGAGCCCGTCACCTTCGACGTGAAGGTCACCGAGATCACGGCCACCGTGATGCTCGTCATCGGCGGCGGCGTCCTGTTGCTCGTCCTGGCGGGCTTCCGGATGTACACGCAGCGCAAGCGCGCCGCGGCCCGGGCCGCCGAGAAGACCGGCAACGAGACCGCGTCGGGCGCACCGGAGAGGTCCGAGAGCTCCGAGGACGCCCCGGCGAACCCGGACGACCCCCAAGCGCGTCTCACCCAGGAGTCCGAGGCACCGGCCCCGGCAGGCGACCCGGAGCAGCCGAGTGACCCGACACCGGACACCGCAGCGGAAAGCGCCGACCCGTCCGGCACGGGTGAGAGAGTGGACCGTTGAGGATGTCGTGGCCGGTCGGCCCGGGACGATGAGGTGGGGTAACCATGAACGCGCCGTACGACGGTGACCGCGGTCGTGCCGCGGACGGCTCGGGACACCCCCAGGGCCCGCCGCAGGACCCAGGCCAGACGCCGCCGCAGCAGCCCGCGGACATGTACCTCCAGGACGCCTACGACCAGGACCCCTACCGGGCGCAGGACCTCTCCGCCCAGGACCCGGTCTCCGAGGCGCTCTACGACCGCGCCGCTCACCCCCCGCCGCCCCCGGGCACGTACCCGCAGCAGCCCCTGTACTCCCAGCCGTCCCAGCCGCCCCACGCCCCCGACCCCCGCCTCTGGGCCCAGACCCCGGCTCCCGAACCGGAGGGCCCGACGCGGTACCTGCCGTACGGCGACGACCCTCGCACCACCCAGTTCGTCGGCGTGGACGACCTGGTCGGCCAGGCCGGAGACCAGCGTCACGAGCCGGACGCCTTCGCCCACCTCTTCCGTGACCAGCAGCAGGGCGGCGGCCACCCCGCGTACAACGACCAGGCGCCCGTGTCCGCTCCCGGACCGGCACCGCACGGCGGGACGGCGGGCCCGGAGCAGTACGGCACCTCACCGGCTCAGGGACAGTACGGCAGGTACCAGGGCCCCGGCCCGTACGGGAGCCCTCCGGCGCACGCCCAGTACGGCGGTGCCGCTCCGGCGCCCGGCCGGCACGCGGCGCCCGCGCCCGGCCAGTACGCGGTGGCGCCCACCCCGGAGGCGGCCGAGGCTCCCCTCCAGGAACCCGAGGCCGCCGCTGCGCCTCCGCCGGCCGCCGCGCCCAAGAAGAGCGGGCGTGCGGGGGGACTGCTGAAGTCGAGCGCCGTCATGGCGGCGGGCACGATGGTGTCGCGGCTGACCGGATTCGTCAGGTCGGCGCTGATCGTCTCGGCGCTGGGTGTCGGCCTCCTCGGTGACACCTTCCAGGTCGCCTACCAGCTCCCCACGATGATCTACATCCTCACCGTGGGCGGCGGACTCAACTCGGTCTTCGTCCCGCAGCTCGTGCGCGCGATGAAGGACGACGAGGACGGTGGCGAGGCCTACGCCAACCGTCTGCTGACCCTTGTCATGGTGGCGCTGGGCGCCCTGACGCTGATCACGGTCCTGGCCGCTCCCCTGCTGATCCGGCTCCTGTCCAATCCGGTGGCAAGCGATCCGGCTGCGAACGAGGTCGGCATCACCTTCGTCCGGTACTTCCTGCCGTCCATCTTCTTCATGGGTCTGCACGTGGTGATGGGCCAGGTCCTCAACGCCCGCGGCAGGTTCGGCGCGATGATGTGGACCCCGGTCCTTAACAACATCGTCATCATCGTGACCCTGGGCATGTTCATCTGGGTCTACGGCACCGCCGAGAGCTCGGGGATGAAGGTCACGAGCATCCCGCCGGAAGGCGAGCGCCTGCTCGGCATCGGTGTGCTGCTGGGCCTCATCGTGCAGTCCCTGGCCATGATCCCGTACCTGCGGGAGACGGGTTTCCGGCTCCGCCCCCGTTTCGACTGGAAGGGCCACGGGCTCGGCAAGGCCATCACCCTCGCCAAGTGGACGGTTCTGTTCGTGCTCGCCAACCAGGCGGGCGCCATGATCGTCATCCAGCTCTCCACCGCGGCGGGCAAGGCATCGCCCGTCGACGGCACAGGCTTCGCCGCGTACGCCAACGCTCAGCTCATCTGGGGCCTGCCTCAGGCCATCATCACCGTCTCCCTCATGGCCGCCCTCCTGCCCCGCATCTCCCGTTCCGCCTCCGAGGAGGACGGGGGAGCGGTCCGGGACGACATCTCCCAGGGCCTGCGCACCACCGCCGTGGCCATCGTTCCCGTGTCCTTCGGTTTCCTCGCGCTCGGCATCCCGATGTGCACGCTCATGTTCGGCTCCTCGGGCACCAGCGAGGCAACCAACATGGGCTACATGCTGATGGCCTTCGGCCTCGGTCTCATCCCGTACTCCGTGCAGTACGTCGTCCTGCGTGCCTTCTACGCCTACGAGGACACCCGTACGCCCTTCTACAACACCGTCATCGTGGCCGTGGTCAACGCCGCCGCTTCGGGCCTGTGCTACCTGCTGCTGCCCTCCCGCTGGGCCGTGGTCGGCATGGCCGCCTCCTACGGCCTGGCCTACGTGATCGGCGTGGGCGTCGCCTGGCGCAGGCTGCGCAAGCGGCTCGGTGGCGACCTCGACGGCGCCCGGGTGATGCGCACCTATGCCCGCCTGTGCATCGCGTCCGTGCCGGCCGCCCTGATCGGCGGTGCCGCCTGCTACGCGATCAGCCAGGCGCTCGGCCAGGGTGCCGTGGGATCGGTCGCAGCACTGGTGGCCGGCGGAGTGCTCCTCTTCGGTGTCTTCTTCGTCGCCGCCCGCCGTATGCGCATCGAGGAGGTCAACTCTCTGGTCGGCATGGTGCGCGGACGCCTGGGACGCTGAGACCCGGGGTAGGCGCACAACCATCGTCCGCTGCCGTGTGTCGTGCATAGCGGCGGACTGTGGGCACAATTGGGTTCGGCGTCGGACGCGCGGATCGGGGACGGCCGACGCGCACGGAATGGGGAGGCAGGAACGACGGTGGCGGAACGGAGCACTGCCGTCGACGTGGCAGACAACAGCGGTGACGAGCCGCTGACCGCACAGGCGGACCAGTCCACGGCCGACGGGGTGGCCAACAACCGGGAGCGGGACACGGACAGCGACGAGGCACAGGGCAGCGCCACGAGCGAGGAGACCGGCAGGACCTCGCCTCCCGAACTGCACAGCGGGCACAAGCTCGCCAGACGCTACCGCCTCGAGGAGTGCGTCACCCGTCTGGACGGCTTCAGCAGTTGGCGGGCCGTCGACGAGAAGCTGCGCCGCGCCGTCGGCGTCCATCTCCTTCCGGCGGACCACGCGCGTACCCGTTCCGTGCTGGCCGCGGCCCGCTCCGCCGCCCTGCTCGGCGACCCCCGCTTCGTCCAGGTCCTGGACGCCGTCGAGGACAACGACCTCGTCTACGTCGTGCACGAGTGGCTCCCCGACGCCACCGAGCTGACCGCGCTCCTCGCCTCCGGACCGCTGGAGGTCTACGACGCCTACCAGATGGTCAGTCAGGTCGCGTCGGCCATGGCGGCCGCCCACCGCGAGGGCCTCGCCCATCTGCGCCTCAACCCCAACGCGGTGCTCCGAACCTCGACGGGCCAGTGGCGGATCCGCGGCCTCGCCGTCAACGCCGCACTGCGCGGCATCAGTTCCGACACCCCGCAGCGCACCGACACCGAGGCCATCGGCGCCCTTCTGTACGCCACGCTCACCCAGCGCTGGCCGTACGAGACCGACGCGCACGGTCTGGCGGGCCTGCCCAAGGACCTCGGTCTGATCCCTCCGGACCAGGTGCGGGCCGGCGTCCACCGCGGCCTGTCCGAACTGGCGATGCGGGCGCTCGCCAACGACGGCGCCACCGCCTCCCGCCACGAGTCCCCGTGCACGACGCCGGAGGAACTGGTGAAGGCGATCGGCGAGATGCCGCGCATCCGCCCGCCGGAGCCGGCGTTCACCGCCCCGCCCCAGTACCAGCGCACGGCCTACCAGCAGGGGGCGTACGGCCGTCCGGCGCCGCACCTCGGTGCCACGCAGCCCGTTCCGACGCCGCCGCCCCCGCTGCAGAGCCGTACCGGCAAGGCCCTCAAGTGGGGCGTCTCGGCTCTGTTGATCGCCGCACTCGGTCTCGGTAGCTGGCAGCTCGCGGACGCCCTCATGGACCGGGGCGGCAGCGCCGACGACCCGAACCAGACCCAGACCGTGGACGGCGACAACGACAAGAACACCCAGGCCCCGTTGCCTGGCAAGCCGGTCGCCATCACTGGTGCCCGGGACTTCGACCCCTTCGGCGACCAGTCCGAGAAGCCGTCCGACATCGGGAACGTCTACGACGGAGACAAGTCCACCTACTGGCAGACGGACTACTACCTCAGCTCCGACTTCGGACGTCTCAAGCCCGGCGTCGGCGTCATCCTGGACCTCGGCAAGGTCCAGCAGGTCGGAAAGGTGACCGTCACCTTCGTCGGGAACACGTCCGTGGAGCTTCGCAGCGCGGGCAAGGACGCCACGGCGGAGCCGACTTCTTTCGACGCGTATCAGAAGGTCGCCGGGGGTTCGGGGACGACGGTGGAGCTCAAGCCCGAGAAGGCCCTCCAGAGCCGGTACCTCCTGGTGTGGCTCACCCATCTGCCGGTGCAGACGGACGGGACATGGCGCGGCCGCCTGGCGGACGTCACGGTGACCAGCTGACGGCATCTACCACAAGGGGAGGGTGTGATGGCGGACAGCGAGAGTCATGACCGAGTGGCCGACCAGGACCTCCTCGCCCGTCACGTCCAAGGCGACCCCGATGCCTTCGGCGAACTCGTGCGCCGTCACCGCGACCGGCTCTGGGCGGTGGCCCTGCGGACGCTGGGGGATCGTGAGGAGGCCGCCGACGCCGTCCAGGACGCGCTCGTCTCCGCCTATCGGGCCGCGCACACCTTCCGCGGACAGGCAGCCGTCACGACCTGGCTGCACCGGATCACGGTGAACGCCTGTCTGGACCGTGCCCGCAAGGCCGCGTCGCGCAAGACGGCACCCACCGATGACACCGAGCGCCTGGATCAGCTCCTGGAGCCGCACGAGTCGGCCTCCGCACCCGCCGAGCGCAATGATCTGCACCGCCAGTTGCTCGGGGCCCTGAGCACCCTGCCCGCCGACCAGCGCGCCGCGCTCGTCCTCGTGGACATGCAGGGCTATCCCGTCGTGGAAGCCGCCCGCATCCTCGACGTGCCGACCGGGACGATCAAGAGCCGGTGTGCCCGGGGCAGAGCCAGGCTCCTGCCCCTGCTCACCCACCTCCGGCCCGACGGCAGCGAGGCGAGGACGGAACCGAGCACGGAGCGGAACCGGACACGGGGGACAGCCGTCCCACCCGCAGCGGGACCGCAGCGTGCGGGTCCGCCGGAGGCAGAGCCGAGCGATTCAGCCGCAGTGAAGGGCGGAGGTGGACGAGCGTGACGTCGTCGACGGCAGACATGACCGGGCACCCGGACGTCGCGGAGATCTCCGACCTCGCCGAAGGAATTCTCCCCAGCGCACGGACCATCGACATACGACGGCATCTGGAGAGCTGCGCACTCTGCGCGGACGTCTACGCGTCGCTGGGGGAGATTCAGGATCTGCTCGGCACGCTGCCGCCCCCGGCCGCCATGCCGGACGACGTGGCCGCCCGTATCGACGCCGCCCTGGCCGCCGAACCGCGACCGGCCGCGGCCGACGACGCGCATGTTTCACGTGAAACATCGACACCGGTCGACCGACCGACCGGGCACCCCCGCCCCTCCTCCACCGGCCCCGGACGCAAGGATCGCCGGCGAGGCGTGCGGCGAAGGGTAGCTGTACTCGGCGCCGTGGCCGCCGCTGCCGCCATCGGGCTCGGCTCGGTCGTCGTCTCCTCCCTCACCGGGAAGAGCCCTTCAGGCGACACCGCTCACGAGCAGCAGACCGCCACACTCGCGGACACCTTCTCCGAGGGGCAGCTCAAGGACAAGGTCACCGGCCTCGTGGCGGGCGGGAGCACTCAGAACGAGTCGCGCACACCGCGGAGCTTCGGCATGGAGTCCGAGACCGGCGGCGAGACCGCCGAAAATCACGTCTTCAAGCAGCCGACCGTGCCCGAGTGCATCCGCAGGGGCATCGGGCGCGACGACGCGGCGATCGCGACAGAGCAGGGCGTCTACCAGGGCAAGGAAGCATTGCTCGTGGTGCTGCCCGATGCCACCAAGGACACCCGCGTCACCGCCTACATTGCCGATGCGGCGTGTGTGAAGCAGCCCGCCATCGGCGAGGCCAAGATCCTTCTGCAGCACTCCTACACGCGCCCGTAGCGGTCGGGCCCGACCCCCTCCCGGGTGGCCCGACCCCGTCGTCGTGTGCGCGGACACAGCGGGAATGCGCGCCCCGTAGGATCCGTTAGGTGGGGTGAGAGTTCCGAGTGCAGCTCCACCCGGCCCTGAAGACGCAGTCCAGAGACGAGGAATGAAGCCGTGAGCGACGTCCGAAACGTGATCATCATCGGCTCCGGGCCCGCCGGCTACACGGCGGCGCTCTACACCGCGCGAGCGTCGCTCAAGCCGCTGGTGTTCGAGGGTGCCGTCACTGCGGGCGGCGCCCTGATGAACACCACCGAGGTCGAGAACTTCCCCGGCTTCCAGGACGGGATCATGGGCCCCGAGCTCATGGACAACATGCGGGCCCAGGCGGAGCGCTTCGGTGCCGAGCTGATCCCGGACGACGTCGTCAGCGTCGACCTCACCGGCGAGATCAAGACCGTCACCGACACCGCGGGGACCGTCCACCGGGCCAAGGCCGTCATCGTGACCACCGGCTCCCAGCACCGCAAGCTCGGTCTGCCGAACGAGGACGCCCTGTCCGGCCGCGGTGTCTCCTGGTGCGCGACCTGTGACGGCTTCTTCTTCAAGGACCAGGACATCGCCGTGATCGGCGGCGGTGACACCGCGATGGAGGAGGCCACGTTCCTCTCCCGCTTCGCGAAGTCCGTGACCATCGTCCACCGCCGCGACACGCTGCGCGCCTCCAAGGCGATGCAGGAGCGTGCCTTCGCCGACCCGAAGATCACGTTCGTGTGGGACAGCGAGGTGGCCGAGGTCCAGGGCGACCAGAAGCTCTCGGGCCTGAAGCTGCGCAACGTCAAGACCGGGGAGCTCTCAGACCTGCCGGTGACCGGTCTGTTCATCGCGATCGGCCACGACCCGCGCACCGAGCTCTTCAAGGGCCAGCTCGATCTGGACCCGGAGGGCTACCTGAAGGTCGAATCGCCCTCGACCCGCACCAACCTGACGGGTGTCTTCGGCGCCGGTGACGTGGTCGACCACACCTACCGCCAGGCGATCACCGCCGCAGGCACCGGCTGCTCCGCCGCGCTCGACGCCGAGCGCTTCCTCGCCGCCCTCAGCGACGAGGACAAGGCGGAGCCCGAGAAGACCGCCGCCGTCTGACCACCCCATCCCCCGCACCACTCAGTTAAAGGAGCCCGCCGTGGCCGGCACCCTGAAGCATGTGACCGATGCCTCCTTCGAGGAGGACGTCCTGAAGAACGACAAGCCCGTCCTGGTGGACTTCTGGGCCGCCTGGTGCGGACCGTGCCGCCAGATCGCGCCCTCCCTCGAGGCGATCGCCGCCGAGTACGGCGACAAGATCGAGATCGTCAAGCTGAACATCGACGAGAACCCGGGTACGGCTGCCAAGTACGGCGTCATGTCCATCCCGACCCTGAACGTCTACCAGAGCGGCGAGGTCGCCAAGACCATCGTCGGCGCCAAGCCGAAGGCCGCGATCGTCCGTGACCTCCAGGACTTCATCGCCGACTGACGTTTCACGTGAAACACGAATGGGCCGACCCGAACGGGTCGGCCCATTCGGCTTACAGCGGCCTCCCCAGCGCCCCTACAACGGACGCAACACCGGTTCCTTCTGCACGGCGCCGAGCAGGCGGTCCAGCGCCATCTCCACGTCCTCCTTCCAGGAGAGCGTGGACCGAAGATCCAGCCGCAGTCGCGGATACCGGGGATGCGGTCGCACGGTCTTGAAGCCAACCGCCAGCAGGTGATCCGCCGGCAGGACGCAGGCGGGCTCTTTCCAGCGGGCATCCCCGAACGCTTCGATCGCCTTGAAGCCCCGGCGCAGAAGATCCTTGGCGACGGTCTGGACCATCACCCGACCGAGCCCCTGCCCCTGGTACCCAGGCGTCACGAAGGCGGTGATCAGTTGGACCGCGTCCGCGGAAACCGGACTGGTGGGGAAGGCCGCAGAGCGCGGCACATACGCCGGGGGTGCATAGAGAACGAAACCCACCGGCACGTCATCGACGTAGACCACTCGGCCGCAGGATCCCCAGTCCAGTAGCACAGCGGAGATCCAGGACTCCTTCTCCAGAGCGGGTGTGCCCGCCTTTACCGCGGCCTCACCGCTGACGGGATCCAGTTCCCAGAAGACGCACGAGCGACAGCGTGAGGGAAGGTCCTGAAGGTTGTCCAGCGTGAGCGGTACGAGCCGGCGGCCCATGAAGGCTGTTCCTCGCTTCCTTCGCCTGCCGCATCGCGGGCGGCTGTCAGAGCGGTCCGTTCCCTGAGCAGGCTTCCGACGAACCCACCGACCGCGCCCAGCCCCAAGCCCGCGCTCACCAGTTCGGTGCGGCTCATCGTTCGCATGGCCCCTGCCTTCCTCTCAGAGGTACTGCCAGGTGACAACGCCATCCCGCTCGCATCGTATCCACCAGGCGGTGGCCTCGACACCGGCGCAGAGCAAAGGGCGGGTCGTGTTCCGGTAAGCACCGGCACACGGCCCGCCCTTGAAGCTCTCGAAGCACCACCGGGAGCCCCGTCGCCCCGACATCAGGATTCGACGTCGTCGTCCTTGTCCTCCAGGAGGCCCTTCTGCAGTACGGGACCTTCGCCGGGGGCGAGACTGCCGAGGATCCGCTCCAGATCGTCCATGGAGGCAAACTCCACGGTGATCTTGCCCTTCTTCTGCCCGAGGTCGACCTTGACGCGTGTCTCGAAGCGGTCCGAGAGCCGCGTCGCCAGGTCCGAGAGCGCCGGGGAGACCAGCGAGCCGGCCCGCGGTCCCTTGGCTCGCTGCGGCTTCTGCGGCCGGGAGCCCATCAGGGTCACGATCTCCTCGACCGACCGCACCGAGAGACCTTCGGCCACGATGCGATGGGCCAGCCGGTCCTGCTCCTCCGGGTCGTCGACAGACAGCAGGGCGCGCGCGTGACCTGCGGACAGCACTCCGGCGGCGACCCGGTTCTGCACCTTCGGCGAGAGCTTCAGCAGACGCAGCGTGTTGGAGACCTGCGGACGAGAACGGCCGATGCGGTCGGCCAACTGGTCGTGCGTGCAGTTGAAGTCCTTCAGTAGCTGGTCGTAGGCGAACGCCTCCTCCAGCGGGTTCAACTGCGCACGGTGCAGGTTCTCCAGGAGCGCGTCCAGGAGGAGCTTCTCGTCCTCCGTCGCCCGGACGATCGCCGGGATGGCGTCCAGCTCCAGCTCCCGGCAGGCCCGGAAACGGCGCTCGCCCATGATGAGCTCGTAGCGCCCGGGCTCCGTGGGCCGCACGACGACCGGCTGGAGCAGACCGACCTCCCTGATGGAGGTGACGAGCTCGGCCAGCGCATCGTCGTCGAAGTCCTTGCGCGGCTGCTTCGGATTCGGCGTGATCGCGTCGAGCGGAACCTCGGCGAAGTGTGCCCCCATGGGCGGGCGAAGCCCTTCAGCACCCTGAGGTACCGTCGGCTCCTCCGTTTCACGTGAAACATGGGGCAGCGTGGCCACCTTCGCAGCGGCCACCCCGCGTTCGTTCGGCAGCAGGGGCATCGTCCCCGGGGCCGCGGGAGCCGCGTTGCCCAACGCCGCCGAGGCAACCGACTTCTCGGTCGGGGCGTTGGGGATCAGTGCGCCCAGACCACGGCCCAGCCCCCTCCGTCGTTCACTCACTGGATCCCCTCCACCATGTTCGGATCATTCTGAGCGCCGACATGGGCGTGGGTCGCGTCATAGCTGACGCCCACCCCCTTCAGCGCGATCTCACGGGCCGCCTCCAGATAGGAGAGGGCTCCACTCGATCCTGGATCGTAGGTCAGCACCGTCTGCCCGTAGCTCGGGGCCTCCGAGATGCGGACCGAGCGGGGAATGCTGGTACGCAGCACCTCCTCACCGAAGTGGCTGCGAACCTCGTCAGCGACCTGGGACGCAAGCCGTGTCCGGCCGTCGTACATGGTGAGGAGGATCGTCGACACGTGCAGCGTGGGATTGAGGTGTCCCCGGACCAGGTCCACGTTGCGCAGCAACTGTCCCAAACCTTCCAGCGCGTAGTACTCGCACTGGATCGGGATCAGGACCTCCTGGCCCGCGACGAGCGCGTTGACCGTCAGCAGGCCGAGGGAGGGCGGGCAGTCGATGAGGATGTAGTCCAGCGGCTGCTCGTACGCCGTGATCGCCCGCTGGAGCCGACTCTCGCGGGCGACCAGAGAGACCAGTTCGATCTCCGCGCCGGCAAGGTCGATGGTCGCCGGCGCACAGAACAGGCCCTCGACATCAGGGACCGGCTGCACCACTTCCGAGAGCGGTCGGCTCTCGACCAGCACGTCGTAGATGGACGGCACATCGGCGTGGTGATCGATCCCCAGCGCGGTGGAGGCATTGCCCTGGGGGTCGAGGTCGACGACCAGGACTCGCGCGCCATGCAGGGCGAGTGAGGCGGCGAGATTGACGGTCGTCGTCGTCTTGCCCACACCGCCCTTCTGGTTAGCCACGACCATGACCCTGGTCTGCTCGGGGCGCGGCAGTCCATCGCCGGCGCGGCCCAGGGCCTCCACCGCCAGTTGGGCAGCACGACCGATCGGAGTGTCGTCCATCGGAGGCGGTGTTTCACGTGAAACATCCGCCCCCATCGACTCGGTACGGGGGCCGGGGACCGGATCGGTCATCGGTCCCGCGATATTGGCGTCGGACCGCAAGGATTCACTCTCCTCGACTTCAGGCTCGCTATGAACAGAGCCTCCCATGCCTGCGGGGCCATGAACCAGTGAGGCCTGGGCTTCTGTGGAGAAATCCACCTCTGTGGACAACTCCGCGCCTTCTCCGAGCGACCCGAGAGGCTTCCGTTCGCGTGGATCGGCCGCAGCGCGACCGCGACTGATGATGCCGTGCAGCAGTGAGCGACGTTTCACGTGAAACACGATGCACAGCAGCCGAAGACGAACTGACGCGACACTCCGGCACGCGCGGATAGGGCAGCTTGTGTGGAGTACGGCGGGACGGGCGGGCCGCTACCCCCGACGCCGACGCGTCCGGCCGGTCCGGGCAGCCTTGGCCCGCTTGGCCGCGAAACGCACACCACCGGGACTCTCGCCAACCTCGACCCGCACCACGGTGGACATGGGCTCCACGACGCCCTCGCCCACATGCAGGATGGAGGTCTCTTCGGCTCCGAGCTTGCTCAGCGCCGCGGTTGCCGCCTTCAGCTCCTCCTCCGCCGTGTCGCCCTTGAGGGCGAGCATCTCGCCGTACGGACGCAGCAGCGGAATGCCCCAGGTGGCTAGACGGTCCAGTGGAGCGACAGCACGGGCCGTCACCACATGTACCGGCGGCAGCTTGCCCATGACCTCCTCGGCGCGACCCCGCACCACCGTGACATGGTCCAGGCCCAGCAGCTCCACGACCTCGGTGAGGAAGTTCGTGCGGCGCAGCAGCGGCTCCAGGAGAGTGATCTTCAGGTCCTCCCGTACCAGAGCCAAGGGAATGCCGGGCAGGCCGGCACCCGAGCCCACGTCGCACACCGTCACTGCCTCGGGGACGACCTCGGAGAGCACCGCACAGTTCAGCAGGTGCCGCTCCCAGAGCCGGGGCACTTCACGCGGGCCGATCAGTCCGCGCTTCACCCCCGCTTCGGCGAGCAGTTCCGCATAGCGGACCGCGTCCGCGTAGCGATCACCGAACACGTCACGTGCCTGCTCGGGTACAGGGGGGAGCTCCGCTGCCTCCGACACGGGGACCGTCCTTCCGTACGGCACCGGCGCGGAGGGCGCCGGTGCCAGAACCACCAGAACTATCAGGCTGACAAAACTCGGCCCCGCCTGCGCAACAGACGGGGCCGGAGAACGAGAGAGAACCGATCAGGCAGGGAGCACGACGACGAAGCGCTCCGGCTCCTCGCCCTCGGACTCGCTCCGGAGTCCCGCGGCCTTGACCGCGTCATGCACGACCTTGCGCTCGAAGGGCGTCATCGGCTCGAGCCGCACGGACTCGCCACTGCTCTTGACCTCGGCCGCGGCCTTGGCGCCCAGCTCGGACAGCTCGGCGCGCTTGCCCGCTCGGTAACCCGCGATGTCCAGCATCAGCCGACTGCGGTCACCGGTCTCGCGGTGCACGGCGAGGCGCGTGAGCTCCTGCAGAGCCTCCAGCACCTCACCGTCCCGGCCGACCAGCTTCTGCAGATCGCGGCTGCCGCTGTCGCTGATGATCGAGACGGAGGCGCGGTCGGCCTCGACGTCCATGTCGATGTCGCCGTCGAGGTCGGCGATGTCGAGCAGACCCTCCAGGTAGTCCGCCGCGATGTCGCCCTCCTGCTCGAGGCGGGTCAGGGTGTCTGCACCCTCGGCAGCGGCGGAGGTGGTGCCTTCCGTCACGGGATGGACTCCTTCTTACTTCTTCGACGGGGACTTGGGCCGCTGCGGGCCCTTGCGCTGACCGGACTGTGCCCTGCTGCGGCCACCGCTGCCGGACTTCGGAGCCGGCTTCTTGGCACCACCGGCAGGCTTGGCGTCCTGCTTGTCGGCAGGCTTGGCGTCCTGCGGCTCGTCCGACTTGGTCAGCGACGTCTTCGGCTCGGCGTCCCCGGCGGTCTTGGCCTGGCGCTGGGACTTGGTCTGCCGCTTGGGCTGCTGTCGCTTGGGCTGGCCCGTGGTGGCCACGGTCGAGCCGTCCGCGCTCTGGGCGGCGACGGCGGCCTCGCTCTTCACCACGTTGCCGTCGGCCTGGGCCGCCATGCCCGCCTTGTTCAGCCCGTTGATGAACTTCCGTTCGGCCTCGTTGCGGTCCCGGCCCTTGGCGACGATCGCCTTCACGATGGCCTTCTGGCCCCGGCCACGGATCCTGCCGTGCTCGGTGACGCTCTTGTGCAGCCGCTCGAGGTAGGCGGCCTGCGCCTTGGAGCCCGGCGTCGGGTTGTTGCGGATGACGTACATCTGCTGGCCCATGGTCCACACGTTGGTGGTCAGCCAGTAGACGAGGACACCGACGGGGAAGTTGACACCGAAGACGGCGAACATGACGGGGAAGACGTACATCAGCATCTTCTGCTGCTGCATGAAGGGCGTCTTCACGGTGGTGTCGACGTTCTTCGTCATCAGCTGGCGCTGGGTGAAGAACTGCGAGGCCGACATCAGCACGATCATGATCGCGGTGACGACGCGGACGTCGGTCAGGGAAGCGCTGAGGGCGGCGACGTCGCTCTCGCTGCTGAAGAACTTCGAGGCCAGCGGGGCCCCGAAGATGTGTGCCTTCTGCGCGCTCTCGAGCAGGCTCTGGTTGACCGCGCCGATGGTGTCGCCGGAGGCGATGCCGTTGAGCACGTGGTACAGGGCGAAGAAGAACGGGGACTGCGCCAGGATGGGAAGGCACGAGGAGAGCGGGTTCGTACCCGTCTCCTTGTACAGCTTCATCATCTCTTCGGACTGACGCTGCTTGTCGTTCTTGTAGCGCTCCTGGATCTTCTTCATCTCCGGCTGGAGCGTCTGCATCCCGCGCGTCGCCTTGATCTGCTTCACGAAGAGCGGGATCAGGCAGATGCGGATGAGGACCACCAGGGACACGATGGACAGGCCCCAGGCCCATCCGGTGTCAGGTCCGAAGATCGCCCCGTACACCGTGTGGAACTGGACGATGACCCAGGAGACGGGCCAGGTGATAAAGCTGAAGAGGCTGGCAATCGTGTCCACTAATCATGCTCCTTGGGCATGGGGCGAGGTCTCTGCGGCCGGGCTCGAAGGCTCGGACGGGCTCGGGTGAGCAGGCCGTCCTTCGGTGGCCGGTTCGGCGGCGGAGGTCCCGCCCTTGCGTGCCCGCCAGGCGGCACGCAGCATTTCGTGCCACCGCGGGCGCTTGCGCGGTGGAACATGGTCCACTCCGCCCGGCGACCACGGATTGCACCGCAGAATCCGCCAGGCGGTGAGTGCCGTGCCCTTGACGGCTCCGTGCCGGTCGATGGCCGTGTAGCCGTAGTGGGAACACGACGGGTAGTACTTGCAGACCGGCCCCAGCAGCGGACTGATCGTCCACTGGTAGAGCTTGATCAGAGCCAGCAGCGGGTACTTCATCGCGCGCCCCCTCCCAGTAGCCGCGCCAGGGCGGCGTCCAGGTCTCGGGCCAGGTGTGCATGGTCGGCGTCACCCGCACCGGGCAGCGCTCGTACGACTACCAGGCTACCGGGGGGCAACAGGTCGATCCGGTCGCGCATCAGATGGCGAAGCCTGCGCTTCACCTTGTTGCGCACGACCGCGCCACCCACGGCTTTGCTCACGACGAAACCCGCACGTGTCCGGGGAGCGCTCTCCCCAGGCGCGTGCGGGTCCGTGGCACCGCTTCGAAGGTGGACGACAAGGGCCGGGCGGCCGGCCCGGCGGCCCCGTCGTACCGCGGTCGCGAAGTCCTCGCGCCGCCTCAGCCGGTTCTCGGTGGGCAGCACGACGTCATGACCTGATCGGGATCAGGCGGACAGACGGGCGCGACCCTTGCTGCGGCGGGACGCGAGAATCGCGCGGCCGGCACGGGTACGCATACGCAGCCGGAAGCCGTGGGTCTTCGCGCGGCGACGGTTGTTCGGCTGGAAGGTGCGCTTGCTCACTCGGGGGCTCCAGAAAGAATCGGGTGGTGGCGGGGTGCCGTCCTGGCTGTCACCGTGCGCCCACGAGTAGCTCGCGTTACGCCCGAGTGCACCGCTTTTCGATCACCTTGGACGTGACCTGTGCCCATCGGAGGCAGGCGGCAGCAGCCATCGACAACTCGACCTGGTTACGGTACGTGCGACTGCGCCATTCGGTCAAACCAGCGGTGACCGGGAGACACTTGTCCACAGGCTGGGGACAACAACTTGAACCCTACCGGCCGCGCTGACTACCGTGGCTGAACTCCGATTCGTTCCCTTATCCCTGCCCCATCCGATTTTCATCCCGACCCGTCCTCGAATCACACCTTCGAGGGACCCGTGAGAGAGCGTGCCCTGTGGCTGACGTACCTGCCGATCTTGCCGCAGTGTGGCCACGCGTACTGGAGCAACTCCTCGGAGAGGGCCGCGGGCAGGGTGTCGAGTCGAAGGACGAGCACTGGATCCGCCGCTGCCAGCCGCTCGCGCTGGTCGCCGACACCGCCCTGCTCGCCGTACCGAACGAATTCGCGAAGGGCGTACTGGAGGGCCGCCTCGCCCCGGTCGTCAGCGAGACCCTGACCCGCGAGTGCGGTCGCCCGATCCGTATCGCGATCACCGTCGACGACAGCGCGGGCGAGCCCGCCGGACCGGTACCCCAAGCCCCGCAGGGCCCGCCGTCCCGCCCGCAGCCCCGCTACGAGGAGCCCGAGCTCCCCGCCCCCGGCCAGAGCGGCCGCGAGGACTACCGCGACGAGTACGAGGGCTACGGCCGCGGCCGCGCCGACCAGCTCCCCACCGCACGGCCCGCCTACCCGCAGGAGTACCAGCGCCCCGAGCCCGGCTCCTGGCCCCGGCCGGCCCAGCAGGACGACTACGGCTGGCAGCAGCAGCGCCTCGGCTTCCCGGAACGGGACCCCTACGCGTCCCCGCCGCAGGAGCCGTACGGCCAGGAACCACCGCCGTACTCCTCCCACGACTCCCACTCCCCGTACCAGCAGCAGGACTACCGGCCGCAGCCCCCGGACCGCCCGTCGTACGACGCCCCGCGCGGTGAGTACGAACAGTCCCGGGGCGAGTACGACGCCCCGCGCGGCGACTACGACCAGCAGCGCGGCGATTACGACCAGCAGCGCGGGGACTACGACCAGCGCGGCCCGCGCCGGGAGCTGCCCGAGCCCCCGGCCGGTTCGGGACACGTCCACCGCGGCGGCCCCGTCGGCCCCGGGCCCGCCACCGGGGCGCCCGGTCCGCTGGCCGCCCAGCCCGCGCCGGCGACCGGACCGGGTGAGCCGACCGCGCGCCTGAACCCGAAGTACCTCTTCGACACCTTCGTCATCGGTGCCTCCAACCGCTTCGCCCACGCGGCGGCCGTCGCCGTCGCCGAGGCACCCGCGAAGGCCTACAACCCCCTGTTCATCTACGGGGAGTCCGGGCTCGGCAAGACCCACCTCCTGCACGCCATCGGGCACTACGCGCGCAGCCTCTACCCGGGCACGCGCGTGCGCTACGTGAGCTCGGAGGAGTTCACCAACGAGTTCATCAACTCCATCCGCGACGGCAAGGGCGACAGCTTCCGCAAGCGCTACCGCGAGATGGACATCCTGCTCGTCGACGACATCCAGTTCCTCGCGGACAAGGAGTCGACGCAGGAGGAGTTCTTCCACACCTTCAACACCCTCCACAACGCCAACAAGCAGATCGTGCTCTCCAGTGACCGGCCGCCCAAGCAATTGGTCACGCTGGAGGACCGGCTCCGCAACCGGTTCGAGTGGGGGCTGATCACCGACGTCCAGCCGCCCGAGCTGGAGACGCGCATCGCGATCCTGCGCAAGAAGGCGGTGCAGGAGCAGCTCAACGCGCCGCCGGAGGTGCTGGAGTTCATCGCCTCGCGGATCTCGCGCAACATCCGCGAGCTGGAGGGCGCCCTGATCCGCGTGACGGCGTTCGCGTCGCTCAACCGGCAGCCGGTCGACCTCGGCCTCACCGAGATCGTCCTCAAGGACCTGATCCCCGGCGGCGAGGACTCCACCCCGGAGATCACCTCGACGGCGATCATGAGCGAGACCGCCGACTACTTCGGCCTCACGGTGGAGGACCTGTGCGGCAGCTCCCGCGGCCGTCAGCTCGTGACGGCCCGGCAGATCGCCATGTACCTGTGCCGCGAGCTGACGGACCTCTCGCTGCCGAAGATCGGCGCGCTCTTCGGCGGGCGCGACCACACCACGGTGATGCACGCCGACCGCAAGATCCGCAATCTGATGGCGGAGCGGCGCTCGATCTACAACCAGGTGACCGAGCTGACCAACCGCATCAAGAACGGCTGACGGCACCAGGAACGGCTGACGGCCGGGCCACCGACACGGCCCCCATGGCGCCTCCGGGACTCCGGGGGCGCCTTTCGCGTGCCTCTGGGAACCTCTCCCGGCCCCCACCTGCTCGTACGCGCGTCCTGCCCGCTGTTCGAATACCTGCCGGGTTACGGCCGTCCTCCACAGATTCGGCCACTTTTTTCCGTCCACACCTTGGGGACTGGGAAGTTGTCCCGATCTCGTCCACAGGCCAGGCTGTTGGGAGATCATCAGGGCAGGTCAGCTCCCTGTGGATTCGTGGACGAAGGATCTCCACAGCCTGTGGACAACCAAACGGTCCACAGGCTGTGCATTCAGTTGTCCACGGGCAACCCACAGGCTGGAGCCGGTTGTCCCCAGCGATCCCCAGCTTCTCCACATGCCTGTCCACTGTTCGGCAACGTGACGCGCCCTGTCACCGCGTCGAGTGAAAGGCGTCACACCAGGCTGCCTGGTTGGGCTGTGGGAAACGTGGGTAAAGCTGGGGACGGCTCTGGGGAGAAGTCGCCTCTCCCTGTGCACGGTGTGTGCAGAACTTTCTGTTCTCCACAGAAGTGCCCGGTTGTCCACCGGCTCCGCCCACAGGACCCGTGGACAAAATTTCCGCTCTGACCTGGGCAAACAGGGTTATCCACGGTATCCACAGGCCCTACTACTACTGACGACCAGAGAGAGAGCGGAATTCGTTTCGAAGCGGGACCTGTGCACAACTCGCCCTCTCGAGCCCGACCGCCCCTCGTCACGACTTGACCCCGAACGGCACCTACTGTCAGTGGGGTGCGTCAGACTGGTCCCCGGTGTTCTGCCCCTCACAGCGGCGGACGACACCGGTCAGACGACGAAGGCGAAGCAGGGCGAGCAGCGCCGGCAACAGCAGGAGGCGGCAACAGTGAAGATCCGGGTGGAACGCGACGTACTCGCGGAGGCAGTGGCCTGGGCGGCGCGCAGCCTCCCGGCCCGTCCGCCGGCGCCGGTCCTCGCGGGCCTGCTGCTGAAGGCCGAGGAGGGGCAGCTCAGCCTGTCCGGCTTCGACTACGAGGTCTCGGCACGGGTGTCCGTGGAGGCGGAGATCGAGGAGGAGGGCACGGTCCTCGTCTCCGGCCGCCTGCTCGCCGACATCTCCCGAGCCCTCCCCAACCGTCCGGTGGAGATTTCCACAGACGGTGTACGGGCGACGGTGGTCTGCGGCTCCTCGCGGTTCACCCTCCACACCCTCCCGGTGGAGGAGTACCCGGCGCTGCCGCAGATGCCGGAGGCGACCGGCACGGTCCCCGGCGAGGTCTTCGCCTCCGCCGTGCAGCAGGTGGCGATCGCCGCGGGCCGTGACGACACGCTGCCCGTCCTGACCGGCGTGCGCATCGAGATCGAGGGCGACTCGGTGACGCTGGCCTCCACCGACCGCTACCGCTTCGCGGTCCGCGAGTTCCTGTGGAAGCCGGAGAACCCGGACATCTCCGCGGTCGCCCTGGTGCCCGCCAAGACGCTCCAGGACACCGCCAAGGCGCTGACCAGCGGTGACCAGGTGATCCTGGCGCTGTCCGGCTCCGGCGCGGGCGAGGGCCTGATCGGTTTCGAGGGCGCCGGCCGCCGGACGACGACGCGTCTGCTGGAGGGCGACCTCCCGAAGTACAAGACGCTGTTCCCGACGGAGTTCAACAGCGTCGCCGTGATCGAGACCGCCCCCTTCGTGGAGGCCGTCAAGCGCGTGGCCCTGGTCGCCGAGCGCAACACCCCGGTGCGGCTCAGCTTCGAGCAGGGGGTGCTCGTCCTGGAGGCCGGTTCCAGCGACGACGCACAGGCTGTGGAAAGGGTCGACGCCCAGTTGGAGGGCGACGACATCTCGATCGCCTTCAACCCGACCTTCCTGCTGGACGGTCTGAGCGCGATCGACTCCCCGGTCGCCCAGCTCTCCTTCACGACGTCCACGAAGCCGGCCCTGCTCAGCGGCAAGCCCGCGGTGGACGCCGAGGCGGACGAGGCCTACAAGTACCTGATCATGCCGGTGCGGCTGAGCGGCTGAGCCCACGGGCTCCTCGGCCTCTGTCCACAGGATGGGGACGAACCCGCAGGTGGGGGCATACGCCTGAGCGCGTATGCCCACAACTGTGCACGGGCGTCCGGGTTTAGGGTCGACGTGGGTACGAAAGTGCCGCGGCACCCGGCCGACGGGTTCGGAGGTGCCGCCTTGCCACCTCGCACACCTAAGGAACGCAACTGATGGAGCTCGGTCTCGTCGGCCTCGGCAAGATGGGCGGCAACATGCGCGAGCGGATCCGCCGCGCGGGCCACACCGTCGTCGGATACGACCGCAATCCGGACCTCGCCGACGTCCACAGCCTGGAAGAGCTGGTGGGCAAGCTCAGCGCCCCGCGTGTGGTGTGGGTGATGGTCCCGGCCGGCGGGGCCACCCAGGACACCGTCGACCGGCTCGGCGAGCTGCTGGAGCCCGGCGACGTCGTCGTGGACGGCGGCAACTCCCGCTGGACGGACGACGAGAAGCACGCCGAGGAGCTGGCGGCCAAGGGCATAGGCTTCGTCGACTGCGGCGTCTCCGGCGGCGTGTGGGGCCTGGAGAACGGCTACGCGCTGATGTACGGCGGCGACGCGGAGAACGTCGCCAAGGTGCAGCCGGTCTTCGACGCCCTCAAGCCGGAGGGCGACTTCGGCGCCGTGCACGCCGGCAAGGTGGGCGCGGGCCACTTCGCGAAGATGGTCCACAACGGCATCGAGTACGCCATGATGCAGGCCTACGCCGAGGGCTGGGAGCTGCTGGAGAAGGTCGACTCCGTGGAGAACGTCCGCGAGGTCTTCCGCTCCTGGCAGGAGGGCACGGTGATCCGCTCCTGGCTCCTCGACCTCGCGGTCAACGCGCTCGACGACGACGAGCACCTGGACGGGCTCCGGGGTTATGCACAGGACTCCGGTGAGGGACGCTGGACTGTGGAGGCGGCGATCGACAACGCGGTGCCGCTGCCCGCGATCACGGCCTCGCTCTTCGCGCGGTTCGCGTCCCGGCAGGACGACTCGCCGCAGATGAAGATGATCGCCGCGCTGCGCAACCAGTTCGGCGGCCACGCGGTCGAGAAGAAGAAGTAAGCAACACCCGAAGGTCAACGCCCGAGGGTCCGCACCCGGAGGCTGGGGAGGTCGGCGCACGACCATGCACGTCACGCATCTGTCGCTGGCCGACTTCCGTTCGTACGCCCGGGTCGAGGTGCCCCTGGACCCGGGCGTCACCGCCTTCGTCGGCCCCAATGGACAGGGCAAGACCAACCTCGTCGAGGCGGTCGGCTACCTCGCCACCCTCGGCAGCCACCGGGTCTCCTCCGACGCCCCCCTGGTGCGCATGGGCGCCGAGCGGGCCGTGATCCGCGCCCAGGTCCGGCAGGGCGAGCGGCAGCAGCTCATCGAGCTGGAGCTGAACCCGGGCAAGGCCAACCGCGCCCGCATCAACAGGTCCTCGCAGGTCAGACCGCGTGACGTGCTCGGCATCGTGCGCACCGTGCTGTTCGCGCCGGAGGACCTGGCGCTGGTGAAGGGCGACCCCGGCGAGCGGCGCCGCTTCCTGGACGAGCTGATCACCGCCCGCTCGCCGCGGATGGCCGGGGTGCGCTCCGACTACGACCGGGTCCTCAAGCAGCGCAACACCTTGCTGAAGTCGGCCGCGCTCGCCCGCCGGCACGGGGGCCGGACGATGGACCTGTCCACGCTCGACGTCTGGGACCAGCACCTCGCGCGCGCGGGCGCCGAACTCCTCGCCCAGCGCCTCGACCTGATCGCGGCCGTGCAGCCGCTGGCCGACAAGGCGTACGAGCAGCTCGCCCCGGGCGGCGGGCCCCTCGCGCTGGAGTACAAGCCGTCGGCACCCGGCGAGGCGCACACGCGCGAGGACCTCTACGAGCAGCTCATGGCCGCGCTCGGCGAGGCCCGCAAGCAGGAGATCGAGCGGGGCGTCACCCTGGTCGGTCCGCACCGCGACGACCTGCTGCTCAAGCTCGGCTCGCTGCCCGCCAAGGGCTACGCCTCCCACGGGGAGTCGTGGTCGTACGCGCTGGCGCTGCGGCTGGCCTCGTTCGACCTGCTGCGGGCCGAGGGCAACGAGCCGGTGCTGGTCCTGGACGACGTCTTCGCCGAGCTGGACGCGCGACGCCGGGAGCGGCTGGCGGAGCTGGTGGCGCCCGGCGAGCAGGTGCTGGTGACGGCGGCGGTCGACGACGACGTCCCGCACGTGCTCGCGGGGGCGCGGTTCACGGTCGCGGAGGGCACGGTGGAGCGCGCATGAGCCCCGACGAGCCGGGCCCCGGCAGCCCCCTCGGCGGGCGCAGGCAGGACCACGGGACAGGCCCCGGGAAGGCCGGCCCGGAGCCGTCCGGCGTCGACCTCGCGCGCGTGGCGCTCAGGGCGGCGCGGGAGGCGGCACGCGCGCGTGGGGACGCGGCCCAGCAGAAGAAGCAGGCGCGCCGGGGCGGTCTGCGCTCCGGGGCGCGGGCCGACGGCCGTGACCCCATGGCCCTGGGCTCGGCGATCAACCGGCTCATCACCGAGCGCGGCTGGGAGACCCCCGCGGCGGTGGGCGGGGTGATGGGCCGCTGGCCGCAGATCGTCGGCTACGACGTGGCCAAGCACTGCGTGCCGGAGCGGTACGACGAGGACGAGCGGGTGCTGGTGGTGCGCTGCGACTCGACGGCCTGGGCGACCAACCTTCGGCTCCTCGCGCCGACGCTGGTCGCCCGTCTCAACGAGGACCTGGGGCACGGGTCGGTACGGATGATCAAGGTGCTCGGACCCGGTGGTGCCGGCGGTCCCGGGCGGCGTTACGGGCCGCTGCGGGCGCCCGGCAGCCAGGGTCCGGGGGACACCTACGGGTGAGGTGGGCACGGCCCGGAACCCCGTCAGAGATGCGTGATGTACCTCACAAAATCGGCCGTCGGTGACCGGGCCGAAACGCCGGCGCGGGCTCCGCCGTACCACCGCGCGGGACCGTGTGCCGCGAGCTGACTCCCAAGTAGCAAAGGGTTGACGCCTCGAAGCGCTGAGTGCCGTTGTGAGCCTCTTGAGGCCCCCTTCCGCATATCGGGAGTCGGACAAGGCTCGTTCAGGGCGGCACATGCGGACTCAGGTACCGGCAAACCCCCATCAGTGTCAGTGGTACCGGTAGAATGAGAGAGAATCCCGCCCCGACCGTGGGGACCGTCCGGGACTAGCTGAGCAACGCTGATCAAGGCTTACCAACGCAACATGCCGCAGCCGCTCCGGCAACCTGCCGACGAGCCCGGCTCGTGCTGTGCCAGAAAGGGCGCTTCGTGGCCGATTCCGGCAACCCCAACGAGAACAACCCGTCCACCGACACCGACGTGAACGACGCGGTGAGCGCCTCGCACGGCGACCCCGCCTCGTACGACGCCAGTGCCATCACCGTCCTCGAGGGTCTGGACGCGGTCCGCAAGCGACCCGGTATGTACATCGGCTCGACCGGTGAGCGGGGCCTGCACCACCTGGTGCAGGAGGTCGTGGACAACTCCGTCGACGAGGCGCTGGCCGGTCACGCGGACACGATCGACGTCACGATCCTCGCCGACGGCGGCGTCCGGGTCGTCGACAACGGCCGTGGCATCCCGGTGGGCATCGTCCCCTCCGAGGGGAAGCCCGCCGTCGAGGTCGTGCTGACGGTGCTGCACGCGGGCGGCAAGTTCGGCGGCGGCGGCTACGCGGTCTCCGGTGGTCTGCACGGTGTGGGCGTCTCCGTCGTCAACGCCCTGTCCACGAGGGTGGCGGTGGAGGTCAAGACCGACGGCTACCGCTGGACGCAGGAGTACAAGCTCGGCGTCCCCACGGCGTCGCTCGCCCGGCACGAGGCCACCGAGGAGACCGGCACGTCGGTCACCTTCTGGGCCGACGGGGACATCTTCGAGACCACCGACTACTCCTTCGAGACGCTTTCCCGGCGCTTCCAGGAGATGGCCTTCCTCAACAAGGGCCTGAAGATCAACCTCACCGACGAGCGCGAGTCGGCGAAGGCCACCGCCGGTGCGGACGAGGCGGGCGAGGACGAGAAGCACGAGGTCAAGAGCGTCTCGTACCACTACGAGGGCGGCATCGTCGACTTCGTGACGTACCTCAACTCCCGCAAGGGAGAGCTGGTCCACCCCACCGTGATCGACCTCGAGGCCGAGGACAAGGACAAGAACCTGTCCCTCGAGGTCGCGATGCAGTGGAACGGCGGCTACACCGAGGGCGTGTACTCGTTCGCCAACATCATCCACACCCACGAGGGCGGTACGCACGAGGAGGGCTTCCGCGCGGCGCTCACCTCGCTGATCAACAAGTACGCGCGCGACAAGAAGCTGCTGCGCGAGAAGGACGACAACCTCACGGGTGACGACATCCGCGAGGGTCTGACCGCGATCATCTCGGTGAAGCTGGGCGAGCCCCAGTTCGAGGGCCAGACCAAGACGAAGCTGGGCAACACCGAGGTGAAGACCTTCGTCCAGAAGATCGTCTACGAGCACCTGACCGACTGGCTCGACCGCAACCCCAACGAGGCCGCGGACATCATCCGCAAGGGCATCCAGGCGGCCCACGCGCGCGTGGCGGCCCGCAAGGCCCGTGACCTGACGCGCCGCAAGGGCCTGCTGGAGTCGGCGTCGCTGCCGGGCAAGCTGTCCGACTGCCAGTCGAACGACCCGACCAAGTGCGAGATCTTCATCGTCGAGGGAGACTCCGCCGGCGGTTCGGCCAAGTCCGGCCGCAACCCGCAGTACCAGGCGATCCTCCCGATCCGCGGCAAGATCCTCAACGTCGAGAAGGCGCGCATCGACCGGATCCTGCAGAACCAGGAGATCCAGGCGATGATCTCCGCGTTCGGCACGGGCGTGCACGAGGACTTCGACATCGAGAAGCTCCGCTATCACAAGATCATTCTTATGGCGGACGCCGACGTCGACGGCCAGCACATCAACACCCTGCTGCTGACCTTCCTGTTCCGCTTCATGCGGCCGCTGGTCGAGTCCGGGCACGTGTACCTGTCCCGCCCGCCGCTGTACAAGATCAAGTGGGGCCGGGACGACTTCGAGTACGCGTACTCCGACCGCGAGCGCGACGCGCTGATCGAGATGGGCCGCCAGGCCGGCAAGCGCATCCGTGAGGACTCCGTACAGCGCTTCAAGGGCCTCGGCGAGATGAACGCCGAGGAGCTGCGCATCACGACCATGGACCAGGAGCACCGCGTGCTCGGCCAGGTCACGCTCGACGACGCCGCACAGGCGGACGACCTGTTCTCGGTGCTGATGGGCGAGGACGTCGAGGCCCGCCGCGCGTTCATCCAGCGCAACGCCAAGGACGTCCGCTTCCTCGACATCTGAGTCGGTCACGGCTGACCGCACCAGGAAGGACCTTCACCAGCAATGACCGACGAGAACACCCCTGTGACCACGCCCGAGGGTGACGCCCTGGCGATGCGTGTCGAGCCCGTCGGGCTCGAGACGGAGATGCAGCGCTCCTACCTCGACTACGCGATGTCCGTCATCGTGTCGCGTGCGCTGCCCGACGTCCGCGACGGCCTCAAGCCCGTGCACCGGCGCGTGCTGTACGCCATGTACGACGGCGGCTACCGCCCCGAGCGCGGCTTCTACAAGTGCGCCCGCGTCGTCGGCGACGTCATGGGCAACTACCACCCCCACGGCGACAGCTCCATCTACGACGCCCTGGTCCGCCTCGCCCAGCCCTGGTCGATGCGGATGCCGCTCGTCGACTCCAACGGCAACTTCGGCTCGCCGGGCAACGACCCGGCGGCGGCCATGCGCTACACCGAGTGCAAGATGGCGCCGCTGTCGATGGAGATGGTCCGGGACATCGACGAGGAGACCGTCGACTTCACGGACAACTACGACGGCCGCTCCCAGGAGCCCACCGTCCTGCCCGCCCGCTTCCCGAACCTGCTGATCAACGGCTCGGCGGGCATCGCGGTCGGCATGGCGACCAACATCCCGCCGCACAACCTGCGCGAGGTCGCGGCCGGCGCCCAGTGGTACCTGGACAACTACGAGGCCTCGCACGAGGAGCTGCTGGACGCGCTCATCGAGCGGATCAAGGGCCCCGACTTCCCGACGGGCGCCCTGGTCGTGGGCCGCAAGGGCATCGAGGAGGCCTACCGCACCGGCCGCGGCTCGATCACCATGCGCGCGGTCGTCGAGGTCGAGGAGATCCAGAACCGCCAGTGCCTGGTGGTCACGGAGCTGCCGTACCAGGTCAACCCGGACAACCTCGCCCAGAAGATCGCCGACCTGGTGAAGGACGGCAAGATCGGCGGCATCGCCGACGTCCGCGACGAGACGTCCTCCCGCACCGGCCAGCGCCTGGTCATCGTCCTCAAGCGGGACGCGGTCGCCAAGGTCGTCCTGAACAACCTGTACAAGCACACCGACCTGCAGACCAACTTCGGCGCCAACATGCTGGCCCTGGTCGACGGCGTGCCGCGCACCCTCTCCCTGGACGCGTTCATCCGCCACTGGGTGAACCACCAGATCGAGGTCATCGTCCGCCGTACGCGCTTCCGGCTGCGCAAGGCAGAGGAGCGGGCGCACATCCTGCGCGGCCTGCTCAAGGCCCTGGACGCCATCGACGAGGTCATCGCGCTGATCCGGCGCAGTGAGACCGTCGAGATCGCGCGCGGGGGCCTGATGGACCTCCTGGAGATCGACGACATCCAGGCCAACGCGATCCTCGAGATGCAGCTCCGCCGCCTGGCGGCCCTGGAGCGGCAGAAGATCGTCCGGGAGCACGACGAGCTCCAGGCGAAGATCAACGAGTACAACGAGATCCTCGCCTCCCCCGTCCGCCAGCGCGGCATCGTCAGCGAGGAGCTGACGGCGCTCGTCGAGAAGTACGGCGACGACCGCAAGACCAAGCTGATCCCGTACGAGGGCGACATGTCCATCGAGGACCTGATCGCCGAGGAGGACATCGTCGTCACGGTCACGCGTGGCGGGTACATCAAGCGCACCAAGACCGACGACTACCGGGCGCAGAAGCGCGGCGGCAAGGGCGTGCGCGGCACGAAGCTCAAGGAAGACGACATCGTCAACCACTTCTTCGTGTCCACCACGCACCACTGGCTGCTGTTCTTCACGAACAAGGGCCGCGTGTACCGGGCCAAGGCCTACGAGCTGCCGGACGCCGGCCGGGACGCGCGCGGCCAGCACGTGGCGAACCTGCTGGCCTTCCAGCCGGACGAGACGATCGCCCAGATCCGCGCGATCCGCGACTACGAGGCGACGCCCTACCTGGTCCTGGCCACCAAGGCCGGCCTGGTGAAGAAGACGCCGCTGAAGGACTACGACTCGCCGCGCTCGGGCGGTGTCATCGCCATCAACCTGCGGGAGCAGGCGGACGGAAGCGACGACGAGCTGATCGGGGCCGAACTGGTCTCGGCCGAGGACGATCTGCTGCTGATCAGCAAGAAGGCACAGTCGATCAGGTTCACCGCGTCGGACGACACGCTGCGGCCGATGGGACGTGCCACCTCGGGCGTCAAGGGCATGAGTTTCCGCGAAGGGGACGAGCTGCTCTCGATGAATGTTGTTCGAGCCGGTACGTTCGTGTTCACTGCCACCGACGGCGGTTACGCGAAGCGCACCTCCGTCGACGAGTACCGCGTCCAGGGTCGCGGCGGCCTCGGCATCAAGGCCGCCAAGATCGTCGAGGACCGCGGGTCGCTCGTGGGCGCGCTGGTGGTCGAGGAGAGCGACGAGATCCTCGCCATCACACTCTCGGGCGGTGTGATTCGTACGCGAGTCAGCGAGGTCAGGGAGACCGGCCGTGACACCATGGGCGTCCAACTGATCAATCTGGGCAAGCGCGATGCCGTCGTCGGCATCGCACGCAACGCCGAGGCGGGACGCGAGGCGGAGGAGGTCGACGGCGATGTGGCCGTCGACGAGACCGCCGAGGGTGCCGCGACCACCGGCACGGACGAGGGCGAGGCGCCCTCGGCCGAGTAACACGAGGAGAGAGTCATCGTGAGCGGAGCCACGGGCGCCGGATCGGCCGGTACCCCCACGGGTACGGAAACGGGCGGCGGCGGCCGTGGCTCCGCCGCGCGTGCGACGGATTCGCACACGACTCAACTGCGCAAGATCGACGACGGAGCGACCGACTCGCACTCGGGGAGCTCGTCCTCAACGCATGGATCCCAGGGGGGAACTGTGACGGACACCCGAGGCCAGCGGACCCGGCAGGCGGCCTCACCGCTGCCGGGGGAGCGGCAGCCGCAGCAGCCCGGCGGGCCCTACCACCCGCCGCAGGCCTACCAGACCCAGGGCGGCAACGCGTCCGCCGTGCGCCGCCCGCGCACCGGCGCCCGCACCACGCCCCGCGTCCGCAAGGCGCGCCTGCGGGTGTCGAAGGCCGACCCCTGGTCGGTGATGAAGGTCAGCTTCCTGCTCTCCATCGCCCTCGGCATCTGCACCATCGTCGCGTCCGCCGTGCTGTGGATGGTCATGGACGCCATGGGCGTCTTCTCCACGGTCGGCGGCACGATCGCCGAGGCCACCGGCTCCAACGAGTCCAACGGCTTCGACCTGCAGTCCTTCCTGTCGCTGCCCAACGTGCTGATGTTCACGACGATCATCGCGGTGATCGACGTCGTCCTCGCGACGGCCCTGGCGACCCTCGGCGCGTTCATCTACAACCTGTCCGCCGGCTTCGTCGGCGGGGTGGAACTGACCCTCGCCGAGGACGAGTGATCCGCGAGCCGATCGTGCTCGTCGGCCGCGCGACAACCGATTTTGGGACTGCCCGCCTCGTGCGCTAATCTTCAGGAGTCAGCGCGCGGGACACACACCGCAGAGCGCGGCGGGGCTATAGCTCAGTTGGTTAGAGCGCATCCCTGATAAGGATGAGGCCACAGGTTCAAATCCTGTTAGCCCCACAGCGGCAAAGCGCCAGGTAGAACGGCCGGTAGATCTCCAGGATCTACCGGCCGTCTACATTGGTTGATCTTGTTACCCCGCTACTACCCCGTAACTTGATCCGTGGGCCCCGGGACCTGCAACTTCCTGCTGTCGCGGAACCGGTTGCTCACCCTCTACTCTGTGCAGCAAGACGCCCCCTGCCGAATCTCGCGGCAGGGGGCGTCTCTGGTTCCGGTGCGGCATAGCCTCCCGAGCGAGCCGACCGGAGTCTGTGGGAGGGGCTTCAGCCCCAGCCGACGTCGCTCGCGGCATTGTCGGTCGGCGCCGGCGCGGCCTCGCCCTCTTCGGGCTCGGCCTGATCGCCGGTGCCGGTCGAGGCGACGCCCCAGCCGACATCCTGCGCCAGGGGGGTGGCGGGCGTGGCCGCGGCCGCGGCTGCTGGGGTGACAAGGGCGGCCAGGGCCAGCAGCGCGGAAGCGCCCACAAGTCGGAGACGTGGAGTCATGCTGACCTCATTTCGAACGCGCTTACGAATCTCTGTTACTGAACGTTAGAGTTGCATGCGAGATCGGTGAGGTCCAAGCGGCCAGCCGTACGGAAAACTGCATATGCAGAAATCCGCACGCGCAACAGGGGGCGAACGTGAGCGAGTTGGACACGGGCCAGCAGGACCCACTCACCCAGCACGACGTCGAGGCGTACCGGCGCATAGCCGAGACGCAGCAACCGCCCGACGGCTACGACGTCGCCCGCCTGATCGCCATGCGACTCGTCGACCCTGACCCCTACACGCCCGGCCGCTACATCCCACACGACCCGCGCGCAGCCGCCCAGAGCGTCACGGCAGCCGCCCTGCACGGACTCAGCACCATCGTGCAGCGGCTCAATCAGGTACCCGTCCTGGAGCGCCTGGCCGAAGACTTCGACCCACACCGCCTCTACGGCGGCCCGGGCTCCGAGTTCCTGGCCTCGGCCCCCCAGATGAACGCCCGCGTGGGCGAGGTCTGTGCGGCGGCCGCCACCGAGATCTGCTCGGTCCAGCCCGGCGAGCCAGCCGACCGTGACCCCGCCATCCTGCGCCTAGGCGTCGAGCGCACCCGCTCCGCCCTGCTCCGCGGCGTCCAGGTCCGGTCGCTCTACCACCGCAGTGCCCACGAGCACGGCCAAACCCGCGACTACGTGGCCGCCATGATGAAGGACGGTGCCGAGGTGCGTGCCTCCAGCGCGCCGGGGCCTCGGGTGATCCTCGTCGACCGGCAGCACCTGTTCATCGACAATCACGTGATCCCCGGGGCGGAAGGCAACTCCGGCTGGCACGTCTTCGACAGAGCGTCTGTCGCCTGGACGCGGTCCCTCTTCGACCTGTTCTGGCACCGGGCCACGCGGTGGCAAGACATCGGTGTCAACGCCTCGCCGCTGAGCGAGCGGCAGTGGCGCATCCTCCGGGAGCTGGCCGCCGGCTACTCCCAGCAGCAGGTCGGTCCGCGCATCGGCCTCAGCCGTCGGGCCGTGGACAAGGAGATCGCGTCCGCCCGCCAGGCGCTGAGCCTCCGTACGACGTTCCAGCTCATGGCCTGGTACGGAAGGACTCAGGGTGGCCGGGTCGAGTGAGGAGGTCACACCCACTCGTCTACATGCTGTAGATCAGCGGACGCGCTGGGTACAGTGCTGGTAGGGGAGGCGGACGTGTGCATTCCGTCCGCCTGAGGCACAGCCCCAGACAAGCCCGGCCGGGGTACTCGGGAGGTCTCCGGTCGGAAGGGCGACCCCCGCCGCGAGATTCGGCGGGGGTCGTCGGAGCGTAAAGGGATCGCCCCGCCCTCCAGTACGGAGGACGGGGCGATCGCGCTCAGCCGGGAGTGGCTGGCGCTCGCGGCGGCAGCGGAGGCACATCACGCTGCCGCCACCTTCTCCGACCAGCCTGCGGGCTCGGTCGGAGGTCTCATGGTTCTCTGTGGTGCATTCGACCACTATCAAGATCGCAGAAATTAGGGTCAACCCTAATCACATTTGATCATGGGCCGGGTGGGGTGGACGCGTGCCGCGCCCCACCCCACCCGATGACCGGGTCATCGCCCGCCGCCGCCAGGTCGGGGAACGCATCCGGCGCGTGCGCGAGCACCTGAACCTGAGTCAGCTGGACGTCTGCGGCAGGAGTGGCATCGACGTCGCCACGTACAGCCGCATCGAGCAGGGACACTCCTCGCCCAAGCTGGACACGCTGATCCGCATTGCCGACGCCATGGGCGTGGAGTTGGAGGAGCTGACGCGGCGCTGAGCGGCCCGCCCCCGACGGGGGAGGCGAGGAACGGGCCGCCCCGGTCACCGGCGCGACGGCGGCCCGAGGGCACGCCGGTGACAGCCGACCTGCTGGCGCCACGTCCGCCCTGTGACGCCAGCAGGAGTCAGGTGGGCGGGGATATGCCCAGCTCCTTCAGCAGCTGGTCGGCGCGCGCGGTCACGGCGATGTACGGCGGGTCGATGTACGCCCACTCGCACAGCCCCGGGTGGTGCGCGAAGATCGTGCACCCCGTGTCCATCGGGGTGCGTCTACCCAGGCAGCAGTCCAGGTCTGCAAGGCTCTGGTCCGGCGAGCCGTCGGTCCAGCACAGGAAGACGTTCGAGTCGGGGCGCGCGCCGGTGCGGAGGAACGCGGCGTGGAAGTCGTGGGCCACGTCCTCGATGAGGCACTGGAGGATGGTGTCCGACGTCCAGTCGATGCCGTCGCGGGGCGAGCCGATCGTCTCCGCGGCGGCCCGGGTGGCGGCGTGTACCTCGGTCGTGGCGGTGCATCGGTAGCCGCTCATTCGGCCTTCCTTTGATCGCAGGGTGAGCGGTCTGCCCTCGACGAGGGGTACGGAGGCGGGCCGCAGTGTCCGCTACCGGCGCGGCCGGCGTTTCTGCGCGTCGGGAGCGGAGTCTTCTGCGAGGGCGCGGGCGCGCAGGGTCGCAGCGTCGTACTTGTCGTAGCAGTCGCCCTCATGCCCGATGTGCCGCGTGCAGTGCAGGCCCCGTGGGCCGAACACCCGCCAGCAGTACCCGGCGGCGCGGGCGGCGGCGAGGCTGGAGTCGGACTGGCTCATCGGCGGCCTTCCCTCACGAGGCGGTACAGGACGCGCGCCGTCTCGCACACGACGGGCTCGCCGGGCGCCAGCTCCCTGCGGCAGTCGTCGCAGCCGGGCGCGTGATCGAGGAGACCGCGGTGCGCGCGGTACGCGCAGTCGGCGGCGTGGGTGCGGCAGGCGCGCAGGAACAGCCGCCCTTCGGACCCCACGTACTCGCCGAGGTCGACGGCCGTTTCAGCGGTGAGTCGCTCGGTGCCCCAGACGCAGACGGCGCCGCGGGCCTGGGCGGCGGTGAGACCGGAGGGTAGCGCGAGCACGGCGGCGACGGTGGGCGGAATGTCGAGAGTGGAAAGGGCCTCTGCCATCAGGGCAGAGCGGCCGGTACGGTGCATCCTGTCGACTCCTTCGCAGTCGGCCACGCCCCCGGACCGGTCGCACGGTCGCGGGGGTCTTCTCTGTCGAAGCTACTCCGCTTGTAACCTGTTGTCAGGTGACGTCACACGACGAGAAGCATTGTCGTATCGCTCCTACGGTCGAGATATGACCGTGGACCTGGACGGGCCCGACCCCCTGTACGAGCAGATCGCGACGGTGCTCACCGCGCGGATCGCCGACGGCACCTACCCGCCCCGCCGGCGCATCCCCTCGGAGGCGCAGATCGTGGACGAGTTCGGGGTGTCCCGGCCGACGGCTCGCGCCGCCGTGCAGCTGCTCGTCGACCGCGGCCTGGTCCGGACCGTGCGGGGCAAGGGCTCTTACGTGGTTGACGAGCCGCCCCGAGCATGACTCCGAGTGAGCGGCCCAGTCGGTAGCCTCCCGACATGGACGACGCCGCCGCGCAGCAGCCGTACATCGACCCCGACTCCGACCACGACGATCGGCCAGTGTGCGGGATCTGCCCCAGCCTGCGCTTCCCGCGCGACGCCTTCGTCATCTACGACCGGCCAACCTGGGAGGCACCGTTCGACCCGGACGACGGCCGCCGGTACACCGCCGACGGGACGCCTGCCTGCGTGCACCCGCACAAGATCGGGCTGGAGCCAGACCGGCAGGCTCCGCCTCCGAAGCCGCTGGAGGCGGAGCCTGCGGACCAGTCGGCTACGCCGCGGCGTAGTCGATGGTGGAGGCCATCCCGCGCTCGGTGATCCCGATCGACGCGTACTTCTCGTCGAGGACCTGGCGGCGGCGCTCGGCCTCCGGCTCGTCGATCCAGTACCGCTCGTCGACCGGCCCGAACGTGGCGCGGTACGCCTGGTGCGTGTAGTCGCCGAGCCGCCACCCGCGGCCGGCCTCGTGCTCGCGGACCGTGCTGTGCACGAACAGGCGGCCCGTCCGCTGCTGCACCCGGGACAGGGCGGTGAACTGGGCGCACAGCGCGTGCACCGCGGTGTCGACCGGCACCGGGACCGGCAGCTCGGCCGCCAGCTCGTCGCCGTCGGTCATCTCGTACACCGCGCTCTTCAGCGCCATGACGCGCAGGGCGTCGTCGATGAGCGGCGGGGCGTCGCGCTCGACGTTGTACTCGGGGATGAGGACCTGGCCGTAGTCGTCGGTCCAGTCGCTGCTGTACTTCTTGCAGCCGTCGAGGACGGCGGGCATCTCCGGGTCCTCCATCCACGCGGTGTGGATCTCGCGGGCCCGCTCGGCGACCGTCTCCGGCGCGGGACGAGTCAGGGTGATGGCCACTGCTACCTCCGTTGGGGGTTGCTGGTGACCGTCATGGTGGGCTGGCGGTTGGGACGGTTGTACTGACAGATGGGGTCCGTTTGGGACGCCACGCGCTACCGTCCGAAGTGGCCCAAACGTCCCCGGGGGTGACCTTGCATCAGGAGCTGCAGCGCGCTATCGAGACGGCCGGATTATCCCGGTCTCGGCTGGCCCGTAGAGTCGGGGTGAGCGTCAAGACCGTGGATCGCTGGGTATCTGACCCGAGTCGCGTCCCGCATCCACGGACGCGGGACGAGGTGGCGATCGTGTTGGGAGTGGACGCAGACATGCTGTGGCCCAAGGCCGTCAGGGACCGGCTGAAGACCGGCGGGGACCTCGAAGTCATCCAGACGTACCCGTACCGGTCCGCCTGCCCGTCGACCGTCTGGACGGAGCTGATCGAGGACGCTTCCGAGGAGCTGCTCTTCGCCGGGTACACCAACTACTTCCTGTGGACCCAGGTCCCCGCATTCTCGGCGACGCTGCGGCAGAAGGCGGCGTCCGGGTGCCGGGTGCGGTTCCTGCTCGGCGACCCCGCCGGCGACGTCACCAGGCAGCGTGAGGCCATCGAGGGCGTCGCCCTCACCGTGTCCACGCGCATCCACATGTCCCTGGAGGAGCTGGCCAAGCTGGCCGACATCCCGCAGATCGAGGTGCGGTACTCGGCCGCCGAGGACGCCATGAACCACGTGAGCCTGAGCGTCTTCCGCTTCGACGACCAGGCGCTCATCACGCCCCACCTGGCGCGCGTCGTCGGCCACGACTCCCCGCTGATGCACGTGCGGCGTCGCGGGCAGGGCGGGCTGTTCGACCGGTTCTCCGAGCACGCTGAAGAGCTGTGGAGCCGAGGGGTGCCGGCCTCAAGCGCCACTGCTCCCCAGACATGACGAAGCGGCCCCGCCCTCCCAGTTGGGAGAGCGGGGCCGCGGTCATCGGGCGAAGAGGGCAAGGGCACCGGTCGCTGCGCCAGCCACGCCGGTCAGCGCGGCGATGGTCGGCAGGGGCCAGCGTCCGCGCTCCAGGGCGCGGAGGCGGGTCTCGTGGTCGGCGACGTCCTTGCCGAGGTCTGTGAGGCCCTGCCCGATGCCGTCCAGCTTGGTCTCTACTCGGGTCAGGCCGTCGCTCAGGGATCTCAGCTCCGTGTACATCTGCGCGGGCGGGATGTAGACGCCCGGGTCCTGCGGTGTCACTACACCCCCTTGGCAAGGGAGGCGCTGTTGGTGACGTCGCGCCAGCGGGCCACCAACCCCTTGCCGAGGGCGAGGACGGCGCCGACCCCGCCCGCTCCGGCGGCGTACCACATGCTGCCGTCCAGCGGAGTGGTGACGACGACGCCGCCGATGAAGCTCTGGAGGAAGGTGGACAGGACGCGCTCCAGGAGGTCGCGGCCGTAGGTGCTCGCGGTCTTCACGACGGTCTCACCGTCGAAGTGCAGCTCAGGCATGGGTCAGGACTCCTTCTGGGCGAGGGCGTCGACGGCCTTGCGGAGGGCCCGCAGCTCGTCGCGGATGGTGATGACCGCGTTGTAGATGGAGCGGATGTAGCTGGACAGTGACCACTTCGGGTTCTTCTTGACGTCCGGCGCGAACTCCGGGGCCGCGATGTTGTCCCTGTACAGGACTGCGTCGCCGATCTCGGCCTTGCTGTAGCCCGCCATGGGGTCCTCCTGCTTGCTGTTGGTCGGGGTCTTGCCGTGGAGGCGGGCGGCGACCCGGGCGCGCATCGACGCCATGGTGAAGCCGCGCGGGTCGACCTTTCCGGGCTGCCACTCCAGGTGGCCGATGACGGACCGCTCGTCCCAGCCGTGGTGGCGGCAGATTGCGGCGGCCGCCCGCTCGATCGCGAGGAGCTGGGCGGCGGGCCAGGGGTCCTTGCCGTCGCCGAGGTTCTCGCACTCGAAGCCGTAGAAGTGCCGGTTGCCGTCGGTGTCGGCCTCGTTGTCCGGGGGCAGCGCCTTCTCGGCGATGACGGCGCGGAGCACGTCGCCGTCGCCGAGGCCGGCGTGGTTGGCGCGGCCGTAGCCGACGACGTGGACGTGGCCCTGCTTGCAGATCACGCCGTGGCACAGCGGGCCGGGCAGGCTGGCGTAGCCCTTTCGGCAGATGTCCACGGTGCTGTCGTGGCCGCGGGTCACGGTGTGGTGGATCATCACCCCGTGGACGGGGCCCCACGCGCCCTTGTGGTTCCGGTTGTGCTCCGACGGCGGTCGGCCGCCCGTCTTCTCTTCGATGACGGTCAGACCCTCGGCACGCAGGGCGGCGAGGAACTTGCCGTAGGACATGGGCTCAGCCACGGGTTACTCCTTCGGTTGCCACCCGTGGCGCCAGCCACGGTGGTCGTGCTTGCAGCAGCCGCAGACCGCGCAGCGGCAGTCGTCCACGGAGGCCTCCGGATGAGAAAGGCCCCGGGCCAGGGTCGGCGCGGGGCGTGCGGGCGGACGGGCGGGGGCTACGCGGGCTCGTACAGGACCCAGCCGACGACCGAGGTGTCCGTGTTGCTGCTGGACGTGATCGTGAAGCTGGTGCCCGCGACCTTGGTGGTGGACAGGTGGCCGAGCGTGCCGCCTGCCGCCTGCCGGAAGGTGGCCACGCGGGTGTTCGCGGTCACGCTGGTGTTGGCCACGGTCACGGTCCCGGCGGCCAGCGTGGCGATGCCCATGCGGGCGTTGGCGCCCTCCTTGATGGCGATGCCGCCGCCCGCGCTGCCCAGGTTGAGGGCCTTCGCGGAGGCGTCCCAGATGTTCCACACGCCGCCGGACTGGCCGGACGCGGCGGCCAGGTAGCCGGCTACGTCGAGGTTGCCGGCCACGTCGGTAGGTCCGGCGAAGGCGTCGACCGGGGCGTTGCTCGGGCCGGTGCGTTCGCCGATGTTGAGGCCTCGGCGCAGTACTGCGTTGCCGCCGCCGTCGGACCAGCCGGCGGTGTCGCCGTGCAGGAATCCGGAGCTGACGCTGACGTAGGCGCAGTCCGTGAAACGCGCCCCGTACTGAGGCGAGTTCGCCTGACTGCCGTCGTCGTCCACTCCCACATACGAGGTGAGCAGGCCGACGACGACAGGCATGGTCGCGCCGTTGACGGCGAATCCCGCGAAGCCGCCCCCACCGGCCCCGTTGTTGCGGCCGTCCCGCCTGGTCTCGATGTTCTCGAACTGCAGGGGCGCGTTGCCGACCGCGTCGACCAGGAACCCATTGCGTCCGTTGCGGTCGGTCGAGCAGCTGCCGAAGAGCATGCCGCCCGATCCGGTACCGACGGCCCAGTCCCCGGTCAGGTGGAACCCGTCGCCGACGCACCACTCGGCGCGGCACCCGATCGCGTGCGAGTTGGCCGCGTTGGCGATCTCGAAACCCGATGCCCCGCAGCCGATGGCCTGGCAGTCCATGAGGCTGATGTCGGTCATGACCTCGAACGCGAATCCGTGCCAGCCCACGTTGTCGACCATTACCCTGGTCAGCCGCCAGCTGTACGGGAATTTCCCCGCGTTGGCCTCGGTGTGGACGCCGGCGCCAGTCACCCGACGAATCGTCACGTCGACCAGCTGCACGTTCTGAATGTTGCCTCGGGCCCGAACCCCATCGACGCCTGGAATCGCCAGGTCCGATCCGTCGATCATCACCTTCACGATGCGGTGCTCGGCCGAGATCGTCGAGTAACCCCCGTCGATCTCGTCCAGGAACGAGATCACCGCGGTGCCCTCGAAGGACGGCAGCGGCTTGATGTAGCACGGGGGATCGAACAGCCCGGGCACCGTCATCAAGTTGGCGCGCGTGGACGTGAACGTGACGCCGGGCGGGATAGAGAGCGTCGAGCTGGTGCGGTACGGGCGCCCGGGCGCGTAGACGGTTCCGCCCATCGGACACGCGTCGAGCGCGGCCTGCAGCGCCAGGGTGTCGTCAGTGTTGCCGTCTCCCTGGGCGCCGTAGTCCAGCACGTTGAGCCAGTCGCGTACTGAGCCGGGGGTGACCTCCACATTGTCCGCGTCGCGGGCCTTCATCCAGACCCGACTCGCGCCGCCGGCGCTGGCCCACAGGATCGTCACACCGTCCGGTCCCTGGAAGGAGGGCAGCAGCCCGTAGTCGTCCGCGACGATCTCCGTGACTGCCGCGCCGCCGGCATTCAAGAGGTCGGTGTACTGCGTGCCCCCATCGGCGGAGGAGTAGAAGGTGACGACGGCGCCGGGGGCCACGCCCCACAGGCCGTCCCTCGGCTGTACGAGGTAGTCGGCGATGCCCCCGCCGAAGGTGTAGCGCGCCATCAGTTGACCGTCCACGTCATCGTCGTCGCCTTCAGATCGTCCAGGTGCCGGATGTCCACGTGCTGTGTGAGCCAGAGCTGCCCGCCGCGCTTGTTGCCCCGGGGGTAGATCGTCAGCCGCGCCATGCTCGCGGTGGTGGCGTGGGTGACGTAGACGTTCCAGTACTGGTACCGGGTGTGGGGCAGGTAGGCCTCGGGGATCAGCACCGGCAGCTGGCTCTCCGACGCCGCAGCGAGGGTGCTCCCGTTCCGCGTCCACCCACCGATGCGCAGCCACACAGCGCCGCCTCGCTGTTCCAGCACCGAGTCGCCGGCGTTGACCCAGCTGACGTTGTTCAGCTTCTGCAGGACGACCTCGCCGCTGTCCTGAGAGACGAGGCGCCACGTCTTGCCGTCCCAGAGCACCAGGCGCTTCGTGTCGGTCTCGAAGGCCATCTCGCCGAGCCGCGGGGCCGGGTTGCGGGTGGCGGACGTGCAGGGCCTGATCCGTGTCCCGACGTACAGCTCGGCGCGGGTGACGGTGACCGAGGAGGCGCCGCCGAGGATGCGGGCCTGCGCGAGCGGGATCTCGTAGACGCCGGTGTTCCCGGTCTGCTGTTTGAGGGCAGGTGCTCCAGAGCCGGGGGTGCCACCGACGACGGCCACGCGGACCCTCCAGTCGGAGCGGTCCAGGCGCAGCACGATCCAGTCGATGCGGGTCTGGCTGGAGATGTTCGCCGCCAGGGGCACGCTGAATGGCGTGCTCCCGGAGTACCAGCCGTGCCCCCGTACCGAGGCGGCCACGTCCGCGCGGACGTTGACGGACAGACCGGTGCCGGCCGTGACGACCTGCGTGTCCGTGGGGTCGCCGTAGATCCCGTCGTCGGAGAACCGGCTGGCGAGCAGCTCGTGCTCGTCGTCGGTCACCTGCCTGTTGTTGTGCCCGGCGTTGGGATAGGACTCCTCAGCCACTGGTCACCCCCTCCCTTCGAGTTGCCCCAGCCGATAGGCCAGGTCGCGCACGGTCCACACCATGCGCGTCAGCGTGGTCTTGTCCGAGTTGCCGATGACGGTGGTCACCAGCTCGCCCGAGTTCGGCTCGGCGATGAGCCCGATGGACTGCACGACGTCGGCGATCTCCAGCCCGGTCGGCAGCACCACCGAGACCAGGTCGCCGAGGCCGTAGTCACGGCCCGCCCGCAGGTCTTCGGTGTCGACCGCTACGGTCGCGAGGCTGGCCTGCGGGTTGTCGTTGCCGAGAGCGAGCACCCCGTCTTGGGTCAGCTCGCCGTCGAAGTTGGTCTTGCCTCGCGACTGCACCAGCTTCTCGACCCGGTACCAGTCGGCTTGGGCGCCCGACATGACCTCGGTGTACTCGCGGTGATTGGGCGGGTCCCCCGCTGGTACCTGCTGGGCAGGGTCCTCTCCGCCCATCACCAGCTCGGACGTGGCCAGCGGCGCCGACAGCGTGAACTCGACCCGGCGGAGGTTCCCGAGGCCCGCCGAGAACCTGGCCGTGGCCGTGCGGTCGGTCGGCTGATACACCCCGAACCGGATCTCGTCACCGACCTGCCGGGTGCGGAAGCCGAGCCCGTCGGGGACCGCGAGTGTGCGGCACGCGTCGAGCAGCGGCTCCAGCCTGGTGCTGAGGGTGCGGGTTGTGCCGACCCCGGCTACCGCGTCGAGGACCAGGCGCTCGATGCGCCGCTCGGCCAGCGCGGTGGGCCCGCAGGTCAGCGACACCAGCTCGCGGATGACCGCTTCCGAGTTGGCGGTGCGGGTCCACATCTGGTCTCGCTCTGTGACCTGGAAGGGGAAATGGACGCCGGGGTGCGGGTAGGTGAGGTATCCGGCGATCCGGCCCAGGTCATCGGTCCAGCGAGCCGTGACCGTGCCGACGCCGGCGTTCTCCTCCAGGTCCCAGACGTAAGGGTCCTGCGGCGCCTCAAGCGGGCCCGCGCACCAGATCCCTCCGTCGCGCATGAGCACCATGCGGTTGCCGGGCTGCAGAAGCTCCATGACCTCGGGCCGCGCGGGCAGCACCACACTGCCCGACGCCGGCGCCCGGTAGTTGAGGTCGCAGGAGAGCTTGCTCCAGCCCACGATGGGGTCGCCGAGGAAGTCCAGGTTGCGGTCTGTGACGAGGAGCTGGATGGCCATCGGCTCACCTCCTCGTCATGCCGTCTCGTAGCGCGGGTGGAAGGTGAGGTCGACTGCCGACCCAGCGGCGGCCCCGTTGAGCTGGAAGACGACGGGAGTCTCGCCAGGCGGCAGCGACCAGAGAACGGCCTCAGGCCAGTTCAGCCCGGACACGAGGTTCTCCCCGGTGCCGGAGCGGGCCCGCGGCGGATCAGTGGAGATCGTCACGGTCTGCCCGGCGAGCAGGGCACCGTGAGCGGTGGCCTGCATGTCGAGGGTGAAGGCGTCGCCGGTGTCCTCGCGGGAAAAGGCGATGGACGTCGCCGGGCCGGTGATATGCCACTCCGGCCACACGTCCACGTCGCCAGGGTTCATGACGGTCGTCGCGCCGAGCACCTGCGAGCTGGAGACGCTCGGGTACGGGGCCAGGTAGTCGACGCCGGTCCCGGTCTCCCGGTGCACGCTGACTGGCTGGACGTCCTCCCAGTACGGGTTTTCGCACCACAGGGTGACGACCGCGCTGTCCCAGGTGATGCCCGTCGCGGTCTGCCCACGACCGTCCCAGCCCTGGCTGTAGTAGACGGCGATCCGCCGGCCGGAGCCGTCCGGCCGGGCGACCTCCAGCCAGCCCGGGCCCTCCCTCAGCGTCCGCGTGAACGCCCGGGCCAGGTCCCGCCAGTTCTTCACGAAGACCAGGTGATCGGCGCCCCTCACCAGGAGGGGCCACACGATCGTCCGGGCCTGCGGCTGGACGTGCCGCAGGCGGGACCCGCCCCGCGGGTGCGGGTCCGCCGTCAGCTCGTAGGGCGCCGCCCCCAGACCGGACACGCCCTCGGCGAGCGTGTACCAGTCAGCCGACAGGTCGGTCATCGGCCACCGATGCCCGGTCGGGTCCACGTAGGTGATCGACGCGAAACCGATCTCCGGGATCTCTACAGGCGGCGTCTCCGGAACCTCCGGCGTGATGACCGGCGCGGTGATGATGGGCATCTACCAAGGCCTCCCCACACGCATGCGCGCCTCCTCCTCGCGGGTGATCAGCTCCAGGTCCCTGGCGTCGATCACGGACTTCCGGGGCTGCACGATGTACGTCACCGACGGCCGGTCCGCTCCAGCCGTCGGCGCCGCCGGCTGCGCAGCGGGCAGGCCTGGCGAAGCCGCGGCCCGCCCCGCCGGGACGGTCACCGCGAGCAGAGCCTTCGGGTCCAACGTCATGCTGTTGAGCGCGTCGAACAGGGGCTGGCCGTAGAAGTCGACGGCCGCGGCCCGGGTCACGTACTCGCCGGTGGATCCCCACATCAGGATGTCGTCGGAGGTCGGCGTGCCGGGCCCCTGCAGTCGGCCGCCATCGGGGAAGCCGGGGATGGGCCCGCCGGACGCCCGACGGAGCAGGCCGCCCTGCGCGAAGCCGTTCATCTTGGCGTCCGCGCGCGCTCCGGCACCCTCGATACCGATGGTGCGGTAGCGGGCCGTGATCGTGACCTGCTTGCTCTTCACCTTGGCGATGGCGTCCGCGATGGCCTTGGCTGTCGAGCTGGCCCGGTCCTTCGCGGACACCGTCACGGTCGTGCCCCGCAGAGCGCCGATCGCCCGGTCCACCGCGTCGATGCTGTCGAGGGCCTGGCCGTTCTTCGTGTAGACCTCCGTCCGCCCGTCCGGCAGCCGCCGCGTCACCAGGCCGACTTCCTCCAGCGCAGCGATCGCCGCGGCGTTCAGCGTGTCCACGGTGACCGTGTGCGAGCCCGGCGTCGCCATGATCTCCGCCTGCACGGACTGGAGCCCGGAGATGGCGTTCTCTTTCTCCACCTGGACCGTGGTCGAGATGCTCTCCGGTGTCCCCAGCAGGGTGTTGACGTAGTCGCGGGCCTCCTCCTTGGTGCCGAAGGTGGCCTCTGCCAGGGTCATCATCTTCTCGCGGAGCTTCTCCGACTTCTCCGTCATCGACCCCATCGACTCGCCAGCGGCGAGGCCGGCCGCCAGCATCTCGTCGTGCGCTTTCGCGGCGCCCGACATGGCCTGCGCGTTCTGGCGGCCCTTCTCGGTGTTCAGGTCCAGCGTGTTGCCGTTCTCCGAGAACGACTTGGTGAGCGCGTCTAGGCCCGCCTCGAACTGGATCTCCGCGTCATAGGCCGACCTGTGGGCGTCGTTGAGGGCGAGGATGCTGGCGCGCAGTCCGTCGGCAGACTGCTTCTGGGCGTCGAGTTCTGCCTGCACGTCGCGGGCCTGGTCGCCGAAGATGCCCATGCTGGCGGCGGCCAGTTCCTGTTCCAGGGCCTGGGCCGCCAGCGCGTCGTTGTAGGCGTCGAGCTTGCCCCGCAGGCCGTCGGTGTTCTGCCCCTGCGCCTCCAGCTGCTCGATGGTGCGCGCGAGCGCCTCGGCGGCCATGTCGGCGTTGCCGCTGGACACCATGCTCGCCAGGGCCTCGTCGAACGCGTTGAGATCTTCCTTCGCGTTCTTGATCGGGGTGGAGTCCATGCCGAAGAAGCTGACGATGGACTGCTGGACCTGGTCGAGACCCTCCGGGTCGACCACCTTCTGCAGGGCGTCGCCGAGGCCGGACAGATCGCCGCCGTACACGCGCATGGCCTCGCCGCTCACCTTGCCCGAGTGCGCGAGCTCGGTGAGCGACGTCGACAGCGCGTCCACGTCCGGCTTGGGCTTCTGGCTCCCGGCCGAGAGAGCGTCCAGAGTGATCAGCAGCAACCCCAGGCCGGTGCCCGCAACCGCGAGCTTCGCGGTCCGGGACAGACCCGTGATCGCGGCGCCCGCACCGGCGAGTGCTCCGGGCGTCCCCGCGGCCGCCACGCGCATGGCGCCGATCTGGGTCCCGAGCGCGGCCACGGCGGCGCTCGCCGCGGCCCCGCCGGCTGCCGCCAGACGTACCGCCTTGATAGCGATGGCCAGCTGGAGGATCGTGGCGATGGCCTCGGGCGGGACCGCGCTGACGATGCTGGTCAGTACGTTGACGACGTCGAGCATGCCGACACCGACCTCAGCCCCTGCGTCCAGGACGTGGAAGAGGGCCTCGCCGATGTTCTCCAGCGTGTCCCAGACGACCGGGCCCTGCTCCTGTGCCCAGTCGAAGAACTGCGCGACGCCGCCGCCGTCGTACTCGCCGCTCTGGATCTTGGCGAGGAAGACCGTCAGCCGGTCGATGCCGGTGTCGAGGGTGTTCGTCGCGAAGTCAGTGAAACGGCTGTTCATCGCGTCGAAGCCCGGCGTCGTGATGGCTCCGCCGACGAGGTTGAGCAGCCGATCGAACTGGCCACTGGCGCCCTTGACCAGGCCCGTGGTCTCGGGCAGCAGGGCGTTGGCGATGGCGACGCCCTTATTGAAGGGCGCCATGACGTCGCCGCTGAGACTGTCGGACCACTCGTCGTAGCCGTCCTTCAGGAGCCCCACCGCGACGGCGGCCTCCCGCGTCTCCGGTGTCAGCGAGGCCAGCTGCCGCTCGTACTCCAGGGCCGCCTGCCCAGCCTCCGCACTGCCCGCCCCCGACGTGCGCAGCGCCTCGTCCAGCTTGTCCTGCGCGTCGGCTGCTTCGGTGATCTTCCCGATCTGCGGCCCGAGCGCGAGCGCGTAGACGCCGGCCGCCACGGCGCCCGCCCCGAGTTGCGCGGCGACGGCGGCCGCGCTGCTCGCCAGCCCGGCCGCCGCCGGGATCGCGGCCGGCAGGAGGCTGATCAGGTTCGCCTTGATCGACTCGCCGAGCTTGCCCGTCGCGTCGGACAGGTCGGCCATGCGGCGGTGGACCTGGCCGGTAGTGTCGTCGACCCGGCGCTCGGCGTCCGCGACACTGATCAGGCGGCCTTCCAGGTCACGCAGGTTGCCGTCGGCGTCGGCGGTGATCCCGGCCAGCCGCAGCCGCAGCCGGTCCGCGTGATCGGCGGTGCCGTCCAGGACACGGGACAGCTCGTCTCGGCCGGCCAGGGTGAAGGTCAGGCGCTCCGCCACGGTTCACCCCCTCAGTGTCGAGACGTGCCGGTCCAGCCAGGCGACCAGGCGCAGGAAGCGGGTGACGGTCAGCCGGTCGATCTCGGAGGGCTGCATGTGCAGGTAGTGCATCAGCAGCGGCTCGTACTCCTGGATCAGTGCTGCGATTCCTGGCGGCGGCGTACCAGGTGGCCTTTTCCCAGCCCATCCAGCGCCACGTCCACATCAGCCGGGTCCTGGGCGAGCTTCCGCAGGTGCGGGATCAGGAGGTCGATGCCGGTGTCCTCGGCCTTGGTGCTGATGGCCTGGAGCATCGTGTTGTTCAGCGCGTCCTCGATCTCCGCCCGAGTGATCCGGGCCTTCAGCCGTCGCCGCCAGCCGGGCACGTCGAAGTCCTCGAACTTCAGGTCTACCTGCTCCCTCCGACGGAAGATCCAGATGACGGCCCGCAGCGCGGTGGGGTCCTGCAGGTTCAGCAGGGCCTCGATGCGCTGCCACTGATCGCCGCCCATGGCGGTCTCGATGTCCGCTGCCTCGCGCGCCGTCAGGTCGTCGGTCGACAGCTCTTCCACGGTGCCGTCGTCCTGCTTGTACGAGATGATCACGGGTCTGTTCCTCTTCTTACGTCAGGTCCCGGCGCACGTCGCCAAGGATCCGCTGGACTTCGGCCTGCATGCGCGGTGTGCCGGCTGCCACGGTCTTCGACCACCAGCCCGACGGCCGCGCGTACTGGCTGGACCACCTCTTGCGGTTACCGAAAACGGGGTGCCTGAGGCGGCCGTCCTGGATCTGCCACGGCACGTTCCCGGCCTTGGGCTCCAGCTGGGACTTGTCGATCCACACACGGGCGCCAGGAGCGGCCCCGGACCGGACGCTGATCCGGATGCCGCCGGCGAGCATCTGCCGGAAGGGCCGCGTGGTCGGGGAGGGGCCGCCCCTCTTCCCTGCCTTGCGGCCCTCCGAGACGAGCGGCTGGTTGCGGATCGCCTTCTGCAAGTCCTTGTGCAGCGGCTCGGCGGCCCGCCGGATGCGGCGGCTGAAGTTCTGCCGCAGCCGGGGGCCACCAGCGGCCCGCATCTTGCGGGACAGCGTGAGCAGTTGGCCAGTGCCGAGGATCTGAACGCTGCCCGCCACGACTAGGCCCCCGCTGCGGCCGGGATGTCGACGTTCTCGGCAGGCTCCGACGTGATCGCGAAGGAGCACATGATCTGCGCGGCCTGGTCCAGCTCCCTGATCTTGGTCTGGGCGGTGACGGTCACCGGATAGACGTCCATGGGCTGGCCGGGCACGTCGCCCTCGTCCATCCACACGATGAAGCCGGGGGTCTCGCGGGTCAGCAGGGTACGAACGTCGTCGCCGGTCTTGGACGCGTAGAACGTGAGGCTGGAGTCGGAGGCGGTGATCTCACCGCCCACGACGGGCGTGAACCGGCTCCCCAGCGCGGGGGTGGGCACAGTGCCGGAGGTGGTCTGCCACCCGGACATCGCCCCGGTCTCCGCCTCCAGCGCCGTACCGGCATCCAGCTCCGCGCGCGTCGGCGCGGCCTTGTTCGCGATCGTCGGCACCCACAGAACGCGGGTCACACCACGCCGGTAGTACCGGGTCGACGCCTGAATCGAAGTCGCCGCCATATCAGCTCTCTCCCGTCTCGCGCCGGCGGCGGCCCTTCGCCGCGGCCATCTGCTCTGCCACCGGCCAGCCGTCGTCGTCGACGACGACCCAGCCGGCCCGTTTGTAGTGCTTCACCGAAATCTCCTGGACCTCGATGCCCTGCTCGATGCCGTCATGGCGCATCCGCACCGCCACCGCGGGCTCCTCTCTACGTGAAGCCACGACCGGCCACCGTCAGCAGCAGCACGGCCTGGACCCCTCGATCGGTCTGGTCCTGCGTCAGCCGGGTCGCCCCGATCCCGGCCTGCAGCGAGGACAGACCCAGCGACGGGTCCGCCCGCAGCCAGGCGTCCACACGGCCGCCGATCTCGTACGCCCGGGCCCGGGCCGCTGCCACGTCCGTGTCACCGCGCTGGGCGATCGCGGCCACCGTGACCTGCCACTCCTCCTCGCGCCCGGCCCCCAGATCGGTCCAGCCGCTCGCTGACTGGGAAGCCTCGAAATCACCGGTCGGATCGCCGTCAAACCCGACGATCAGCCAGTCCAGGTCGGCATCGCCCGTCACCTCGGGGCCGTCTGCCACCCGCACGTCGTGCAGCTCCTTGTCGGCCTTGCCGAGCGCGACCAGCCGCGCGATGACCTCCGGTACTCGCGACACGATCTACGCCACCCCCGGGGGAAGCCGATCGGCCTCCAGCAGCTGGAGCGCTCGGTTCGGTACGGCATAGCCCAGCCCCGGGATGGGGTCGCTCAGGTCCTGGCCGCCGCCGGCCAGCCCGCCGCGGTTGCCGCGCTGGGTCAGCCAGAGGTGTTCGAGGATGATCCGGGCCCCGGCGAGAATGTTCTCCGGGATGACCGTCCGCCCGGCCCGGTAGGTGAAGCGGAGACGCCCGGTCAGGCGGCCGCCGTCCAGCCGGATCACCTCGCCGGTGTCGCGGTCCACGTGGAGGCTGTCCACGGCATAGGTGACGCCTCCCGTCAGGACGGATTCGACGGCCGTCACAGTGAGCACCGGGGTCCGGTGCAGCACGACCGCCCGCGCGTCCCGCGCCGCGTGCTCCTCAGTGAAGGAGCGGGCGACGACGGGGCCGGTGAAGTACTCCACGGCCCGGGTTGTCGCGCTGTTCCAGAACCGCAGCTCGCCGTCGTCCTTGGTGCTGACGAGGTTCAGGTGATCCCGCGCGTCGTGCAGCGAAAGGATCGTCGGCGGCGCCTCCTCCTGGACGTCGAAGACGTCGGTGTAGGCGGCGGCCGGCTCGGTCCACACCCAGCGCGCCGAGTGGCGGCCGGGCGTCGTGGTGACGTAGTCGGCCCGGTACTTGCCCGCCGTGTCCGGGTCCTCGGTGACGGCCGGGGTGACGGTCATCCCGTCCGGCAGGGTGACCGTCACGACGGCCGTCGCCGCCGAGGCGAGCGTGCCGTCCGGGTCCCGGCATTCCCCGGTCAGGCGCACCGTCGCGCCGAGATCGAATGGCATCGCTCACCCCTTACTTGCTGGAGCCGCGGCCGCGCCTCGGCGTCGGCTTGCTGTCGCCGTTGTCCTTCGTGACGGGCGTCGGCGGGGTGAGGTCCCGGGGCTGGCCCGGGTCGGCCGTCGCCTGCTCCACCCGCGGCCGCCGCGCGGCGAGGTGGGCGTCGATGGACTCGAAGGAGGCCTCGCGGCCCTTCACGATCGGGTCGTCGTCGGGGACCAGCTGGCCGGTCTTGACGACGCGCGGCCGGCCGTCCACGTAGGCGGAGAAGGCCCGCTTGCACCGTAGTGCCATGGTTCGTTCCTCTCTGGGCATGCCGCGGGCCCCACCCCGGAGTCGTGAGGTGGGGCCCGCAAGCGAAGGCCTCGTCAGACGGCGGTCGCGACGTTGAGCATCCGGAACGCGCTGTCCAGGACGGAGTCGGCGCCGACGCGGTACCAGGCGTACCAACCGCGCTGGCCCTTCGGCCGCTGGTTCGCCCCCATGAGGTGCGGGATGAACTCGACGGACATGCCGATGCGGTCGGCGATGACGTAGTGCTGGAAGTCGCCGAAGACCATGATCCGGTTGTCGCCGGCCACCGCCGGGTCGAACCCGGAGGCCATGTCCTCCGCCTCCAGCGCGGGCTTGCCGATGAGGTTCGGCGGCAGGTCCTCGCCGAGCTGGACCCACAGGTCGGCGCCGCCGGACGTGTCGAACTGACGGGTGAGGTTGTAGATGTGCCGGTTGGCCAGCCAGGCGGCGTTGCGCCGATGGCGGGCGGGCAGGGCCCCGTCCAGGGCGTAGAGGTCCGCCGAGGCGAACGTCTCCGGCGTCGTCGGCGCGATCTCCGACGCGGTCCCGGCGAGCGCGGTAACGATGCCGGTCGGCTGCTTCACCCCGGTACCGTTCACGAACGCCTCGGCCTCCAGGTCGTCCTTGCCTGCGGCGAGGAGGCGGCCGACCTCCTGGGTGACGTTCTCGGCGTCGTCCATCGCCTCGAAGGAGATCGGGACGAAGCCGTCGGCCTTGTAGACCGGGACCTCGGGGCCGTTGAAGGCGGGGGCGTTGTCCCCGGCCTCGGATGCCTCGTCGGCCCACCGCCACTGGACGGCGCCGGCGGACACACCGTGCCAGACGTCGCCGGTGGCGACGACGGACCGGGCTCGCAGACGGATGTCGTTCTTGGAGCCGTCGCTCGCGAGGATGACGGTCGGGTCGAGCTGGAAGGGCACCAGGTAGCCGCCCTGGTTGTCCGTCAGGCTCATGGCCCGCTCCAGGGCCCGCTGCTCCTCCGGGGACACCATGTGCCCCTTGCCGGCGGCCAGCTTGGACCAGGCTCGCAGGTACTCCGGCGAGCTGGTGGCCAGGACCATGCGGGCGATCGTGCCGCGCTTGTCGTCGAACTGCTCGATGATCGACGTGGCCGCGCCCCGGATGCGGTCCGTGGCGGCGGACATCTTCTCCACCGCGGACAGGGCGCGCTGCCGCATCTCGAAGCCGACCTCGTCCGGGGAGCGGCCGAAGGTGCGCATCTCGCCGAGGTCCCACGGGTTGCGGAACCGGCGGTCCTCCACGCTGTCGGGGTTGAGGATCGGGTCGGAGTCGTAGGCGTTGCCGCTGATCGACGTCCCCGGCTGGATGGCGGTCGCGGCCGGGCGGCGGCCGCCACCGGACGGGGCGGCGCCGCGGATGCGCTCCAGCGCGGCGGTCCGCTCCAGCTGGCGCCGGTGGGAATCCACCTCGGCAAACTCGCGGGTCAGCTCGTCGAAGGACTGCTCGTCCTCGGCGGTGAGCGTCTCCAGTCCTTCGAGACGCTCCAGCTCGGCCTGGATGTCCTGCAGGCGGATGACGGCCTGCGGGTGGCTCAGCTGTACGGGCATTGGTCAGTCGTCCTTGTCTGTGATGGACGCCAGAACGCCGCGCATCAGGCCCCTGACCTCTGCGATCTGGGCTCGGCGGCGGATGGTGTCCGGGTCGGGCGACGGGTGCCCTGGAGCGGGCGGCGCGTCAGTGGTGTCGGTCGGCGGGTGGCTCTCGGTGGCCGGCGCGCCGGTGGTGGTGCGTACGGGGTCCGGGTGCTCCTCGGGGGGCGGCGCGGACCCGCGGGTCGGGGTGGTGGGCTGCTGGTAGAGCAGCGCGGCCGCGACCTCTCGGCGCAGCCCTGGGTCGCCGGGTACCTGCGGTGCCAGCTGGGGAGCGTCGCGGGCGAGCGCGGCGCGCAGCCGGCGGGCGGAGTGCTCGTCGTGGACCAGGACGTCGGCGACGTCCCGCGCCCGGACGGACACGCTGGTGCCCGCGTAAGCCGGGAAGACGACGGGCCCGAGCTCGCGGCACTTCAGCTCGATCAGTTCGCGCTGGAGGGGACCGCGGTCGCCGGGCATCCACAGCAGCTCGTAGACCTCTTCCGGCTTGACGACCTTGCCGTTGACGTCGCGCCACTCCTCGCGCACGACCTCGAACCGGAAGGACATGCCGTTGATGGACTCTTCGGCGATGGCGTCCCGGATCGGCTGCATCAGCCAGTTGTCGGTGATGCGGGCCTCCACGTAGAGGCCTTGGTCGTCCTCCCGGAGGTCGCCGATCGCGCCGATCGGGATGCTGCCGATGAGCGGGTGCCGGCCGTGGTCGAACTGGAGGACCGGGGTCTGCTCACGGATGGTCTTCCGGAAGGCGCCCTTGCGGATCTTCTCGGTGAAGTTCCCTTCCCACGAGTTGATCTCGGTGTCGACGCCGAAGAGCGCGGCGTAGCCGGTCAGGGTCCGGCCGTCGCCCTCCTCGTCGCCGTCGGCGCGGACGAGCTGGAACGGCGCCGACCGCATCAGGTCGCGGGCAGCGGACTGCATGGCGGGCATCTCAGGCCCCTCCCTCGATGGGTCGGATGGCGTCTCGGAGCGCGGCGGCCAGGACTCGCGCGCGGTCGGCCTGCGGCAGGCCGTCGCCGGGCTTCTGGAGCTGCACGGAGAACAGGCCGGTGTGGACGAGGAGGCTCCAGTCGGAGGCGGTGACGGCCGCCATGACGGACTCCGGGGTGTAGCCGGCGTCGACCAGCGTGCGGATCGTGCGGGACTGCACGCCCTGGATCTCGGCGGCGTCCTTGGCGTCCTCCCGCAGGAACGGGACGTGACGGGCGTCGTACCAGAGCCTGACGGCCCCTGACGGGCTGCCACCGGGCGGCCGGACCAGGAGGCCGAAGCTGCCGGCCACGTCCTGCCACAGCGGGTGGATCGTGCCGTCCGCGAAACGCCGGCGGGCCTGCCCGTAGTTCGAGTAGGTGGCGGCCTTCAGGCCCTCGGACAGGCCCACGATGACCGGCGGCACCCCAGCCGCGGCCGCGATGCGCGTCTCCCCCGCGCCCTGCACCGCACCGAAATCCATCTGCTGGAAGTTCGTGCCGGTCACGGTCACATCGGCGCCGCCGCCCAGGTACAGCGTTCGGTAGGCGTTCTCGATGCCCTGGTGGTTGGCCTCCATCTTCGCCTTGAACTTGGCGAAGGCATCGGGCGAGACCTCGCGGGCGAGACGTACGACCATGTTCGGCGTGGCCGCGTTCTCGAAGAACCGACGCTTGTGCTTCGCCATCAGATTGTCGTTCTGCGTCTCCCGGATGACGGGCGTCAGCCAGGACATGCCCCGATAGGTCGCCAGCGGGTCGGGCACCGGCGCGAAGTGCGCCACCTCGTCCGCCAGCAGCGGCACCGGCTCTTCGCCCGGCTCCTGGTAGATGTAGCCGAGCTTCCGCCAGCCGAGGACACCGCCGCGGTGGTATCGCCGCTCCAGGACGATGAACGTCCAGTCGGGGCGCAGCCTGACCAGCTCGTCATCGACGCGGGTCCAGTACGCGTTCCCGGAGAGGTCCGCGTCTTGGATGACCCGCGACAGCAGGCCCTGGGTCGTGCCGCCCATCCACGGCTCCTCGAGGAGCCGCAGATCCTGCGAGCCGAACAGCTCACTGGGCGTGCCGCGGTTCAGCCGCTGCCAGATGAACCGGGGCGCCGAGAACACGAACTGTCGGGCCGTCATGCACGCCCAGATCACCGGGTTGGTCGCGAACAGCTGCGCGTAGCCGGGAAGGTCGCCGGGCGCCTTCTCCGCAGCCTGCCCGGGCTGCGTCTGCGTGATCCCCAGCGCCGACCAACCGCCGTAGCCCAGAGACTCCTGGAGCGCCAGGGCGTAGTCGTCGATCGTGCTGATCGCCCGGGACTCGGCGGAGCGCCGGCGGGACTGCCACAGGTTCATCACGGGCCGTCACCTCCGGCCCCCGAGCCGACGTCCATCAGCAGCAGGCAGTACGCCACCAGCAGCACACCAGCCACGGCCAGGCCCACGGCGACGCCGAACCCGAGGCCGGCGCCCGCGGCCACCATCACCCCGCCCGTCATGACGCCTGCACGGGCGCGAGCGACGGGCGTCAGCCGAATGCGGCCCACGGCTCCACCTCTTCCTCTGGCTCTTCGATCTCTACGGACAGGCCCCACCGGGCGTGCGTGGCGGCCACCAGCGGGCTGATGTCCACGCCGACCCCGCGCCGGGCCCACGCCCACGCGTCGCCGAGGTCCCGCTTGCGGGCGCCGGCCAGCGCGGTGGCGAGCGGCGCCTGGTCCAGGTGCACAATCCGGTGCGCGGCCACGGCGTCGTAGAACTGGTTCGCGGCCTGAACGACGTCGCGGGTCTTCATCTGCACGATCGGCGCCAGGAGTTCCGGCTCCTCGTCCTCGTCCAGGTCCTCGTCGTCGTCCTGCTTGACCTTCAGCGCGTCCGTCAGCTCCTTGATCAGCGCACCGGCCGGACCGCCCGTGTCGATGACCCAGCAGCGCGGCTGCCACTTCTCCGTCAGCTCCCTGGCCCGCTGCACCACCCAGGCCGTGCCGGGCCGGTTGTCGATGACCTCCACGTGGACCGCGGCGCCGGACTGCCCGGCCGCGCAGATCGTCGCGTGGCTGCGCTCCGGCGTGACGTCGATGGCGAAGGCCACCGGGTCCTCCATCTGGCTGCGGTCGTCGACCAGGGCCTCCCAGGCGTCCTTGCCGATGACCGCCCAGGCGTCGCTCTCGTCGGACGGGTAGTCGCCGACACCGAGCCGCTCCCGGGCGAAGATCTCCGGGCCCATCGTGCGGCGCTCACGCTCCGTGTGCTCCAGGCTGAGCCGGTAGCCCAGCGCCGGGTTGGCCCGGGCCACGGACTCCGGAGCGTTCGGGTCGTCGTGGTCGGTGCAGTCCTCGCGGCACTCCCGGACGTGCGGGTTGATCGACCATTCCAGGTAGGCCAGCGACGGGTCCGGTACGCCGGCCTCGATCGCGGCCAGGGCCCGGGCCCGCAGGCGGGCCAGCTGGACCGACAGCGGGCCGATCCCGGCCGAGCCCAGGTACCAGACCTGCGGGTCCTCCACGGCCGCCAGCGTCGGCATCAGGGCGCCCATCGCGTCGTCCCCGAGGATCATGTCCTCGTCCAAGATGAGGCACTTGCCGGTGAAGCCGCGGCCGGAGCCGCCGGAGCGGGCGAGGAAGCGGAGCCGCTGCCCACTCAGCAGCTCAATCGCTTCCTCGCCCGTCGTACGACGCACCCGCGACACCCTCTTGCGCAGGTGGTCGTAGTTCGTGATCAGCGACTCGATCCGACGGAACCCCTCCAGGGCCGTCTTGAACTCGTGCGCCGAGTGGATGATCAGGGGCTCGCCGAGGAGGAAGAGGCCGGCCAGCTCGCGGGCCTCGATGATCCCGCCCTTCCCGTTCTGGCGTGGGACGTTCACTGCGACCTCGAACGCGGACCAGGAGCCGTCCTCCTTCTCCCCCAGGCCGACGTGCAGCGCGTGCTCCTGCCACGGGTCCAGGACCAGGTCGACCGAGGCCGCCAGCTCGATCGCCTCCTGGCCGGAGCTGGAGACGAACGGCGGGACGGTCTCGACCCGCGGGGCCTGCACGCCGTACAGGCGGCCGTCACTCTCAGGCACCACGGCGCCGCTTCCGCTTCTCGGCGAGCTGGTCCAGCGGGTCGGCGGCGGCCGCCGCGGGCGGGGCGACCTTCCGCAGCTCCAGCAGGGTGGCGCGGAGTTCGCGGGCGACCACGGCGGCGGAGGTCGGGGCCTCACACTCGTCGAGCTGGCGGGCAAGCTCCAGGGCAGTGGCGACCAGGCCGGGGGCGAGGTCGCCGACGCGCAGCGCGTCGATCTCCGCGAGGGTCTTGGCCTCCACGTCCACGGCGATCACCCCCTGTCACGGAGAGTCAGCGCGCGATTGGAGGACCGAACCTCGTTCGCGATGATTACGGAGAGTGATGGTGATAGTGGGGTCGAACTCAGTTCGCCGTGAATACGGAGCGTGACCATTGGTGATCTTGGAGGGGCCTCACGCGCAAAAACGGGCGACAAGGGCTTTTGGGTCGCCCGCCTGGTCAGAGCCACGATGCCCCAGGACCCCCCTCCCCTCCGGGGACCGACCGGGCATCGTCGCAGCTCAGCGCGTTGTGACTGAACGCGATGACGATGATCGATTCGGTCGCGAGTCGGGTCGGTTGGGGCCGGGTGTCACCCTGGGTGGGGTACTGGCCGCCCGTGCCGGGGGGTGCCCTGCCCTGGGGGTGGGGTGCCGGCTGGGTGGGGGTGCACGGTGGGTGACCGGGTGTGGGGTGACGGTGGGTTACCAGGCTCGGGAGGCCTGGCGTCCGGCCGGCCTTCCGTGGGGGCGTCGGGCGTGCTGTTGGTACCAGCGGGTGGCTACGGCCAGGAGGCCGGGTGACCGCATGTCCCGGACCCGTTGCATGACGACGTCGCGTCCCGGGTCGACGGTGATGATCTCGGCCTGGTGGTGTTGGTAGCGGGTGAGCCACTTGCGGCTGGGCATGGTGTGGATGAGGTACACGTCGACCTGGTCGAGGTGCTTGAGGGCCTCGTCGATGGCGGCGTACCGGGCACGGAGAGCGACCTTGGATGCGACGGGGTGGTGGTTCCAGGAGGGGGCGCCGGGTCCGGTGAGGGCTTGGGTGATGCGATCGAGGTCGATGACGATGTCGGTCGCTCGGGCCCGGGCTTCGATCCAGCTGGACTTGCCCGCGGCTGGCGGGCCGGTGACGACGTACAGCACGGGGCGTCACCTCCGGTGCTGGCACCAGGTGTTGCCGCAGTCGATCAGGTCGGGGTCCATGAACTGGTCCGTGATGCTCGCCGGTGGTTCGCTGGGCTCCATGCCGAGCTGGCGTTCCAGGCGGCTGGTGACGGCGTACGAGGCGCGGTCGTGGGTCTCGCAGCGTCGGGCGATGCGGTGCAGTAGAGCGCGCATCGTCACTCGTCGTTCGGCCGGTAGACGGCGATGCCGTCGGCGCCGGCGAGGACCAGGACGTCGGCGACGTCGGGCATCCGCTCCTTCAACTGGTCGACGATGCGACGGATCTGCTCGGCCGGGATGTCGGAGGGGACGCGGACGAGGACGGTGTCGCCAGGGCGGATGACGGTGAGGTCGGCCGCGAGGTCGAGGGCCAGGGTCGTGGGGGTGTCGGCCATCACCATCTCCTTGGATGGGGTGCGGGTCGTCCAACGCAGGTCGGGTTGTGCCGACCGAGGAGGCGGCAGGCGATGCGACGAGGGGCGGCGTAGGCGAAGTCGCAGGGCTCGTACAGGGCGTAGCCGATCCACCAGGCCGGGCCGGTGCGGCGCATCCAGGCGTCGCGTCGGGGGGTGATGACGCGGGGTGGCTGAGTGTGGAGGGCGTGGCGGATGCGCTGCTCGAAGGCGGCGCGGTCTTGGTCGTAGCTCATGGTCACCACCTCCTGGAGGCGCGGATGCGGTGGCCTCGGTGGTCGGTGCGGTTGCCGCGGGCCGAGTTGCAGCGACGGTGCGCGCTGCGGGCGTTGGCGGGGTCGAGGAGGTCGCCGCCGAGGCTGAGGGGGACGGCGTGGTCGAGGGTGAAGGCCTCGGGGTGCCGGCCTGCTTCCGGGCCGGTGATCCAGTAGGCGATCTCTCCGCCGCAGAGCCAGCAGGGGAGGCCGAGGGCGCGCTGCTGGGTGGTGAGGCGGCGGTAGGGGCGTCCGTTGCGCGGGTTGCCGGCCACGGGCGCCTCCTTGCCTACAGGTCGTCGCCGAGGACCTCGCGGCGTGCGGCGGCGGCCTTGCGGTTGAGGGCGCCGGTCATGCGGAAGAGGGCGACGGTCAGCGCGAGGAAGCCGACGACGAGCAGCACCTGCGTGATCACGCTGAGGATGTGGATGTCCTTGGTGCCGTTGGCGATGATCAGCAGGATGATGTTGCCGCAGATCCAAGCGAACCAGATGCGCAGCTTCTCGACGCGGACGGCCTTCTGTATGTCGCTGTAGGTGGGCTCGGCCATGGTCTCCCCTGGGTGGTGTGTGGGGGTCCAGGCTGCCGTGTGTGGGGGTGGTGTGAAGGCGTGTTGATCAGGCTGTGATCTGAGATGAGTGCCAGCTGGCCTCACGGGGTCGGCTTCCCCTGGGGGGAGCGCTGGCACTTGATCTTGGCCGGTTTCCGTCAGCCGGGGGCTGCCCGTGTGGTTGCCGGACCTCTGTGCTCCGGGGTGTTCACGGAGCGGCTTCTGTGTCCGGGCACGCCGAACTTGGGGCCCATGATCCACGGCTGGGGCGTGGGGCGCAAGTAGGTCGGCGTGGTCGTGGGACGCGGTGAGTGTGTCTTGGTAGTGATCTTCTAACTACATACATACACGCGGGACTGTGTCCGGGATTCGCGGACGCAGAGGGGCGTGCAGTGCGGTGACCTGCGCGGTTGTGGAGCGACTCGGGTTTCAGTGTCCGGTATTCCGAGACACTGAGGGGCGTCTCAGTGTCTCGGTTCTGCGGACACTGAGAGGGGTTCAGTGTCCGGGATTCGCGGACCCTGAAGGACGGGTTTAGGGTCCGGTATTCCGAGACACTGAGGGGGGTTCAGCGTCCGGGAATTGCGGACACTGAGAAGGGCTCAGTGTCCGGTGAATCGAGACACAGAGGCGGGCGCAAGATCCACTCGAAAGAGTCGCGCGGCCGCCGCCCGGGGAGGGGCGCAGCATGGGGCTGGCGGACTGGGGAGACGTACCGACGTGGTTCAGCGGAGTGGGCGCGCTTACAGCAGGCTGGTTTGCGTACCAGACGATCAGGAGTCAGCGGCGGCAGATCGGCGAGCAGCGGGCGTTCATCGCGGAGCAGACACGGTTCATGGACGAGCAGCGTCAGAACCTGGAGCTGGAGCGCGCCGAGCTGCGGGCCCAGGCCGAGGAGCGCAGGGTCTCGCAGGCCCGGCAGATCCACATGGCCTTCACCACCTGGGGAAGCAGCGGTGAGGACCGCTACGGCGACGGAACGGGCTACAGCGCCTGGCGGGTTGAGGTCGAGAACAAGAGCAACGAGCCGATTCGCGACGTTACGGTCCGGTTCGGCGAGACGTACATTGCGGCCACCGCCACGGATGAGCAGGGCTTCCACCACCCGGACGGCGGCCGGCGCCTGGTGCCCGTGCCGCTCATCCCAGCAGGGCACAAGGTGGTGTTCGAGTCTCCGAACTGGTCGGAGGCGACGGTGGACAACAACCGGCCAGCCCTGCTGTTCACGGACGATGGCGGGGTGCTCTGGCGTCGTGACTCGTACGGGAAGCTGGAGGAGGTTCCGGCCGACGGGGCGTCGTGACGGGCGTCAGTGCTCCCAGGCGTCCGGCCCTCCCCCGCGCCAGTCGATCAGGCCGGACCTGACGACGTCCATCTCGTCCCAGTCCTGGAGGCCGGCCTCCTGCATGAACCGGGCGACGTCCTGGACGCCGAAGGCGCGGCCGAGGATCTCGCCGTCGACCTGGACACGGCGGCCGCCGTCCTCGTCGGGCGGGTAGATCACGACAGGCTGGGAGCTGGCCATGCCACCAGCCTGCGCGCGCCGGGCGGGCGGTGCACGACGGCGGGGGCCATCCTGGCGGGGTGAGTAGCGACCGCTACCGCGTCACGGCGACCTCCGCGGGCAGGCCGGCCATCACGGGCTGGTGGGACCGCGAGGACGTGGCGCGGGGCAAGTTCCGGGACTGGGTCGGCCGGTACGGGGGCCTGCCGGGCGCCCGGGTCACCCTGCGCGATGAGGAGACGGGCGTGACGTTGACGGAGTGGCCCGAGGAGGCGTGACGGCCTGTCATGCTGGCCCGGACGCGAGGAGGCCAGCATGGGGCACCGTCCGTACCCGAACCGTGAGCGCGCGGCCCGCCAGGTCGACCGGCAGCTCCTGACCCGTGAGGAGCGGCAGGCCTTCGAGGGCCGGGCGATCGCGCTGGAGGCTCAGTTCGTTGGCGAGTACCGGCTAAGCGTCCGGAGCACCACGTCAGACCCCGGCCTTGTAGCCAACTGACGGGAGCTGTACGACCCGTTCCAATTTTCGGCATTCCGACCCCGTACGGCTCGCAGATCGGGTTGGATCGTGCTGACGCTCAAACAGGACTTCCTCCGTCTTGTGGGTGTTGGGCCGTGCCCACAACGGCTCCCACCGGGGTCGGTGCAGGCCCGCAGCATGGAGGAAGACGACATGGGTCGTCACCGCCGACGCCGCCCTCTGGCGGCACTCGGTAAGGCTCAGACGGAGAGAGTCAGGCGTTGGATCGCGCTCGTACGTGCCGGGAACTACGGCCGTGCAGGGCGGATCGTCCTGTACCTCAGCGAAGTGACGGTGGCCGCCGTCCTTCGTGAGGTGCTGGCCTGGCTCCTGCACGGCCTGTAGCCCGATCGTGGGGGTCCGGACTTGCTTGGGAGCGAAACTGGGCCCCCACCTTCACTTTCACCTTTGCGGTCACCGAGCACTGGTGTCAGTGACCTCCACCCTGGCGCATCCATGGATGCCCTGGTCGGTGGTACTACCCTAGCGCTGGAGTGGGTTCATGTTCCGTGAATCACGTAACTCGAAATCGATAACGACTCGCGCGTCTGGCCGAGCAAAGCCTTCTACCTGCTGCTTCCGCGATCACCTATCCGTGAGTCGTTTTACGCGGTAGCCGCGACGGGCCGTCAGGGTCGTCGTGACGGTCTCGCCGTACCAACGGTTGACGCCGTTCGCCGTGTCGTCGGGCTCGGGCCAGCGGCGCGGCTGGCCGGGCTTGCGGCTGCGGGAGAGGTCGGCGCGGATCGTGGAGGCCTTGATGCCGATGCCCGCGTCTTCGAGCTGCTGGGCGGTGTAGAGGCGGCGGGGCTCCAGGGCGATGGCCTGGCGGTCGACGTGCTGGCGGACGAAGTCGGCGACGGCCTGGGCGTCGCACTCCTTGTACCGGCCGCGCCGGTCGACGGGGGCCGGCCATTCGGGGTGGGCGGACCAGGTCTTGGTCACCGTGTGGATGCTCACGTCGTAGCGGTCGGCGATCTCGGGTGTGATGAGGCGCTGGGGCTCTACCATGGTGGGGAATCTCCTTTGCGGAGTTTTCAACTGGTGGGGCCGACGTCTCTCACCCCTGGCTTGCTGGGGCTCGCGTCGGCCCCTTCTACGTGCCTGGGGCGGTGAATCTTCCGGGAGGAGAGGGGGCCTGCCCCGGCTGGCTGCCGGGGCAGGCGGTGGGTTACGACTCGTCGTCGATGCCCTCGATCAGTTCGATCCAGGTCACGACCCGGTTGAGTGCGAATTCAGCGGCGTCGAGTCGCCAGGGGGCGGGGCCTGCCAGCCGGGTGATGACGAGCAGTTCGTACGCGGTGAACCAGTCGAGCACCATGTGCTCGAAGGCTCGCTTGTCGCGTTCCGAGATCGGCTCGTCGGCCACCACCTCACGGACCCGGTTGAGGCCCTTCAGGGCCGTTACGGGGCCTTCCTCGTCCTCTCCCGGCTGGAAGTCGGGGATGATGACGGGGAGGGGGAGGTCCTTGAGCAGTGCCTGTACGTAGGCGTAGGCGCCGACCAGGGCCTCCATCAGCGTCAGGAGTCGCTCCCTGTGGTTGTCGTGGTCTGCCACGACGTTCTCCTCTCTGGAATTTTCAACTGGCTGTCGGTTCCGGGGCTCTCACCCCCCGTCCCGACACGTCTTACTTTACAGCACTTGCTTCTAAGATTGCAACACTCTTGGGGAAATGAGAGCGCCCCCCGGCTGGCTGCCGGGGGGCGGAGTGGATCAGTCGGCCTGGTTGATCACCAGCCAGAGCGCCAGGCTCTTCAGGGCATCCTCTGCGATGAGCAGATTGGCCCCGACACCCTCGGCCCGGGTGTCCGTGTACCTCGCTGCGCAGAGCGCGTAGAGGTCGATCGCGGCCAGGAGGTGGATGCAGCCGGTGTAGAGCTGCAACTCCTGCGCCTCACCCATCGGCTGGTCCCTGCCCAGGACCGCCACCCGCTGGATGGCGGGGACGGCGTCCGTCGCGGGGACGTGGTGATCGGCCGGGAGGCTGATTGGTACGGGGAGCATCCCGCACACCTCGATCAGGATCGAGTAGACCAGCGAGATCGAGTGCGCGAGCGCACCCATCGTCTCGTCTTCGTGGTCAGCCATGGTGGCTGTCCTCTCTGTGGAGTTTTCAACTGGTGTCCGGTGCGGGGCTCTCGCCCCCCGCCCTGACGTGTCTAACTTTACAGCATTGACTTCTAAGAACGCAACATCTCTGGGGAGAGGAAGGGGGCGGCCACACGACCGCCCCCTCAGCACTCGATCAGGCGCGCTCGAACCGCACCAACTCCCCGTCGTCACCCACAACAGCCACCAGGCGCGCGCCGACCAAGCGCTCCCGGGTCAGACCCGTCTCCCTCACCAGCCGGTCGACGGACACCCGCTCCGGGTCCGCGTGGCCACGGTGCGGCGTCACGATCTCCGCCTCGTCACCGATCAGCAGCAGCACACTTGCGTCCAGTCGCTCGCTCATGTCAGTTGCTCTCCTTCATCTCAGTCTCGGTCGTTTCCGCTGCGCCCCAGGCCTCGCAGGCGGCGTCCAGCTCCGTGGGCCGCTCCCAGGCGTCGCCGATGATCCCGCCGTCCCAGAGCACGGCACCGGAGGAGGAGGACGGGTCGGGCTTGATCTCGCGGGCGATGACCTTGCGGGCGGCGTCCACGACGGCGGCCGGGCTGGCGTAGCCGGGCACGGGCAGCATGGCGGGCACGTACTGGCAGGAGCCGTCCGCCTTGAGCGCGGCGAACTCCCAGAAGGGGCCCTTCTCCCAGCCTTCCTCGGCGCCGGTGTGCCACTCCCAGCTGAGGATCAGGCCGTGGCGCCAGGCGGTGCCCGCCGGGACCTCGTCGTCGGCCAGGTCGCGGGCGTTGCTGGGGTCGAGGGTGATGATGGCGTTCAGGTGGCAGTACGTGCCCTTGGTCTCGCCGTCGGACGTCCAGTGCTCGGCGGGCTTCAGACCGGCGGCGGTGAGCGCGTCGGTGACGGCCTCGATGTAGGGGTCGTGGGGCAGGGTGCGCACGGCGGTCATCCCTTCTTCGGCTTGCCGGGGGTGGGCTTCTTCTTCGGCGGGTACCAGCCGCCGCGCGACGCGCTGTACTCCGTCTCCTTGTCCTGAAGGCGCGGGTCGTCGGGCCGGATGGGCTTCTTGAATCCGAGTGCCATGATGGCGTCTCCGTCTCGTGGTTGGGATGGGACCGGGGTGGCCGACGGCTTGGCGGCATGGCGGCCGCCCCGGGGTCTTAGGCGTCCTGGTCGTGGCGTACGACGTGGACGTGGGTGCGGGCGGGGTTGTCCGCGTCGTCCCGCAGGAAGATCGACATCCCCTCTCGGTGCCGGATGGTCACAGGCCCGTGACCAGGCAACTCGTCTTCAGGGGGGAGGGGTTCGGTGGGGGAGGGGAGGGGCTGGTACGAACCTTTGCGGCGGGTAACCGACCACCACACGGCCACGGTGGACGCGGCCACAGTGCCGAGGATCCCGGCCGCATCCGACACGGCGAACAGGACGCCGAAGACGACGGCGAGCAGCAGTACGACGACGACCGCACCGGCCAGCGCGCTCCGCTCCTCCGGGTCCTCGGTGGCCTGCTTCCGGCGCGCCATCACAGCCGCCCGTAGGTGTTGTCGCCGAGCCAGTTCGCGGCCGTCGCCAGCGGGACCGCGGCGAACCCGGCGACGCCGGCGGACGTGCCGAGCGTGATGCCGCACCAGGCGCCCCGCTTCAGCACGCCCGAGTTGGCGTCGCTCGCCTTCTTCACCGCGGCGACGAACACGGCCGTCAGGATCAGCACCAGGCAGGCGCCGGGCCCGGACAGCGGGACGAAGGTCTCGCGGGCGGCGAGCTGGCCCGGCTGCTCGCCCACGCCCCACACCAGGGCCGCGTCTCCCAACCAGTTGGACAGGCCGAGGACGGCGCTGGACGCGGTGCCGATGAGCCCGGCGATACCGAGGGTGGTCAGGCATCCGTACGCCCAGGAAGCGAGGAACGGCAGCAGCCGGGACGCGTGCCTGATCGGGTCCTGCTGCAGCTGCTTGCGGCCGGGCCACCAGGTCACGATCTCGTAGCCGAGGATGCAGAGGCCGACGGTCACGCCGCCGTACGTCACGTAGTTCACGGTGGGGTCCTTCAGCGGAGGACGGCGACGCCGAGCGCCGCGAGGGTGAGGATGAACGCGCACGTGCCGGTGATCGGGGGCACGTCGCGGGGAGCCACCAGGGCCAGACCGGCGAGCGCGAGCAGCGCGCACGCAGCACAGAACACGCCGAACAGCACGGCGAACACGGCCGTGGTCAGGGGCCGACGGCGGCGATGGCGACGGGCGCGGGCGGCAGCTGCGCGAGGTGCGGCTCGTGCCGCTCAATCTCCGCGCGCAGCGTGCCCCGGATGATCCCGTCGGAGCAGTCCGCGAAGCCGGCGCCGAGGATCGCGGCGCGCATGGCCTTCGTGCCCGGACGGAGGCCGGCGTCGTACAGCGGGCGGATCGCTGAGCACCGCGGGTCGCTGTACTGGATCGGCTGGGGGACGGTGGGGGGCTTGGCCTTCGGCAGCGGCGGGGTGACCGGGGCCGTCACCGGCTGCTCTTCGGGCTGGTCGACGGGCGTCACGACCGGGCCGCCCTGGGCGAGGAGCCGGTAGAGCTGGTTCATCAGCGCGCCGAACGCCAGCAGGCTCGCGACCGGGGGGACGGCGGCGACGACGTAGTCCAGGGCTTGGGCGCCCTCGCCGACCCCGGCGATGTTCAGGGCGATGGAGCCGCCGGCGCCGAACACGACCAGCGAGATGGCCCACCAGTCGAGGCGGCGGGCGAGGGCGGCGCGGAGGATGAGGACCTCGCCCGCGGCGTAGAACAGGTCGAGGGTGGCGGGCCAGGCCCAGGCGCGGATCGGGTCGTCAGCGAAGCCGTGCCGGGCGCCGACGTCGTGAAGGTGCTCGTACGAGAGCCACAGGGAGACGCCGGTGAGGAGGAAGATCAGGGCGGCGGCGGTGATGGCCAACGCGGTGATGGCGCGCCGCTGACTGTTGCTGGGGTGGTTGGGCGCACTAAGGTGCAGCTCAGCCATAGGAGGTCACTCTCCTGCGGTTAGAGCCCTGGCCGGACCCGCAATGTCCTGGCTGGGGCTCGCTCATGTGGAGGTGACGCCCTACGGGGGGCATCTGCCGTCCATGACGGTACCGCGCTGGTCGCGGGTGGTGCTACGGGTTCAACGACGGGCCCGGCTGACGGGCGTCATTCCGGCGGGCGACGGCGCCCTGCGCGGCCCGGTAGGCGTGCGCGGTGGCGCGGCGCTTGCCCGAGGCGATCGCCCGCTGGTCGTGGACGCGGCTGTCGCTGATGGGGCTGAGGGTCGTCCAGGCGCCTGCAGGCCAGCCGGGGCCCGGCAACGGTTCGGGCTGGCCGGCCATCGCCCACGGGGCGTGCCGGTCGCAGCGCCAGCCACACGGATACGGACGGGCGTACTGGAGACCGTGCCCGGGCCAGGTCACGTCGCAGGCCTGACGCAGGCGACGGCCGTCACGCCGCGCCATCGGCCGTCTCCGTCCACGTCCGGCCGCAGTCTTCGCAGCGCACGACCGGCGCCTCACCGTCGCCGCCTTCGACGACCAGCTGGCCCCCGCACGGGAGCGGGCACGGGTGCGGCACGGGCTCCCGGCGACGGGCGTCACCGAGGGTGCGGCCGATCAGCTCGGCGCCCATGCGGGCCACCTTCTCCACGGCCTGGCGCTCGCCCTCGTCGAGCGGCCGGAACGGGCCCGGCGCCGCGCGGAGCCGGAGCGCCAGCCACTCGGCGGCCGCGGCCGCGGACCGCTGGCCGGTGAACCGCCAGCGTCGCGGGTCGGCCGCATCCTTCGTGGACAGCAGCACGGCCTGGCGGTGAACGTCGTCACGCCAGCCACGCCCCGTCGCCCACGACAGCGCGGGCCGCTGGACCCGCTCAGCAAGCCAGTCGGCCGTGGTGACGAGACCTGTCTCGATCGTCGTCATGACGTCTAGGACGTCCACGTTGACGGGAGTCGGCCGGGCACCGGGCGCGTCCGGGTTGCTGTCGGCGCGCTCGGCGGCGGCCTCCGCCTGCTCCTCGTCGGACATGAGGCGGGTGATGCCCATGGCCGGGGGCCAGGTGGTGGTGGGGCGGGTGCCGGCGGCCTCCTCGAGGGCGGCCCAGCGTTCGGTGATGGTGTCGAGGTCGTCGGCTGCGGTCATCGTGGCTCCTGTGGTGCGTGGGGCGAGTACGGTGAGACCACCGGATGGGGCGCGCCGTGGAGCTGGGGAGTTCGAGGGCGCGCCCCTTCGTCGGTGCTCAGTCGTCCGCGATGATCAGGGCGGCGATCCCGAGCCAGGTGAGGACGGCGGCCACGCCTCCGACGATCGCGGCGAGCTGGCCGTCCGAGGTGAGGCCGTAGGTGATGCCTCCAGAGATGGCGCCGAGGACGACGCCGAGCATGAAGGTGAGCACGTCACTGCTCCTTGGGCTGGTCGTGCTGGGGGCGGAGCAGCTGCTCGTCGGTGGCGGCCGCGGCCGCCACCCGCTCGTACCGGTCCCGCCGCCGGGCCCCGGTCCTCTGGGTCTCGGCGGCCGCCACCAGGAGGACGGCGGCCGCGACCAGCCCGGGGACGATGAGCCACGGGTGGTGGGTCACCGAGTAGCCGGCCATGACGGCGGACAGGAAGGCGCCGATCTTGCAGGCGTTGGCGGTGCGTCGGGCGTGTCTCATGCGACTTCCTCGTAGTCGGTGGTGCTGCGGGCCGCGGACGGGCGGAGGGCGCGCCAGACGGTGCGGGCGGCCGCGTGCAGGGCGACAAGGAACACGGCCAGGACGAGGCCGACGGCGATGGCTCCGGCGATGAACCAGGCGCCGCCCGCGATGATGACGAGGCGGAGGGTTTCGAACGCTTCGGCGATCACGACGCGGCTCCAGAGAGGTCGAGAGGGTCGGAGCGCTCGGGCGTCGGGTGCGCTGTCGGCAGAGCGCGAGGACGAGTCCGGTTGAGCTCCTGTCGCATCTCGCGGTCGGCCAGGTGACCAGCGGCAACACAGCCGGACTCCAGGCAGCTGGCCCGTACATAGCCGGTGGGCTCGCGGCCGTACAACATGCGGAAGGCGACGCGCAGCGCGGACTCCTTCCGGCCCTTGCCGTTCGGGCCGGGGTGCTGGATCTGCGGCATGCGGCCCGCCCAGGCCCCGGTCCAGCGGGCGTGCCCGTCGCCGTACGGCTCGGCGTACCGGGCGTACGTCGCCTCAGGCGTGTGTGACGCGCGCGGGCGCGGGATGACCGGGATGTCCTCGGCGCGCCGTACCTGGGAGATCGTCCTGTAGCTGCCACCGCCGAGTTCCTTGCGGATCTCCTCGTACGTGGCGCCAGCCCGCAGGAGTTCGGCGATCGCGGCGTGCAGACCTGCCTGAGCGGGCGGCGCGGACTCGACCTGCGGAGCGGCGGTGTCCTGCCGTGGGCTGTCGTCGAGGCTGAGGTGACGCCGGCGGGCGGCGTTGGGCCCGCCCTGGGTGTCGATCTCGTCGAGGAGTCGGCGCAGCGCGGCGATCGTCACGACGCCTCCCCGGCCTGGGGCAGGCACAGGTTGAAGAGGTCGGCGGGATCCACGGCCACCTGGTCGAGGCGCGCTTCGAGGTACGCGCGGACGCGGGACAGCGCGGCGGCCTGCACCAGCAGCGCATCCAGCTGGTCGCTGGTGATCGAGTCGACGGTGGGCCGGGGCTGCCCGTCCAGCAGCGCCTCGTCGTCCCACTCAACCCGCGCCCGGTGGTAGCCCTGTAGCAGAACTTCGAGGGAGGAGGTCACCGTGGCGAGCCCGTACTCCGGGTCGTCGACGACGATCGTGCGGCCGGACGGGAACGCGGCGCCGTCGAGGACCTGGCCGTCGGCGACGTGCAGACGGAACCCGCGGGTAAAGGCGGTCACTGCTCACCGCCAGCGGCGACGATCCACTCCAGCGAGGGCTCCTGCCACAGCAGCGCAGTGCGCCGCTGGGTCGCGGGCCGGTCCCCGTACGCCACGTCGATGAACCGGTGGCCCTCGTCCGTGGTGAGGAAGGCGTCGTACCGGATCACCGGACCGAACGCGCTGTCCTCCAGGACCAGCTGGGACCGGACGGGGACGTCATTCGGGTCGATCCGGTTGAGGCGCAGCCAACGCTGGACCGCACGCAACTCGCGCGGCTCCAGAACGATGCGCTCCCACAGGGAGCCGAGGTCGATGGTGATGCGGTCGGGCTTGGCCGGCGGCGCTGCGGCGCGGCGGCGGTTGATCTTGCGTCCGAACATGGGGTGCCTCCGGTGGTGGCCGGGGCGGGTCCCTGCGTGGGGCCCCTGTCCGGGAGAGGTGGGGGTTACTGCGGAGGTGCGGGCAACTGGTCCAGGGCGTCGCCCATGTCGTGGGCCAACTGCCGGCGTCGGGCCGCGAGTGCGGGTGCGCGGTCCTCACAGCCGTCAGCCGTCGACAGCAGGGCGTCGATGATCTCCGCCACGTCGTCAGCGCCTCCGGGGAGGCGAAGGAGGACCGCCATCAGAACGGGGGCTCGTCGCTGTAGCCGCCGGCCTGGCTCCCGCTGGTGGCGGGGCCGGTGGCCCAGGGGTCGTCCTGCGGCGGGCCCTGGCGGCGCTGCTGCTGCGGCGCGGGCCGCTGCTGCTGTCCGCCGCCCTGCTGCTGGCCGTTGGCCTTCGTGACCTGCGCCGTGGCGTACGCCAGGTTTGGGGCGATCGAGCGGACCAGCAGCGACGGCTGGCTGTGCTTCTGGCCGTCCTTCTCCCACGACTCGGTGCGCAGCTCCCCGGAGACGAGGACCTCCATGCCCTTCTCCAGGGACTCGGAGGCATTCTCGGCGAGCTTCTCCCACAGGGTGCCGCGGACCCAGAAGACGTCGCCGTCCTCCCACTGGTTCGTCTGCTGGTTGAGGCGTCGGGAGTTGAAGGCGAGCCGCACGGTGGCGACGGCCTTGCCGGACTGGGTGAAGCGGAGTTCGGGGTCGTCGACGAGGCGTCCGACGCCCGTCATGGTGGGCAGTGCCACGGTCAGGTCTCCTTCGGGAGGGGGAGCTGGATCGGGATGGTGATCTGGTCGGGGTGGGTTTCGACCGGCGGTGCGGCCCGGGTGGAGCGGACGGCCGGCGGCGGGGGGCCGTCGCGTTTCCGTGCGCACTTCGGTCCGATTCCGGTAGACACCCGGAGGGGGCGGCCGCACTCGGAGCACGTGCCGCTCACCCGGTGGCCCCGGTCGAGCTGTAGCCGCGGACGTCGGAGTCGATCGGGGTGTACGGGATCCACGGCCAAGATCCCTTCTCCCCCTGCCTGAGAAACGGCGGGAACGACCGGTCGTCGCGCAGGCCACGCCACGGGACCAGGCGCCGCGCCCGGTCCTCCTCCGCGCTCTTCTCGTCCTCCACCGGCCGCAGCCCGAACCCGAACTCAGGCCACCGCATCCACAGCGAGGACCCGGCCGGGCGGAGCGAGCGGGGACCGAAGCCGTTCCCGTGCGGGGCGTGAGCCTCCATGACCAGCGCACAGTTCGCGGTGATCCTGGCCTCGTTCAGCGCCACCGTCACCCGGCGCGCGTGGTCCTCGCTGTTCGGGTCCCCCGTGTGCAGCTGGTAGATCGGGCCGATCACCAGCAGGTCCGGCATGACCTGCTCCACGCGGCGCATCAGCCACGCGCGGCCCTCCGCCTTCGTGAGGTCGACACCCTCGGGCCGCACGTCGATGTGGAGCTGGCCCCGCTTCACCGGCATGTGCGCACGCGAGGCGGCGTTCATCAGGTGCCGGTAGTGCCGGCGGGACTGCGGCGCGGAGTTCTCGCAGTCCAGAACGAGGACCTTCTGCGGGCCGTACTCGGACGGCTCGATCGTGAACGGGTTGACCCCGGCCGCCGTCGCCACGGCGATCTGCCGCAGCAGAACGGACTTGCCGCCGCCCTCACCGGCCGTGAGGATCATCCGGTCGCCGCGCTCCAGCAGCCCGGGGATGACCCAGTCGTAGGTGTCGACCACCGTCAGGAAGTCGTGCATGTCCGTGACGGGGGCGTCAGCGGCGGCACGCCCGGCGTCACGGACGTCACGGGCCAGCGCAACGGCTTCCTCGGCAAGGTCGCCGGGTTCACCGGCGGTGGGGTCAAACCCGCGCTGCATGATCTGGTGCCCGGCCGAGATGAGCGCGCGGCGCTGGGCCAGGTCCCGGACGCGCTCGGCGTAGTGCTCGGCGTGCGCCACGGTCGGCACCGCCTGGACCAAGGTGTGAAGGTACGGGGCGCCCCCGACCTTGCTGAGCGTGCCGTCGGCCTGGAGCTGGGCGGCGAGGGTGATCGGGTCGACGGGTTCGCCGCGGTCGATGAGGACGCCGGCGGTGGCGTGGATGGTGGCGTGGGCGGGGCGGTAGAAGTCGCCCGTGCTGACGAGCTGGTGGACGCGACGGGTGTCGTTGCCCGAGGCGTTCGCCGCGAAGGACAGCGCGCCGAGGTACGCCTGCTCTGCGCCGAGGTCGTGCGGCATGGTGCGGGTGAACAGCTCGTCGTCCTCGGGGACGTGGTCGTGCGTCATCAGAAGATCCCCTTCTCTGACGGGTCGGTGTAGCGGGCGGTGCCGGGGAGCGTCGGCTGATTCTGGGCGGGGGGCTGCTCGGGTTCGTCGTCGTACCGCTCGCCGTTCAGCCAGGTCGCCGGATGCGGGATGAAGCGGAGTTCGGTGTGTGCTGCCCGCCACTGGGCGGCAGCCCGGCTGGCGGCCGCGGTGATGTGCTCCGCCGTCACGCCGCGTTTGAGGGCCTTGGTCCAGGCGGTCCGGGCCGTGCCCTTCGCGACCTTCCGGGGGTAGGCCGCCCAGAACTCGTCGAACCCGGTGTCGACGGGGGGCGGCGTCCGCTTGCGGGCCGGGCGGGCCTGCGGCTGCGGCGCCGGACGACGGGGCGCCCCCGGGGCCGGGCGGGCTGGCACTGGCTGAGGCTCGGCATCGAGCGGCAGCAGCGTGTACGCCGCCGCCCGATTCCGCTGGCCGGCCGCCGCCCGCTTCAGCACGCCCTTCGTGATGAGCGCCTTGAGTACGGCGTACATTTGCGGACGGGAGACCCGGGCCCGGCGCAGCACGGCCGGGGCCTCCACGCTGGACTGGGTGGTGCGCGTGTCGTCGTGGGCGTCGGCCGCCAGCACCGCGAGCACCCACGCTTCGCGGTGGGTCAGCGTCGCCGGGGCCATGTCCATGACCTCGGTGACCAGGCGGTCTCCCACTGGTGACGCCCCCTTCTGTGCAGTGGATCTGTGCTGGTGGCCGTCGGCCCGGCGGCCGGCCACATCCGCCGGGCCGACGGCAGCTCACTCAGTGCGGACCTCGGACGTGCCGGTGTTCTTTCGGGCCAGCTCCCACCGCTGGGTGCCGGTCAGGCCCGCGGCGATGCCCATGCGGTGCCCCTTGGCCACGCCGTCCTCGCGGGCGAGCACGGCCGTCAGGCACTCCTCGCGCACCAGGCACCCGTCGCAGATCGCGATCGCCAGCCCGCGGCTCCGGTCCGAGAACCAGAGATCCGGGTCGTATGCCCGGCAGGCGGACAGCTGCTCCCAGTCCCTGACGGCCGTCATGCCGCCACCGCCTTCACGTCGTCCACCCACGCCAGCGCGATGTCGTCCAGGACCTGACGGGCCCGGGTGACGGCGACGTAGGCGAGGCGGGCCTCCTCGCGGCGGACCGTCACCAGCCCCGTTGACGGGTCCGGTGACGGGGCCCGGAAGTCCGTGTGGATCCGCACGCGCGGCCACTCACGGCCCTTCGCCTTGTGCGCCGTCGACACGACCAACTGGGCCTGGGTCTCGGTGACGAGCTGCTCCGTTGCCGCGATGATGACCGCCGGGCCGTGGTCGTCGACCAGGCGGACGAGGACCCGGAGGTCGGCGCCGTCGGCCTCCTCGTCGGCGTACTGGCGGACCTGGTCCCACGAGGCGAACGCCATCAGCTCCGGGTGGTCGGTCTCGCCGCCGGCCTGGAGCGTGGCGGCCGCCTCGGCGAGCCGCTTCATCTCGGCGCCGCCGCCGACCAGGGCGACCTTGACGCCCCGGGACAGGGCGTCCATGACGACCTCCATCGCGCCGCCGTTCGTGCGGCACAGCACCGCGTCGGGGTCCGGGAGGTGGCCCCGGCGGGATTCGACCTGCTCGAAACCTTTCAGCCGGAGGTCGGTGCCGACGACGTACAGCCAGGCGTTGGCGGCCTCGGCGATGGCGGGGCCGAACCGGAAGGACTGGGACAGCGTGCGCACCTGGGCGCCGGCCGCCTCGAACTTGGCCAGGGCGTCGTTCGCGCCGCGCCACTCGTAGATCTGCTGCGCCGAGTCGCCGACCACGATGCGCTGCGCGTGGTCCTGGCCCTGGATGACGGCGGCCACCACGTCGTTGGTGTCCTGTGCCTCATCGAGGAGGACGACGTCCGCCGCGAGGGTCGGGCCTCCGAGCTGCCACATCTTGAGGTAGTGGTCGTGGGCGAACTTCAGGACGCCGTCCGTCTTGCGCAGATCACGCCAGGCGGCGCGGGCCACGGGCAGCACCAGTTCGGCGATCTGCGCGATGGTTGCGGGCAGCTTCAGGTTGGGCTTGCGCGGGATGTGCCGCGAGTGGATCTCGTCGTCGGCCGAGTAGCACCAGTTCGTGATCGTCTCCAGCGCGTACCGCGTGATCCGCTTCGACGGCATGGCGACGATGTCGCCGAGGTCGCCGGTGATCCGGGGGATGCCGGGGCCGATGATGCTGTCGATGCCGAGGAGCTGGGCGGCCTTGTACGCGGTCTGCCGGGGGCCGGACAGCCGGTGTGCGTACTCCTTGCCGATGGCGCGGAAGGCGAGGCCGTGGGCGGTGGAGCACGAGGCGTTCCCGGGGAAGGACCGCTTCGCGTCGGCCGCGATGCTCTTGTTGTAGGCGACGTAGAGCATGCTGGCGCGCGGGTCGGCCTTCGCGATCATCTTGAGCGTGGAGCTCTTGCCGCATCCGGCGCCGGCCTGGAGGACCAGGTCGGTGCCGTCGCCGTAGGTGGCGATGGCTTCGGCCTGCTCAGGGGTAGGGTCCACCACTGGTGCACCTCCTTTCTGGGGGTGCGGGCCGCCCCTGGACGGGGGAGAGGGGCGGCCCGCGGTCAGTGGTGGATCAGGCGGCGGCGCCGGTGGCACCGGTCGCGTCGGTGATGAGGCCTTCGACCATGGCGGCGAAGTCGGCGGCCGCCGTCTCCCCGCGCTCGCCGTACGCGCCGAGCGTGTCGAGGAGGGTCTTGGCCTCGTCGAGCGTCAGCTCGTTGGCCGACTCGACCTGGCGGCCGATGATCAGCGACGTGGCCTGGAGCCGCTGCTCCCTGTCCTCCTTCGCGCCGAGTCCGACGCGGGTGAACAGGGCATGCATCATCCGCATCTGCGGGGGCGTCACGCGGTCGCCGGCGGGCTGCGCGTTACGCACCGCCGGGGCGGAAGACTCGGCGTCGGAGAGCGAGTGCGCTGACGGACCGGTGTACTCCCCCTCGCCCGCACTCGTCGTGACGCCCGTCGTCGGTGCCTTGACGGCCTGCCCGTACTCGCGGATCACGTCGCCGAGCTTGGCCGGCTGCCCCGTCGTCGGGTGCAGCAGATCGGCGCCCAAGATGCGCCGGTCCTCCGCCCGACGGTGCAGCTGGATCGCCCGCTGGTACGTCAGCCCCTCGGCGACCAGCTCGTCCACGATCACCTGCACCGGGTCCACGCCCTGGCCGAGCTGCTCAAGAATCAGCTCCGCCTCAGCCTCGCCGGGGTGGTGGATGACCATGCCCTCCAGCGGCTGGTAGCGGGTCTTCGTGACGGTGGCGGTGCCCTCCACCATGTCCATCACGACGTCCAGTTCGTACTCCGCGCCTTCGCGCTGCACGGCCTTGGTGCCGACCTTTGTGACCGTCTTGCCCTCGATCACGTAGTCGTTCTTCGTCCGCAGGGTCACGATCAGGTGGCCGCGGAAGTTGAGCATCGCGTCGAGCATGTCCTGCTCGATCGGGTTCGCGTCCTTCCAGGCGCCGAAGGTTCCGGCGCGGGCGTTCGAGCCGGTCTGCTCCACGATGCTCAGCAGGCCGCCGCGCCCGTTCCAGAAGTGCGACCAGGAGTCGACGACGAGGACGGCCAGGCCGGCTTCCTCGGCGGCCCGCACGGCGGCGATGAGGTTGCGGGGGTCGTGGGTGTCCATCGGCATGTGGCCGAAAACGTGACCACCCAGCTCCGGCTTCCCCGGGACGACCGCGTACTTCAGGGCGGACCGGCGCTCGGTGTCGACCAGGCCGATCTGTCCGCCCTGGGCGAGGCCTTCGGCGAGGCGGAGGGCGGTCTTGGTCTTGCCGCAGCCGGCCGGTCCCTGGAGTCCGATCCGGGCGCGGGCCTGCTCGCGGGTCGCGGGCGTGAACGTGAAGGTCATGAGGTGCTCCGGGTGCGCTGGTGGGTCGTGGTCGTGCGGGTGGCGGCGATCTCTCGGACGCGGTTCACGGTGCGGATGGCCGCCCCGTACGCCCGACGCTTCCGCCGGAACTCGGCGTCGGTGTCGGTCTCGGTCCGCCGGAACTGGCCGGACAGCTCCCGCTCCACGGCGGCCGCCAGCTCCTCGCCCGTCTCCTTGCGGAGCTGGGCGAGGAGCGCGGCCGCCTCGGCGGGGCGCAGGGCGCGACCGCTGGTGAGGGCCTGGAAGGCCGTGGTGTACGCGCTCACCGCTCGTCACCGCCCCGAGTGCGCTTGCGCCTGAGGGTGTAGAACCGGCCGTCGGTCGGCCCGTGCTGGTTGAGGTGGCCCCGGCGATGCAGCTCGGCGAGGTCTCGGCGAGCGGTGCTGCGCTTGGTCGGGCCGCCGGTCAGGCGACGCAGGGTCACGATGTCGCTGGCCCGCCACTCCCCGCGGTGCGTGCGGATCGTGTCGAGGAGCTGGGCGAGGCGCTGCTCGCGTGCCGACTCGGGAGTGGCGTCGGCCGCCGGGCGGCTGCTCTTCTCCTGGGTCCTGGCGTAGGCGGTGCACTCATCGGTGAGGCCATGGTCAGAGAGCTGGTGAATGTCGTAGTCGTCCTCGCCGTAGGCGTACGGCTCCCACACACCTTGGAAGTGCCGCCAGCCCAGGGCCGTGCGTTCGCCGTCGTCGGGGCGGGTGGTGATGTGATCGACGCGGAACTTCCAGTCGCTCAGACCGCTGGTCCCGTACGTGTGGCCGGGCTGGTAGAAGTCCGGCTTGGTGACGTCGCGTAGCTCCTGCGGTTTGGTCTGCTGCTCCAGCTCGGCGATGCGGCTGGTGGCCGCCTCGTACTCGCGGTCGTTCGCCGCCTGGTCCGCTCGCAGGCGGGCCAGCTCGGCGGCGGTCTCGGGGGACTGGAGCAGCTGAGCGGACTCCAGCGCCTCGGCGGCCTGGACCGCCATGTCGTACGTCGGGCCGTTGAGCCACGCGGCCTCGATCACCTTCTTCGCCGTCATGACGAGCGGGGAGATCATCGGGAGTCACCGCCGATCAGGTCAGCGACCTCGGACCACCGGTCCGCGACGCCACGCAGCAGGGTGCGCTCCCGCTCCATGGCCTGGGTCTCCTGCTCCCAGAGCCCGGCGTCACGCCATGCCCAGATCTCGTCCTCGATGAGCTGGTCCAGGAGCGTCGGCTCCAGGGCGTCCAGCTCCCAGCTGCTCCGCCCGTGCTCGCGGATGTACGCGGTGGCCCGCGAGTCCGTGAGCTTGGCCGGGTTCGGCGGCGGGCGGTGGGCCTCGACCTGGTCCATGTTCAGGGCGATGCGCTGGACCGTGACGTCGGCGCCGAAGAGCGCCATCCGGTCCTCGATGTCCCGGGTCATGTCGACGCCGGACGGGTCGTGATCGCCGAGGTGGATGATCACCGGCTTCTGCCCGGCCTGCTCGTAGCGGATCATCCGCTGGGACGCGCCCCACAGCTCGGACTGGGAGGTGTATCCCCTGCAGCTGAAGTAGTTGACGTCGTTGCGCTGGCAGACCTGGGAGATCACGCCGACCAAGGCGTCCTTCTCGATCCACACCTCCACGCGGTGGGGCTGGTTCGCCCACCGCTCAGTGCGGTAGCCGTACGCCGCCGACTGGATGACCGACTCCGGGTTGTCCCAGTGGGAGAGGCCGCGGAGGTTCCGGGTGCGGTCGACGATGTAGTCCCAGTCGAGCAGGCCGGCCAGGCGGGCGTCGTTGACGATGCCGCCGAGCCGCTTGTACTCGGTCTGCTTGTTCGCGATGTAGCCCCGCGCGACGAACTGGTAGTACAGCTGGCGCAGGGTGAGGTCGAAGCCCTGGGCGGCGTAGTCGCGGCAGATACTCTCGGCCGTGGCGATCAGGTCGAGGCTCGACTGGCTGAACCGCTTCCCTACGTAGGCGATCCGGGTCATGCCGCCTCACCGTCCTTGCGGGTGACGGGCGTCGCCGTGGTGGTGACGGGCGTCAGCGGGCCGACCTGCTGCACGATGTTGCCGAGCGTGCACCGCTCCGGCCGGCTGTCCATCGACAGCAGCGGCATCCCGTCCTCGCGGCGCTCCCCCTGGAAGAACCAGACGTCGCCGTCCTTGTCGCGCTGCGGCAGCGCCAGGTCGTACACGATGCCGTCGAGGAGGTACGGGCGGGCGGCCACCTCGGTCGCCCGGGCCCGGACCTGCGGGACGTCGTACGCCACGACGGACACCCGGACCCCGTCGCGGTAGCCCTCGGCGCACACGGCGTACGGCAGCGGCCGCTCCGTGGCGGGCGTGATCCCGAAGTAGCGGCGCCACTCCGCCCATTGCGTCTGGTCCGTGATGTGGAGCGCGACCAGAACCCGGTCGCCGTCGGTCTGCACGTGCTTGCCCACCGGGTGGTCGCCGGTGCGGTCGTGGATGCTGGCCGCGACCGCGCGGGCCCGGGCACAGGTCCGGTCCCAGGCGATGGCCTGCTGCTCCAGCTCGGTCAGCTCACGCTCGCTGCTCACGCTGCTGCCCCTTCCTGCTCGGGCTGGGCGATGTCGACGGTGGTGTATGCGTGCACGGCCACGCCGCTGACCCGGGTGAAGAACTCCAGGTAGGTGCGGGAGGCGCCCTTGTTGAGCACGACGTCCTGCGGTGCGACGTGCAGCGCCTCACGCCACGCCTCGACCTCCGGCACGCTGTCGAGCTGGACCATCACCTCGCTGCCCGAGAACACGAGGTACGCGTCGGGCAGCGTCGGCTGGACCTCGGCGAGGCGGGCGAAGATCCCCAGTGCGGGTCCCTGGTAGCCCAGCGATCCCAGCTCGGTGGTCTGCTCGGTCATGCCGCCACCGCCGTCTCGGTCAGTGCCGAACGCATGATCCGCAGCGCCCGGAACTGGAGCGTCTTCACTGCCGGCAGGCCCTTGCCCATTCGCACGGCCGTCTCCGGACCGGACAGCTCGGCGAAGAACCGCAGCCGCACGCACTCCCGCTGCTGCGGGGTGAGCACCGCGAGCGCGGCCGTGACCGTGGCGGCCGCCTCCACAGCGTCCAGACCCCGCATCGCGGAGGCCTCGGCGCTGGGGTCGGTCGACTCGTCGTCGACCTGGTCGACCGGGACCTCCTTCTGCACGCGGTGCAGCTTCAGGTGGTCCAGGTGGATGTTCCGCGCGATCGTCATCAGCCAGGCCACGAAGCTGGAGGCGTTGCGCGGGGTGAACGTGTCGATGCGGCGCAGGGCTCGCAGGAACACGTCCTGCGTGAGGTCCTCCGCCAGGTGCCGGTTGCCGGTCCGGCGGGTGAGGTACCGCAACACATCGGTGCGGTGGGCGTTGTACAGGGCGGCGAAAGCCTCACGGTCTCCCGCGACGGCCCGGGCCACCAGCCCGGCATCGACGCCCGGCGGACTGATCTTGGGGTTAGCCTGTGGTGACACCTGTTCTCCTTGATCTGAGGCGGGTTGTGTGGGGCCGTTCCGGGTCGCGTCCGGGGCGGCCCCTGGTGTGTCAGGCGGCGGTGCTCTGCTTCCGCATCGCGTCGAGCACGGCGTGCGGGTCGAAGCGGCGGGAGCTGCCGACGTAGATCAGGCCGGGCCAGATCTCGCCGCGCTCCCGGGCCTCCTGGATCTGCTTGTCGATCCAGCTCCGGGACTTCCGCAGGAACGTCGACAGCTCGGCCTGGTCCATCAGCCGCGCCGGCAGTTCCGTCGCCGACCGCTCGTCGGTCTGCGTTCTGCGCGTAGATGTAGATTCCGCGAGCGTGAAAACGGGCGTGAGGAAGAGGTCTTCGACCTCCTTGCCGAGTGCTGCGGCGATGAGTTCTGCGGCTCGGTCGCTGCACTCCTCGCGCGCCGTCTTCCCGCCGCCGGCGATGAAGCCGACGAGGGATCGGGACAGACCCTCACCTGCGGGGTCTACGTCCTTCGTCTTGGCGGCGAGGCGCGGGATGTCCAGCCCAGCCGCCTTCATGGCGGCCCGCAGCGGGGCACCTTTGTCCAGTCGTCGCATGGTGAACCTCCGGCGCATGGCCGAATCGGGGCTCCACCGGTCTGGATGACCAGCGGGATCTACAATCTACGTGTAGACGCATATGACGTCAAGGGCAGCAGGCAGGGGCGCGGGCGGGTAGCGGAGGGGCGCACAGGGGTGATGTAGACGCGCCGGGGCAACGTTAAATACAGGTCATCGATCTGCGATCTACTTGCGCATGTAGATGCTCATGCCTGATCCTCTCTACGTGACCAGCCACCAGCAGCACCCCGGCGAGCAAGGCCCCGCCGAGGATCCCGCCCCGCGAGGCGAGGACTTGGCGGCTCTGCTGGACCGCCTCCTGTCCGAGGCGCCAGGCAAGACCCAGAAGGACCTGGCCACCGAGGCCGGCATCTCGTACCCGACGTTGAACGCGTGGATCAATCGCACCCGCGGAACCTCGCGCATCGACCCTGACCGGCTCCGCGACCTGGTCGGCGTCTTCCGCAAGTGGGGCGTGTCCGTCACACCGCGCGAGGTCTTCGCTGCGGCCGGCCGTCCCGTTCCAGGCCCCACCGACGCACAGCGCGAGGAACGGCTGCTCCGGCTCTACCGCCAACTGCCTGAGGACAAGCAGCGCGACGTGATCAAGTACGCCGACGCCCTGTTCAAGGTCAGCCACGTCTCGGCGCAGTAACTAAGGGTTGCCTAAGAAAGGGGTGATTTTCAGGCTTGGTTGAGCGGAAAAACAATCCGCTCCGAATATGCCTAACCCCCTCCACACCCTCTTCACACACAGGTACGATCAGTCACCCGCTGTCCTCCCGTAGCGGATCACACCGTGCCGTCGTGCATCCCTGGGGGGATACCTGTGTGCATTCGCATCACCGTGGTCGACGATCTCCAGACGATCGCCAGCTGGGACCCGGACGAGGTCACCATCCTCGTAGACAGGGGCACCCACCCCCACGACCTGATCAGAGAACTGCACGCGATCCTGACGGTCGACCTCGGCGCGCCCGACACCCCCGGCGCCGGCCTCCGCTGCTTCTGCGGCGAGCCCGTCGAGCTGCCCCTCGCGCTCACCCCGGCCACGGCCGGCGCACCGACTCTCTGATCAGGAGCACTCCCACATGGTGCGCAAGAAGGAGGCCCCGACGTGGGCCAGCAAGAACCCACGCCCGAACCCGTCTCAGCGCTGCGGCTGCCCGCCATGCCTGAAGAAGTATCCGCCGGGGAAGTTCCCCGAGCGGGCGCCAGCCGACGAGCACGCGGGGAGCTGGGAAGCCCGATACACCGACCCCTCCGGGAGGACCCGCAGCAAGACGAAGCCGACCTACACGGCAGCCGTCGCCTTCCTCGAGCAGACCCGCACCGAGATGAGGCAACGCACGTGGATCGACCCGGCCCGCGGCGAGATCACCCTCACCGCCTGGTGGCGCTTGTGGTGGCCGACCCAGACCAAGGGAGAGACCCGGATCGAGCACTGGACCCAGTCGCAGCTCCGCGACGAGGGCATGTGGCGCATCCACATCGCGCCCACGCTGGGCAGCTACAAGCTGTACGAGCTGGCGTGGCTGGAGATCCAGACGTGGGTGAACAGCCTCCACGATGAGAACGGCGGTCCGCTCGCGGCCAGTTCCGTGACGAAGTGCTTCCAGGTCCTGGACCGCATGCTCACCGCGGCCAAGCTGGACCGGCGGATCCCCTTCAACCCGGCCGAGGGTGTGCGGCTGCCGACGGTGAAGAAGAAGCACCCCGAGGACCGGCGGCCGCCGACGTACGCCCAGCTCTGGCTGATCCGGCAGAAGCTCCCCAGCTATTTCCACAGCCTGTTGATCGTTGCGCAGGAGACTGGGCTCCGCTTCCAGGAGCTGGCCGGCCTGCGCTGGTGCAACGTCGACTTCGAGGGCCGGCGCATCCACGTGCGCGAGGTTCTGGTGGAGCCGCGCGGGAAGATCAAGCGGAAGGCGTACCCGAAGTCGGACGCCGGCCTGCGCACGGTCCCGCTCACCGGCCTCGCGGCTCGGGTGCTCCGGGAACTGTGGGCGGAGGAGAGCAAGGACGGCACCCCCAGCCGGGCGGTGTCCGACCTGAAGGACGGACTGTGCGAGGACGAGCTGGTCTTCCATGGGCGGAACAAGGTGCGCCGGGGCAGCCGGCGGAACGGCGGGGAGGGCGAACCGTACCGGGCGCCGCTCCGGCGGTCGGCCTTCCGCCGGGTGTGGACGGACGCGATCGAGAAGGCCGGCGTCGTCCGGAAGACGGTCCGCACGGTGACCGTGCAGACCGTGGACGAGGCGACCGGACGGACCCGGCCGGAGAAGGTGGAGCGCACGGACTGGTGGCCGGACTTCCATGACACCCGGCACGCCTTCGCGTCAAGGCTCCACGACCGCGGTGTCCCGGAGGTGATCACGCAGGAGATCCTCGGGCACGAGCGGGCTGGCGAGGTGACGTGGATCTACACGCACGCGGCGGCGGACTACGCGGGTCAGGTGCTGGCGGCGTTGGAGGACGGGAAGCCGGGCACGGTGCGGAAGCCGGGCCGCCGGCTGCGGGCGGTGGCGGCCGCGTGAGCTACCCCGGGACTACCCCAGAACTACCCCGGGACCGGCGTACGTTGCACAGGGGCGCCGCGAATACGCCGAGGGTAGAAGGCTGTAGACGATGAGCGTTCGTGCAGGTCAGGTGACCTGCGGAGATCACAGACTTTGGCCTGAATCCTGATAAGGATGAGGCCACAGGTTCAAATCCTGTTAGCCCCACCAGTACGAAAGACCCCCAGCCGGATCCGGTTGGGGGTCTTCGGTGTTCGGGGCGCCGCTGGTGGGGCTGCGATGGCGGGCAGGGAAAAACCCGGCCGCTGGCGACGGGGGATGCGCCAGCGGCCGGGCTGTGGCCAAGGCTAACAAGGGTGGGTGTCCAGCGGGTGCCGACTGGTCGGTCGGGTACGGGTGATGTGACGGGGATCACGGGCCTGTGGGGTGGTCAGTGGCCGCACGGTGACTCGTAGTCGAGGCGGGGCAGGTACTCGTGCCACTTCTCCTCGGTCAGCACGCCCCGGGTGGCGGAGCAGATGCGGTCGATGGCGTCGCCCACGTCCAGGCTCCACAGCCGCACGGTGTCCGTGCCGCTGGAGACCCCGAGCATGTGGCGCACGGGACTGAAGGACAGGAAGGTGCCGGCCTTGGTGTTGGGGCTCATCGCCTGGCCGATGGGGGTGGCCCGGGCGGGGTCGGACACACTCCAGAGCCGGACGGTGTTGTCGTTGGCCCCGCTGGCCAGGGTGGCGCCGTCCTGGCTGAACGTCAGTGACACCACCGAGTCGGTGTGCCCGGCGAGCGTGGCCTCGGCCCCGGACGCCCCGGACCGCTTCGTGACGTCCCACAGCCGGACCGTGCCGTCGTCGCTGCCGCTGGCCAGGGTGCGGCCGTCGGGGCTGTAGGAGAGGACGTTGACGGGGCCGAGGTGCCCGCTGCGGGGCGCGCCGAGCAGGGTGGCGTGCGCGGGGTCGGTGACGTCCCACAGACGCACGGCGTCGTCCGCGCCGCCGCTGGCCAGGGTGCGGCCGTCGGGGCTGAAGGCGAGGGTGTTGACGTATCCCGTGTGACCGGTGAGCGGCTTGCCCAGGCGACGGGGGCGGGACGGGTCACCGGTGTCCCACAACTGGACGGTCCGGTCGTCGTGTGCCGTGGCCAGGGTGCGGCCGTCCGGGCCGAACGCGAGGGTGTCGGGGCCCGCGTAGCGGGTGTCCAGGGCCAAGGGCGGTCCGTGGGCCCGGGGCCCGGCCGGGTCGGTGACGTCCCACAACTGCAGTGTGCGGCCCCCGGCGAGCACCGCGAGCGTGTCGCCGTCCGGGGAGAACTCCAGCGACCGTATGTCGCCCTCCCCCGGTCTGAAGGGGGCGCTCAGCGACACGGGCCGGGCGGGGTCCGCCACGTTCCACAGCCGGACCCTGCCGTCGCGGGCCGCGGTGGCCAGGACGCGCCCGTCCGGGCTGAAGGCGCCGATCCGGCCGATCATGTCCGACGTCGGCAGCGACCACAGGCGGACCTTGCTGTCGCCGCTGCCGGTGGCGAGGGTGCGGCCGTCGGGGCTGAAGCCCAGGGCGTACATCTCGCCGCTGCCCCCGGCGAGGGGCACGCCGACCTGGGAGGGGTAGGCCGGGTCGCTGACGTTCCACAGGCTCGCCGTGCTGTCCGCGCTGCTCGCCGCGAGCATGGCGCCGTCGGGGCTGAAGGCGACCGCCCAGACGGGGCCGCTGTGGCCGGTGAGGGGTGCGCCGGCCGGTTCGGCGCGGGCCGGGTCGGTGACGTTCCAGAGGCGGACGGTGTCGTCCGCGCTGCCGCTGGCCAGGGTGCGGCCGTCGGGGCTGAAGGCCACGGAGTGCACGAGGCCGCCGTGGCCGGTGAGCGGTGCGCCGACCGGTTCGGCCCGCGCGGGGGCGGTGACGTCCCACAGCCTGACCTTGTCGTCGTCGCCGCCGGCGGCGAGGGTGTGGCCGTCGGGGCTGAAGGCCACCGAGCGCACCGCCGCGGTGGGGCCGGTCAGGGTGCCCAGCGCCTCGGGGGCGCGCGGGTCGGCCACGTTCCACAGGCGTACGGCGTGGTCGTCGTGGGCGCTGGCCAGGGTGCGGCCGTCCGGGCTGAAGGCGAGCAGGTAGACGGTGCCGCCGCGGCCGGGCAGCGGGGCGCCGAGCGGACGGGGACGGCTGGGTCGGCGTACGTCCCACAGCCGGATCGTGCCGTCGTCCGAGGCGCTGGCCAGGGTGCGGCCGTCCGGGCTGAAGACCGCGGTGCTCACCCAACTGGTGTGCCCGGTGAGGGGCTTGCCGAGCTGCTTGGGACGGGCGGGGTCCGAGACGTCCCAGAGCCGGACGGTGCGGTCGTAGCTGGCCGTCGCCAAGGTCCGTCCGTCCGGGCTGAACGAAGTCAGGTATACGGCGCCGGTGTGGCCGTGGAGCGGGGTGGCCAGGGGCGCGTTCACGATCGAGATCAGCCGGTTCATGACGCCCTCGTCGTCCGGGCGCAGGCGGTGTGCCGCCAGGTCGAGCTGCGCCGACAGCGAGGGGTCGGTGTCCTGGACCCGGTCCGCCTCGGCGACCACCTGCTCGAAGACGGCGTCGTTGCGCTGCTGCCAGGCGAGCACCGCCGAGCCGACGGCCACCAGGGCCAGGACGACCACCACCGAGACGGCGGTACGGCTGATCATGACGGTGCGCCTGCGCAGCCTGACCGCGGCGGCCAGGAACTCCACCGCGCTGCGGGTCAGCAGGGTGTCGCCGGCCGACTTCGCCCAGCTACTGGCCTGCGCCAGCCGCGAGCCCCGGTAGAGCAGCGCGGAGTCGCGGTCCGACTCCTCCCAGGCCAGGCCGTCCTCCTCCAGCCGCTGGCGCAGCAGGTTCCCGGCGCGGTCCTCGTCGATCCAGTTGCGCAGCCGGGGCCAGGCGTGCAGCAGCGCCTCGTGGGTGATCTCCACGGTGTCCGCGTCGAGCGTCACCAGCCGGGCCCGCACCAGCGCCTCGAGGGACTCCTCGGTCTTGCCCGGGTCGCCCGACTCCTCGGCCAGCCGGCGTCGCGTACTGCGCCTGCGGGTGGCCTGGGAGTCCTCGCTCAGCCGGACCAGCCTGAGCAGCAGCAGCCGCGCGGCGGTGCGGGCCGCAGGGTCCAGGCCGGACCAGGCCCGCTCGGCGGTCGCGGCCACCGCGCCCTGGATGCCGCCGGCAGCGCGGTAGCCGGCCAGCGTCAGCCGGCCGGCCTTGCGGCGCTGCCAGGTGGCGAGCAGGGCGTGGGACAGGAGCGGGAGCACGCCCGCGTCGTGTGCCCCGCGCGGGCCGTCGGTGCTCACCTCGCGGATGATCAGCTCGGCGAGTCCGGGTTCGAGTTCCATGCCGACGGCCCGCGCGGGCGCGGTCACCGCCTCGCGCAGTTCCGCGGTGGTCAGCGGCCCGAGCACCATGTGCCGGTGCTGGAGGGCGTCGGCCAGTTCCGGGTACCGCAGGCACTGGTCGTAGAAGTCGGCGCGGACGCCCAGCGTCACCTGTACCGGCGCCGGGTCGCCGTCGGCGCCGGGCACGCAGGCGGCCTGGAGCAGCCGGATGAACACGCGCCGGTCCGTCTCGTCGGCGCAGAGCGTGAAGAGTTCCTCGAACTGGTCCACGATGACGACCGGAGGAGCGGGGGGCGGGGGTTCGGGGGCCGCCGGGCCGGTGCGCGCGGTCCGGGGGGACTGGACGGCCCTGGGGTCCCGGAGATCCCAGGGGCCCTGGAGGCCCTGGAAGCCCTGGAAGCCCTGGAGGTCCTTGGCACCGGACGTGCGGCCCCGTTCGCCCGTCCCCTCCGGCTCCGGACCGCCCGTCCCCTCCGGACCGTCCCGCTCCTCCGCGCACGCCGCCCATGCCGCCCACGCCGAGAAGGCCGCCCCGGTGGCGTCGTCGGAACCCGGGGGCACCGCGCCCCCGGCCCCGGAGGCGTCCGGCTCCACGGCGGCCGTCCCCTGCGCGACCGCTTCGCGCACGGCGCCGACGACGGGCGTGAGCTGCGGCACCAGGCGGGTCAGCTCCCCCACCGGGTCGGCCCCCGGAACGAGCTGGAGCACCCGCCGGGGCGGCGACCCGGCCCCGGCTCCGGCCCCGGCGTCCGGTGCGCCGGCGCGCAGGGCGGGCACCAGCCCGGCGTTCAGCAGCGAGGATTTCCCGGCCCCCGAGGCGCCCACGAGCATGACCAGACCGCCCGTGTCCCGCGCGGTGCGGAGCTGGGCGACGAGGGCCCGTGTGCTCTGTTCCCGCCCGAAGAACCAGCCGGCGTCCTGCGGGCGGTAGGCGGCCAGTCCCCGGTACGGGCAGACCCCGCCGGGCGTCGCCGCGGCCTCGGCGGCGGGCCGTTCCTCGGCCGCGGGCTGCCCGGGCCGCTCCCCGCCCGGGTCGGCCATCGCCCGCTCCCACAGGCGCTGCCACTGGGCCAGGTCGTACAGACCGGCGGAGACCGGTACCGGACGGGCGCGCCGCGCCTGCGGTATGAGGACGTGCAGGACGGCCGCGAGAGCCGTGAACTGGGCGGGCACGTTCTTGGCGCGCCGCCAGTCGCTGATCCGCTGGGCAGAGACGCGTACGGGCCGGCCCCGTTCGTCGACCCGCTGGAGTCGGACGACGGCCTCGGACACGCGCTTGAGGGGAGGATTGCCGGCCTCCCTGTACAGCAGAGCGAGGCGTTCCGCGAAGGCCGTGCGTGCCCCTGAGTCGAAACTCAAGGCCTCCACTCCTAACTTCCCCCGCACCTGGACGTCCGGACCGGAAAACTCACTCTATACGGCTGACCTGCGGCTACAGCGGTTCCGCGGTTCCGGTGCCTCCTCGGGGGCGACCTCGGGTGGCAGGATCGCGTCGCAGTGGCGAGGCGGCTCCGCGGCACCCGGACAGGTCAGCGGCCCGGGGCTCGGAGGGACTCGCCACGAGGCCGCACGTTCTCGGTCAGCTTTCGGCGGTCCGTCGCTTCCGGAGTCCCGCCGTCCGGCTGCCGCACGCGAATCGTCGCCGGCATGGTTTGGCACCGGTCCCCACGAGGGGAGGGACCGGAGCCAAACCATGCCGACGCGTATTCCCCCGCCCCCCGGCGACAACCGTCAGCCTCACGGCCGGTCCTCGCGGCCGGTCCCCGAGGTCAGTCCTCGCCGTCGTTCTCCGCGGTCATCCCTCGTCGTCGCTCGCCGGCGGCCGGCGGGCGGGACGCCGGGCGGACGGGACCAGCAGATCCCGCTCGGGATGCTTCTCGCCGGTGACGCGGCCCCGGATGCCGAGATCGGCCCTGGCGTCCTCGTGGAAGGCGTTGATGGCGCGGAACGCCGCCCGGTGCCGCTCCCGCCACTCCTCCAGGGTGCCCTCGACCCGGCCGGTGGCCTGCCAGTCGATCTCGGCGAGCAGTACGTTGAGCTCGTGCCCGGACTCGATGGCGTCGTCCCCGCCGAGGAGCATGACCCGCTCGAAGGCCGCTCCCCAGCGGCGGCCCGCTTCCGCCAGGTCGTCGCGCAGGTCCTCCTCGCCGCGGTGGCTCTCGCGCAGCCCCTCCCGCATCTCGTACAGCGGCACGGCGGCGGCGATCCGCATCTTGGCGGCGTCGACGTACTCCCCATAGGCGTCGACCTTCTTGTCGTCCCACCGCGTCAGCAACTGGTGGCGGTTCCTGCTCCGCTCCATCAGGTGGTTCGTGACGTGGGTGGTCAGCGCGCCGAGCAGCACGGCAGCGATCGTCACCAGTTGCTCGCCGGTCCCCAAACCGCCCCCCAGTCACGACTCGGCACCTGGTGCGCCGTGCCCCCGTGCCCCGTGCCTGCGCTCGACGGGACTGCCGGACGATCTTATGAGCGCCGGGCCGGACCGGCCAACAGGCAGGAGGACAAGGCGGGTTCGCTGTGCCGATCCGTGGGAAGGCAGCACGTGAAGGGTTCGCCACCGACCGCCGCTGGAGGACGCGTGAGGATCTCCCTCGACCCCGAGCAGTGCTACGGCTCCGGCGACTGCGTTCACCGGGCCCCATCCGTCTTCACCCAGGTCGACGGTCTGGGCGCCGTCATACCCGGCCGGGAACACGCCGTCGACGCCCCGCGGGTGCGCGAGGCGGCCGAGGGATGCCCGTCCGCCGCGATCACGATCACTCGTACGGAACCGGAAGAGGCCAGGAGCTGAGCGGCCGGGCCGGTCCGGGGGCCGCTGCGACCGAGGTGCTGGTCGGCCTCGCCGTCCGGTACGTGCGGCACGGCCCCGGCACCCTCGGGAAGGCGCTCCTCGCCGAACGGCGGCTCGACGCGCACCTGCGCGAGCATCCCCGCCGGGCCGTCGTCGTGACGCGCTCGGGCGGCCGGTTCGCGGTGGACACCCAGGACCTCATCCAGCGGTACCTGTATCTGTTCGGCGCCTGGGAACCGCACCTGACGCACTGGCTGCGACGACGGCTGGGTCCCGGGGACGGCTTCGTCGACGTCGGGGCGAACATCGGCTTCTTCAGCGTCCTGGCGGCCCGGCTCGTCGGTGACCGGGGCCGGGTCGTCGCGATCGAGGCGTCCCCCGACCTCCACCGCCGCCTGGTGCACAATGTCCGGCTCAACGGCCTCGGCAACGTCCGCGCCCTCAACGCCGCCGTGTCGGACCGCGCCGGGAAGCTGACCTTCACACTCGCCAGCTCCCGGAACACCGGCGCGAACAGCATCGTGCCGTACGACGGTCCGGCGGAGTCCCGTTTCGAGACGGAGGCCCGACCCCTGCCGGAACTCCTCGGCGCGGCGGAGATCGCGACCGCCCGCGTGATCAAGATCGACGTCGAGGGCGCCGAGGGAGGCGTCGTGCGCGGTCTCGCGCCGGTGCTGGGCACGCTGCGGCCCGACGCGGAGATCACGGTCGAGGTGGCTCCCGAGCGCATGGCCCGGCTGGGCGACCGGGCCGACGAGCTGATGGAAGTGATGCGGGAGGCCGGATTCCATGCCTACCGGCTGGCCAACGACTACGCGCCGGGCAGCTATCCCGGGGCACTGCGCGGCGCGGCGCGGACGGCGCCGGTCCGCTGGCGCGGGCCGGTCACCGGGGAGAGCGACCTGGTCTTCTCCCGGGTCGACGCGGAGCGGCTGCCCTGAACGGCCCGTACGACGGTCTGTACGGTTCGTACGACGGTCTGAACGGCCCGTGCAACGGTGTGATGGCGACTGCCCTGACCCCCGCTCCCGCTACCGTGTGCCCTCCGGAAGCCGCCACCCGAAGGCGGCCAGCGCGCGTGCCCTGGCCTCCACCACCGCCATCCGGGCAGCGTGTTCGGCGGGTTCCGCATGAGCGGCCTGGCCGGTCTCCTGCCCCTCCCACTTGCGGTAGAGAAGACCCACCTCCTGCGTGAACCACCCCCGGCTCACGGCGTTGAGCGCCAGCAGCAGGCCGGTGTCCTCGGAGGCGGGCAGGGCCATCCAGCCGCCCAGCGCGAGCAGCAGGTCACGCCGCACCAGGAGGGTCGCCGGGTGGACCTGGGCACGGAAGCCGTTCGCCTTCCAGAAGCCGAGGACCTCCCCGCGCTCGACGGGCCCGTGCACCGGGTCGCCGGGGAAGCCGGCCGTCGAACCGTCCGGCAGGAGGTCCAGGACACGCGAGGTCGCCCAGCCGACCGACGGGTCGGCCTCCAGAGCGGCCAGGTCGCGCGCCAGGGCGCCCGGGGTGAGCCGGTCGTCGGCGTCCAGGACCTTCACGTACGCGCCGTCCGCGTGGGCCAGGGCCAGGGTGCGCGCCACCCCGGGTCCGCCCTGCCGGCCGGGGCGCCCCTGGTGGAAGACGACCCGCGGGTCGTCGGGCACGTACGGCCGGACGTCCTCGGTCCGGCCGTCCTCCTGGATCACCCAGCGCCACTCCCAGCCGTCGGGCAGCTCCTGGGCGCACAGCGAGGCGTGGGCCTCGGGCAGGAAGGGCGCGGAGGGGCCGTGGACGGCCGTGACGACGGTGACGCGCCGGTTCACGGCGGCACTCACCACCTTTCCAGACGGGTCGTGAAGAGCAGTTCGGTGCGGTCGCCGGGCAGCGTGACGTCGGAGACGTCCACCACCCGGCCCCCGGTGTCGTACGAGGTCTTGCGCAACAGGATCACCGAGGTGCCCGGCGGCAGGTCCAGGGCCGCGGCTTCCTCAGGGGACGGAGGGCGGGCGGTGAAACGCTCCTCCACGCGGTCCACCTCGATGCCCACGGTGTGGAGCTGGTGCTGGGTGCCGCCCGGCCAGGGTTCCCTGGTCTCGTCCAGGAGGTCGGGGTTGGCCGCGATCATGTCGCGGACGAGGTAGGACGTGACCAGGCTGAAGGGGGCGGGCTCGACCGAGTGCCGGGTCCGGAAGTCCCGTTGGAGGAGCTTGGTGCCCTCGGGGACGCCGAAGACCTCGGCCAGTTCCCCGGACGCCTCCCGTTCGCGGTACTCCGCGTGGAAGACGAGATCGTCGGCGCGCAGGCCGGTGTCGCGCTCCGTGGCGCCGGTCTCGGCCCGCGTGGCGAGAGGCCGCCGGGCCCGGTCCTTCTCCCACTGGTGCCGGCGGTTGTCCCGCACCGCCGGGATGCGGGGGCGCCGGACGAAGGTGCCGCGTCCGTGCCGCCTGTCGATCAGGCCCTCGTCGCTCAGCAGCCGGAGCGCGTTCTGCACGGTGGGCACGCTGCGCCGGTAGTGGTGGGCGAGGTCCGCCTCCGAGGGCAGCCGCTCGCCGGGCCCGCGTTCGCCCGCGCGGATCGAGCGGCGGAGGTCGTCAGCGATCACTTCGTACGCCTTGGGCACGGTCCGCAGGCTACAACTCCTCAAGAGGACTTGAGGAGTCGGGTCCCGTCGGCCGTGGGAGAGGGGTCTGCCGTACGAGGGTGTGCCCTACGAGAGGGGTCTGAGGGTCCGGGGGCCTGCCGGCGGAGCCGCCGCTCTGCGTACACACGGCGGCGGCCCGGCTGCTCGGTCGAGCCGCCGGGCCGTTCTCGCGTGTGGAGCGGTACGCAGATCGCCGTTGCGTCGGGGTCGGGGTGGTGCGGTCCGCTCAGCGCTGGAGCGGGATGGTGTGCTGGGCCGGAGGCTCGGCGGCGGTGTCGCCGCACGGGAGGCCGATGGCGGCGGTGGCGGGGGCGGGGGCGGAGGTGCCGGCGAGCGGGTGGTGCCGGCAACTGGGGGCCGCGCCGTGCGCCTCGGCACGGATGCGCTGCTTCATCGTGGGAGGCAGGGAACCGGTCCGGGGCCAGGTCCGGTGGGCGGTGGCCGCGGGTGCCGCCTCGGGGGAGGCGCTCTCGCTCTCGCTGTTGCTGTGCGTGCCGGTCTGCGGCGTGGCCGCGGCGGCCGTCGTCGTGATGAGTCCGAGCGCCGTGCACAGCGCGAGGAAGGCGGTGACGATGCTGGTCCACAGCGTCAGGACCTTGTTCCGGGCCATGGCCCCTCACTTTCGGGTTGGGCGATTTGCGTACTTTCCTCATGATGTGTATGAGCGTCGCGAAGTGGTGGACCTACGTCCGTGGCGCGTCGATGTTCAGATGAACACCACCCGAATAGCCGCAAGGCGGTGGAAAAGGTGCGCAGACGGGAGGGAGGCGGGCAAAAGTCACCGCATGTGAGGGCGTGATCACCCTCCGGTCAGAACGGCTTCGTCCGCTTCTAAAGGGCTCCGGCACCGGGCAGTTGACCGCCGACGCAGGTCACCGATCGGTATCGACCGGTGTGTATAGTCGGGCGCCAGAGGTCCCCTACGTCAAGGAAAGACGAGGTCGCGCGGTGAAGAAGCTTCTCCTGGTCGCACTGGCCGCCATCGGCGGGCTCCTCGTGTACCGCCAGATCCAGGCGGATCGCGCCGAGCAGGATCTGTGGACGGAGGCGACTGACTCCGTGCCCACGGGTTCGTGAGTACGACCGACATCCGGTCCTGAGCAGACCCCGGCCGTGAAACGGTCGGGGTTTTGTGTTGCCCTCAGGGGGCAGGTCCGGTCGGGGCGGGCGGTGACGGGGCGACTGAGCCGGTGGACGCGAGGGGTGGCGGGTCATGGGACGGTGGTGTACGGCTCGGCGGCGTGCCGGAACGGGGCGGTCGCGGGCGAGGGGGTCCGCACTGCCGACGGCGTTCACACGGACGGCCGTGGTGGCCGCCGTTCTGGCCACGACCGCGGCCCTGCCGGGCGCCACGGTGCTCGCGGCCGGTCCGGCCGTACCGGCCGGTGCCGCCCGTGCGGCCGGGGCGGCCGGGGCGTCCGCCGGGTACGGCTTCGCCGACGGCGTCCTGCCGGTCGCGGGCGCGAGTGACACCGAGGGCGCCGAAACGCTGGCGGCGGGCTCCGCCTACCGAAGTTCCCTGCCGAGGGAGGGCACCCGCTACTACCGCCTCGACCTCGACGCCGCCTCCGACGCCTACGTCTCCGTGACCGCCGTACCCGGCGCCGGCGAAGAGGTCACCGCGGTCGACGGCATCCGGGTCTCCGTGCGGGACGCCGACGGCGGCTCCTGCTCCGTGCACAGCGCGACGTTCGGCGCCGCCCGCAGTCCCCGTCCGGTCACCGCCTGGGGCGTGCGCGAGGTCGGCCCCGGCGGCAACCGGTGCCAGGGCCCCGGCACCTACTACGTCGGTGTCGAGCGGACCAGGCCGCAGGACTCCCCGCCGGACGACTGGGACCTGGAACTCACCGTGGCCACCGAACCCGGCCTGCGGCGGACCGGGACGACGAAGGCGCCCGAGACCTGGGACTCCGCCTCGCCCGAACCCCTCGGCGGCGAGCCGGAACGCCGGGCGGGCGGCAGCGGGTTCGCCCACGCCACCCTCCTCGGGCAGGGCGTCTGGCGCGACGACATCCGGCCCGGCCAGACCCTCTATTACAGGGTGCCCGTCGACTGGGGCCATCAGGTGTACGCCACCGCCGAACTCGCCGGTTCCGCGGACGCCTCCGGCTATGCCACCGGTGCCCTGCGCCTGGCCCTGCACAACCCCGTGCGCGGCGAGGTCGCCGACGCGGCCAAGGGCTACACCGGACGCCGGACCACCGTCGGCCTCGCTCCCCTGCCGCCGGTGGCGTACGCCAACCGGTACGCCACCGCGGGGCGGGTCGCCGCGCTGCGGTTCGCCGGGGACTACTACGTCGTCGTCCACCTCGCGGCCCAGGCCGCCGACGACTTCGGCCAGGGCCCGTTCGGACTCACGCTGCGCCTGCGCCTCGGGGGAGCGGCGCGGAGCGGGCCCGAGTACGCGGGGGAGTCCCGTCCCAAGGGCCTCTTCGAGGTCTCCGCACGGGACCGCATCGCCGCCCCCGGTGGCGGGAGCGGGGCCGCGGGCGACGACACGGCCATGAAAGCGGTCGCCGTCGGCGGCATCGGCACCGGCAGCCTGCTGCTCCTGGTCCTGGCCGTGTGGACCGCGGCCGCCCGGCGCCGGACCTGACCCGGCCTTGACCGGACCTGGCCCGGCCCCCTGGAACGCCGGGGTCAGACGCGGGCCAGCGCCCAGAAACCCACGGCGTAGCAGGCCAGCGCGAGCAGCAGCAGGGGCAACGCCACCCTCGCCGGGGGGCCGGATCGGCGCCGTCGCCGTGCCCCGCGGTGCTGGGCGGGCGGCGCCGTCCGGGGGTTCGGGGCGGTGTACGCGGCGGTGGGAAGGTCCGCGGGCTGCTGCGGCGACGGCACGAGGGCCTGGGCGGGGAGCGGCGGCACGTGGGGCGCGCGGTGTTCGGTGTACGGGGGGTGCCGCGGGGCGTCCCCGGCGGTGGCCGGGGCCGGGTGCGGAGGCGGCAGGTGGAAACTCCCGGTCTCCGACATGGCTCCGGTCGGCTCGGCTCCGGTCGGCTCGGCTCCGGGAGCCGTCGGCGGCAGGCCTCCGGCTGGTGCGGGGTGGGCGGGACCGGGGGGCGGAGGGGGCGCGGGGG